>NZ_AP023212.1:1276666-1580000 GCF_016593255.1 Hydrogenimonas urashimensis | reverse complement strand
AGCTATCACTCGCCAGGCTGATCCGATTTCGCTCGCCGCTACTTTCGGAATCTCGGTTGATTTCTTTTCCTCCGGGTACTGAGATGTTTCACTTCCCCGGGTTCGCCCCTCACAAGGAGGTGACACAGATCACTCTGTGCCGGGTTGCCCCATTCGGAAATCCACGGATCAACGCCTCTTGGCGGCTCCCCGTGGCTTATCGCAGCCTAGTACGTCCTTCATCGCCTCCATCAGCCTAGGCATCCACCGTCTGCTCTGAGTAACTTACCTTTTTCTTTATGGCGCGCTACCGCCTTGTTGAACATTGCCAACAAGACTGTCGCAAAATTGTTACGCAGACTACTGAACAATATCATGTTAAACAACGCTTAGGCAAAGCCTAATTGAAACTCTCTCACTCAAGAGCTTCAATTAAACTTCCCACTCACTTATGGTGGAGAATAGCGGGATCGAACCGCTGACCTCCTGCGTGCAAAGCAGGCGCTCTCCCAGCTGAGCTAATTCCCCAGACAAGTCTCTTCATAACGCTTTTGGTCAGATTGTGCAAAGGTTACAGCGTAGCGTACTTGATGTACGTGAGCTTTTAGCTTTGTGCAATCTGGCCAAAAGTGGTGGGCGTACCAGGACTTGAACCTGGGACCTCACCCTTATCAGGGGTGCACTCTAACCGGCTGAGCTATACGCCCCTTGATTCAGTGAAAAACCAACAACTAAAAACTAAATGGTTGTCTGCAAAGCAGCTCACCTGAACTTTTAGTTTTTAACTTTTCACTTTTAGTTTTCAAAGAACTCCGAGATCTCTGACAACCGAGCAAAAGACGCGTCACAACCTTCGAGCTTTTTCAGTCAAAGAAACGAATCTCTGACCTTTTTTCTCTAGAAAGGAGGTGATCCAACCGCAGGTTCTCCTACGGTTACCTTGTTACGACTTCACCCCAGTCGCTGATCCCACCGTGGCAGGTAGCCAGTTTAGCTTCCCCGCTTCGGGTGAAATCAACTCCCATGGTGTGACGGGCGGTGAGTACAAGACCCGGGAACGTATTCACCGTGACATGGCTGATTCACGATTACTAGCGATTCCAACTTCATGCAGTCGAGTTGCAGACTGCAATCCGAACTGGGACGTGTTTTATAGATTTGCTCCACCTCGCGGTATCGCCTCTCATTGTACACGCCATTGTAGCACGTGTGTCGCCCTGGACATAAGGGCCATGATGACTTGACGTCGTCCTCACCTTCCTCCTGGTTACCCAGGCAGTCTCCTTAGAGTGCCCACCCGAAGTGCTGGCAACTAAGGACGAGGGTTGCGCTCGTTGCGGGACTTAACCCAACATCTCACGACACGAGCTGACGACAGCCGTGCAGCACCTGTCACCACGCTCTACCGAAGTAGCACCCAGCCATCTCTGGCCGGTTCGTGGGATGTCAAGCCCAGGTAAGGTTCTTCGCGTATCTTCGAATTAAACCACATGCTCCACCGCTTGTGCGGGTCCCCGTCTATTCCTTTGAGTTTTAATCTTGCGACCGTACTCCCCAGGCGGGATGCTTATTGCGTTAGCTGCATCACTGCAATGACAAGCATCACAACGACTAGCATCCATCGTTTAGGGCGTGGACTACCAGGGTATCTAATCCTGTTTGCTCCCCACGCTTTCACGCCTCAGCGTCAGTACTGTTCCAGCCGATCGCCTTCGCCATCGGTATTCCTGGTGATCTCTACGGATTTTACCCCTACACCACCAATTCCATCGGCCTCTCCCAGACTCTAGCCAAACAGTTTCAAATGCAGTTCCACGGTTGAGCCGTGGGCTTTCACATCTGACTTATCCGGCCGCCTACGCGTCCTTTACGCCCAGTGATTCCGAGTAACGCTTGCACCCTCCGTATTACCGCGGCTGCTGGCACGGAGTTAGCCGGTGCTTATTCCTGTCATACCGTCATCATCTTCCGACAGAAAAGGAGTTTACACTCCGAAGAGCGTCATCCTCCACGCGGCGTTGCTGCATCAGGGTTTCCCCCATTGTGCAATATTCCCCACTGCTGCCTCCCGTAGGAGTCTGGACCGTGTCTCAGTTCCAGTGTGGCTGATCATCCTCTCAGACCAGCTACGCGTCATCGCCTTGGTAGGCCGTTACCCTACCAACTAGCTGATACGATACAGGCCAATCCCTTAGCGGAATACACCGTTTCCCTATACAACTTGTGTCATACAGGAATATGAGGTATTAGCGGCCGTTTCCAGCCGTTATCCCTCTCTAAGGGGCATGTTACCTATACATTACTCACCCGTGCGCCACTTAGCTGACATCCGAATCCCCCGAAGGTTCATCGGACCGTTCTCGTTCGACTTGCATGTGTTAAGCACGCCGCCAGCGTTCACTCTGAGCCAGGATCAAACTCTCCATAATATATGAAGTGTCAGTCCCTGTCGACTAACTGACCGTTTTTACTAAAAAACGGCCAAAAATAATCACTCAAAGGTTGTTACTTATCTCTTACTCGGTTGTCAAAGATCTCGTCGTCTTTCCGACTCCTGCAAACTCGCCTCTGAGATCACTCGACCCGTCGGCTTCCTCTGTTTGCGGACGGGAATTATAGCAGGTAGCTCCCCCCTTGTCAAGTGATCTGGGGAAAAAGTCGCTGTAAGATGGTAATTTTTTTCAGATTTTTCCTATGTTTTAAAAAAATTTATAACTTTAATATAATGTATACAATGAACTTGATTTTGTAGATGACATAGGCTATAATCGCTCATCTTTATCTTAAAATAATCTAAAAAGGAGTTCATGTGTCACTCTACAATCGTGATTACATTCACAACCAGGCGGCACAACGCCAGGAGGAGCGTGCACAACAATTTGCGTATGAAGAGCCGGGGGTTCGCAGCGAAGCGGAACTGGCAGACTTTATCAAAAAGACCTATCAGCTTTTCGCCGCATCCTGTCTCGCCGGTGCAGCCGGTGCCTATCTTGGCATGGGAATGGCTGCGTCGATTGCCCAGTGGTATATCGGCTTGGTCATTCTTGAGTTTGCCATGCTCTTTGGCCTCTATTTGACTCGCAAAAAACCCGGTCTGAACATGGTTATGCTCTTTGGATTCACATTCCTGACGGGCATCACCCTGGTGCCCCTGCTTGCCGCGGTCGGCATGGGGGTCGTCGCTCAGGCATTCTTTTTGACAGCGTTGATTTCCGGAGGACTCAGTCTCTATGCGATGCAGTCGACCCGGGATTTCAGCAGCTGGGGCAAACCACTGCTCATTGCACTGGTCATTCTGGTGGTCGGATCACTGATCAATCTTTTCCTTGGCAGCCCGATGCTGCAGGTGGTTATCGCCAGTGCCGGCGCCCTGCTCTTTTCATTCATGATCATCTACGATACGCAAATGATCATTCGCGGCGCCTTCGCGACACCTGTAGAAGCGGCTATCGCCATCTACCTGGACGTGCTGAACCTCTTCATCTCCTTGCTTCAGATTCTTGGAATCTTCGGAAGTGACGAATAATAATGAAAGCGGGCCGAAGCTCTTTCGGCTCGTCGATGCGAATCTCAACCGTCTGAAGGAGGGGATTCGCGTCATCGAAGATATCAACCGCTACCTGTACGACAATCAAGCCATCGCTTCGCAACTGAAACGTCTGCGTCATCTGGCGACTGTAGAGAACTATCTCGATCTCCTTCCGTATCGGGACATTCAAAACGACGTGCTCAAAGAGAGTGTCGCGAGCGAATTGAAACGTGAAGATGAAACGAGTCTGCTGCTGGCCAACTACAAACGGGCACAGGAAGCAGCGCGAGTTTTGGAAGAGAGTTTCAAGCTGATTGACCCGAGCAAAGCGGAAGATTTCAAAACGATACGATACGAACTCTATGCACTGGAGCAGGAAAATTTCGCTCCGCTGCGGGGAACCGGGGAGAAGGAATAGAACATCCGATCATATGGTGTGTTTTTTCAAAAATACCTCGATATTGTGAATGATGCCCGCCACGAGCCTCTCTCTGGCTTCGATGCTGGTCCAGGCGATATGGGGTGTTATCAAAAGCCTCTCCGGGTGGGCGACATCGAAAAGCGGAGAGTCTTCCGGCAGCGGCTCCCTCTCGGTCACATCCAGTCCCACATAGATCTCTTTGTCATCGATTGCACGAACGAGATCTCCCTCGTTAATGATACCGCCCCGACCCAGATTCAGAAGGATGGAGCCGGCAGGAATTTTCTCAAGACGGACAAAATCGAGCAGATTTTCCGTTTTTTCGTTAAGGGGTGCATGAATGGAGACGATATGGGATGTGCTAAGCAGGGTGTCAAGCTCCATTCTGGGGTAGAGGGGGTCATGATTCTTTCCGCTTGTGGAGTAGTAGACAACCGTAGCGCCAAACGTTTCGGCCACCTTGGCCACCTCTCTTCCGATCGTCCCAAGCCCGATGATGCCCCACTGTTTGCCACGCAACTCATGGAACGGGCGGTCGATGGAGGTGAAAATGCCCGATTTTGTCCAGCCCCTGCTTTTGACATAACGGTCGTAAAAGGGAAGCTTCTCCATTAGATAAAAGAGCATTGCGAAAGTATGCTGCACTACGCTGTCGGTCGAGTATCCCGACACGTTCCTTACTTCGATTCCTCTCTCTTTCGCGTAGGCGAGGTCCACATTGTTCATTCCCGTCGCGGCTACGCATATGAGCTTCAGGTTTTCGCAGGTATCCATCACCTCTTTGTCGACAATCACCTTGTTGGTAATGACGATATCGGCTTCCCTGCAGCGCTCTATCGTCTCTTCCTTCCTTGTCATCTGGTGCACGACTACATCGCCGAATTGGTCGAAAATATCCATATCGATATCGTTGCCCAGTGTCACGGCATCCAGAAATACCAGCTTCATTGGCTCTTTTTTTCCGTTTTTTTCGTATTCTGTTTTTTGCTCTGTTCGTAAAAGTAGTTGGTCGCTTCCACGAATCCGTCGATGGAACCGCAATCGAACCGTTTCCCTTTGAATTTATAGGCGATGACCATACCTTTTTTGGCCTGCGCCATCAGTGCGTCGGTGATCTGGATCTCTCCCCCTTTGCCCGGCTCGGTCTGTTCGATCAGTTCGAAAATGTCGGGGGTGAGGATGTAGCGTCCGATGATGGCAAGGTTGGAAGGCGCCTCGTCCGCTTTCGGTTTTTCAACCATATTGTCGATCATATAAAGTCCCTCATCAATCTCTTTTCCCGCAACGACTCCGTATTTGTGTACCTGATCCATCGGGACCTCCTGGACGGCGACAATGGAGCAGCGGTATTTGTTGAAAACCCTGACCATTTGGGAAAGAATCCCGTCTCCATCTTCATTGGTACAAAGGTCATCGGCGAGCAGAACGGCAAAAGGTTCGTCACCGATGAGAACACGTCCCTTGTAGATCGCATCACCCAGGCCCTTCATCTCTATCTGTCGGGTATACGTAAAGGTACATTGGTTGATAAGAGCCCGTATTTCCTGAAGAAGATACTCTTTTGGGGTGCCATATATTTGATGTTCGAGTTCAAAACTGACATCGAAATGATCCTCGATGGCCCGTTTGCCCCGGCCTGTGATAATGGCCATGATATTCATTCCGGCCTCGACTGCCTCTTCGACACCATACTGTATAAGTGGCTTGGCCATGACAGGAAGCATCTCTTTGGGCATCGCTTTGGTGGCCGGGAGAAAACGCGTACCGTACCCGGCAGCGGGGAAAAGACATCGTTTAATCATTTTCAACCTTTTACTATTTTTATCGAAAATAACGAAATTGTACCAAAAACGGCGACGACAACGATGGCGGGACCGGCCGAAAGATCGTACCAATAGGCGAAAAAAAGTCCCGCTACGATATAGATAATCGACAAAATAATGGAAAAAATAACCATCTGCCCCAACGATTTGACATACCGCTCCGCCGAAAAACTCGGCATCGTCAGCAGTGCAATCAGCATAATCAGCCCCACAAGCCTCATCGCCAGGACTACCGTTATCGCCACAAGCCCCAACAGCAGCAGATGCAAAAATGCCGTTTTAACCCCCTGAAGTTTCGCAAAGACAGGATCGAAACTGAGTGCCATAAAATCGTAGTAAAAATACCAGACAATACCAAGTGCCGCAAGATCGAAAAGAGCCATCAATCGGATATCGTCAGCACTCACCGCAAGAATGGATCCAAAAAGAAAACTCATCAGGTCGACATTGTACCCGGGGGTCATATCGGCCAAAATCACGCCGATAGCCATACCTACCGCCCAGACGATGCCGATCGCCGTATCAGCCCGATGGCGATAGCGGAATGCGACGAAAGAGACAACCGCTGCCGCGAGGAGTGCTGCGATCAATGCGCCGGCAAGAATGGAAATGCCGAAAAAGAGTGCGGCGCCCACCCCGCCATAGGTGGCATGGGCGATACCGCCGCTCATGAAGGTCATTTTGTTCGCCATCGTCAAGGGACCGATGAGCCCTATGGCAACGGCAATCAGCACCCCGGCGATCAACGCATGCTGGAAAAAAGGCATCTGAAGCGCTTCAAGCATCTTTGCACTCCTTGGTACATTCGATCTTTTTCCCCATATCCTGCCAAAATTCCGCCCCACAGTAGTGCCCTTCGTGCCCCTGCAACTGATGTTTGATCTGATAGCGGGTATGCGCGTCGATCGTATGCATTAGCGCGCTTTTGCTGACATAAAGAGCATGCTTTGCATAACCCATCACCATACTCATATCGTGGCTTACAACAACGACCGTCATCGACCGGTTCAGTTGTTCGAGCAGTTCGAATATCTCCCGCTGCCCACTGAAATCGATGCTGGCGGTCGGTTCGTCGAGCATCAGAATATCCGGGTCGCTGCAGAGCGCTCTGGCGATGAGAACCCGCTGCCGCTGTCCCCCGGAAAGTTCGGCGATTCTCCGATCGGAAAAAGCGCTCATACGCACTTTTTTCAATGCTTCTTCCGCCTTTTTGATCAACGTAGAATCGTATCGCCGCAGCCGGTTTCTTTTGTGCAGAAGTCCCATCAGCACGACATCCAGAACCGTGACGGGAAAATCGAGATTGTGACCGGTCTCCTGGGGAACGTAGCCGACAACAACGTTCTTTTCATCGGGATGTTTTCCAAAGAGAAGAATCTCCCCCTTCTGGGGTTTCAATATTCCCATCATCAGCTTCAGCAATGTGCTCTTTCCACCGCCATTGGGTCCGATGATTGCGAGAAAATCCCCTTTTTCAACCCGGAAGGAGACATCCACCACAACGGGCTGGCCATCGTACGCGAACGTGACCTTGCGTACATCGACGGCAACGTCACTCATTTGGACACTTTACACACTTTTTGCGCGACCTTGAGCAGATTGTCCGCCCAAGCGTAGGCGAGCGGATCGGCTTCGACAAGCTTCGCTCCAATCGATTCGGCAATGACTCTTGCTGTCCGTTTGGAAAACTGCGGCTGTACGAATAGTGCCCGGACCCCCTCCTCTTTCGCCTCATGGATCAGATGGACCAGCTCCTTCGACCGGGGCTCTTTGCCTTCGATTTCAATGGGTATCTGTTTAAGTCCGTATGTCCTCGCGAAGTAGCCCCATGACGGATGGAAAACCATCATCGCGCTGCCCTTGCAGGGAGCCAGACGCTTTTTCAGCCTCCTATCGAGGATGTCGATCTCGGCTTCGAATGCGTCCAGATTTTTTTTGTAGATATCGCGATGCCGGGGATCTTTTTTTTCGAGTGCTGCGGCGATATTGCGCGCCTGGATCTTCACCAATGGCGGCGCAAGCCAGACGTGCGGATCAAGACTTTTCTGTTTCCCGCTTTCCGCTTCTTGCTTTCCGTGCGCATGATGATGGGAAACCATGGGAACTTTTTCAATCCCCCGAGTGGTGTCCACCACTTCCATCTTCGGGTTCTGCGCCTTGAAACGGGGAAGCCACGCCTTTTCAAATGGAACACCAATGGCAAAATAGATCTCTGTACGGGCAATCTTCTTCATCTGGGAGGGCTTGGGCTCGTACGTCGCGGGGCTCGCTCCCGGGGCCACCATGACCGTCACGTCGGCCAGGCCGCCGGCGATTTTTTCGACGAAATACTTCTGGGGAACGATACTGACAGCCACACGGATTTCCGCCGCCAAGACCATCGGCATCAGCCAAAGCAGAGCGATCAGCCAACCTTTGTATCCTGCTTTTCGTCTCATCGGTTTACTTTTCATAGTATCGGACCACATCGTCCATCTTGCACCCCATGTTCAAAAGTATCATATCGGCCAGAACCAGGGCCGCCATCGCTTCGGCGACGACACTGCCGCGGATGGCCACACAAGGATCGTGGCGCCCCTTGAGCTCACACGTCACCTCCTTACCGTGAACATCGAGTGTCCGCATCGGTCTGAAGATGGAGGGGGTGGGCTTGAAATAGACTTTCACATCCAGCACATCCCCGCTGCTGATGCCTCCCAGCGTTCCCCCCGCGTGGTGGCTTTTGAACCCCTCTTTCGTCATCTCGTCATTGTTTTCGCTTCCAAGCATTTCGGCGCTGCGGACCCCTTCACCTATCTCGACCCCTTTGACGGCGTTGATACCCATCATCGCTTCCGCCAATATCGCATCGAGCTTGTAATAGATCGGCTCGCCCAGCCCCGCCGGAATGCCCGAAGCACGAACGAGGGCCGCACCTCCGATACTGTCGTGAGAGGCCTTCGCCTTCAAAACGGCCTGCTTCTGGGCCTCCTCCACCCCGGGATCGAGAGCGAAAACTTCACTTCGCTTCGCAAAGTCAAAATCGTAATGCGATGCTTCCACCCCGCCGATTTTGAAAATGCCGCTCTCTACCCTGATGCCGAGTTTCGCCAGCATGAGTTTCGCCACGGCGCCCGCAGCGACCCGCGCCGCCGTCTCCCTCGCGCTGCTCCGGCCGCCGCCGCGATAATCCCGTATGCCGTACTTCTGCCAGTAGGTAAAATCGGCATGCCCCGGACGGAAAAGATCTTTGATGTTGCCATAATCCTTCGATTTTTGGTTGGTATTGTAGATCACCATCGCGATCGGCGTACCCGTGCTTTTCCCTTCGAAAATTCCGCTGAGTATCTCGACAGTGTCGGCCTCTTTGCGGGCGGTTGCATAGATGTTTCTGCCGGGACGGCGCCGGTCAAGTTCGTTCTGGATGAAGTCGACGTCGATCTCCAGACCTGCCGGAACACCGTCAAGAACGCATCCGATCGCTTTGCCGTGGGATTCACCGAAGGTGGTCATGCAGAAACGTTTTCCAAATGTGTTACTCACTCTGCCCCTCCTCTTTGGCCAGCAGTTTCAGCGCGGCGTGGGCGGCCTCCTGCTGCGCCGCTTTCTTGCTTTTGCCTTTGGCCGTGGCCAGAAGACGGTCGTTGACCCGCACTTCCACCTCAAACTCCTTGTTGTGGTCCGGACCTGTGGAGTCTTTGAGTATATATTCGGGGATCACGCCGTACCGTGCCTGCGTCAGCTCCTGCAGCGTGGTTTTGTAATCCTTGAAAAGTGAACTCAAATCGATCTTCGGATAGCACGCCTCGATCAGGCCGATCGTGATACGTCGCACCTCATCGAGACCCGATTCGAGATAGATCGCCCCCATCAGCGCTTCGAAAGCGTTGGATAGCAGCGAGGGTTTTTCCCGTCCTTTGTTGTTCTCTTCCGCAGCGGATATGTAGATATATTCTCCCAGATTCAGGGCATCCGCAAGTCTTTTGAAACCGGCTTCGTTCACCAATGATGCCCGCATCTTGCTCAATTCGCCCTCTTTCGCTTTGGGGAAACGCTCATAAAGATACTCTCCGACCACCAAATCGAGCACCGCGTCCCCCAGGAACTCCAGCCGTTCGTTGTTGTAGGGCTTTTTGAAACTTTTGTGGGTCAACGCTTCAATCAGCCGCTGCCGATCCTTGAACCTGTATTTCAGCTTTTCTTCCAATGGTTTCAGTTCATCCATCTCTTTTTCCTTCATGTGCCGTTTTTGTATCGTTCGGCGGTTTTGCGGGCCAGCTCGTCGCATCGTTCATTTTCCGGATGGCCCGAATGGCCCCGCACCCACACCGCCTTGATTCTGTGAGGGGCCGCGACCCGGAGATACTCTCTCCAAAGATCGGGATTTTTGACCTTCTTGAAATCCCGGGCAATCCATGCAGGCAGCCATTCGTTGATCGCCTTGACCACATAGTTCGAGTCGCTGTAGATTGTCACCTCACAGGGTTCTTTCAGAGCCTTGAGGCCCTCGATGACCGCCATCAGTTCCATCCGGTTGTTGGTTGTCATCGCTTCGCCGCCCACCAACTCCTTTTCATGCTTCCCAAAACGCAGAATCGTACACCAGCCGCCGGGTCCCGGATTGCCCAGGCTCGAGCCGTCAGAGAAGATTGTAACCTGTTTCATGCGTCGCCTTTGTTATTTCCGTCTCCACGACGACACTGTCGAGTGCCAGGCACTTGGGGCACCTGTCGAAAGGCACCGGAAACTGCTGTTTGCAATTGTTGCACAAATAGGCAAACTGCAGCGTCGTCTCGTTGAAACCGGTTCGCCTCAGATGGTTCATCATGTCGATGACAAACCACCCCGTCGGCCCTGCCGGCTCGATATCCCCCCGCGCTCCGAATATGGCACGTAGTTTCGGACTCTCCTTGATTCGGTCGTAATCCATGAAAGAGGTGGGCAGAAACCAGAAGATATCCACCAGCCGGTCGATATTGGCCTCCTGCACCATCTCCCACGCCCGATGCGGCTCGTTTTTGAGAAGATACTCGAACACGATGCGCTCGTATTTTCTGTGCTTCAGATAGAAATCGATCATCTTCTCGATCTTTTCGTCATGGTGCATCGAAAGATCCGAGGCGATCAGTTTCAACTCGATATAGAGTTTCAGATCTTGCACATCGACACCCATCGCTTCGAGCGACTCCACCACTTCCTGCGCCTTTTTGAAATTCTGCAGGCGTTCGTAGACAACCATCAGATCGTTGAGCACCTTCTTGTTCCGAGGATTCGATTTGAGAATCTGCAAAAACGTCGAATGGGCCCGCTCAAGAAAACCCGCATGCATGTAGGTCGTGCCCACCAGCTCCATCAGCTCGTAGGTCATCGCGTCGCTTTCGCAGTGTTCCAGCAGATAGAGGCCGATCTCGATGGCGTTGGTGTACTCCCCGCTCTTTTCATAGGCCCGCGCCAGAAGAACGAGCGGCTCGGTCATCGCAGGCGTGTAGGGCATGGTTTCGAGACTCTTTTTTACACCGTGCGTCTCGAAACGGCGCAAAAAACGCTGCAGCCTGCGTGATTTTCTCCTTCTGACATACACCCCCCACCAGTAACTGACAAACGCGATGACAAACACCATGCCCGCGATCAGCAAAATGGCGAAGAGCGGATCACGATAATCTATGAGGAGAGCGTCCACAACCGACCTTTTTGGAAAGTGGCAGTGGGCAGTGGGCAGTAGGTAGCCTTTCGCTACGCACTACTCACCGCTCACATTCAGTTTATTATATAATAAATATATGATAGATAACAACTCCATCGAACAGCTCAAACAGACCATCGACATCGTCGACGTGATCGGCAACTATGTCGAACTCAAAAAAAACGGCTCCAATTTCAAAGGGCTCTGCCCCTTTCATAACGAAAAAACGCCCAGTTTCATCGTAAGTCCGACCAAGCAGTTCTACAAATGTTTCGGATGCGGTGCCGGCGGCGATGCCATCAAGTTCGTCATGGAGTTCGAAAAACTAAGCTATCCCGAAGCGATCGAAAAACTGGCCAGCCAGTACAATTTCACCCTCCGCTATACCCAGGGCTCCCAGAGCGGCGCGCAGGAGAGACATATTCTCGAAACAGTCGGCCAGTGGTACCGGGCCAACCTGGAGCACAACGAAACCGCAAAAAAGTATCTTCGCGACAGGGGGGTCTCTCTGGCGAGCGTCGAGAAGTTCGCCCTGGGATACGCCCCCTCTTCCGAGGAGACGCTCGCATTCTTGCAAAAAGCCCTGATACCTCTCCCCAAAGCGGAGGAGGCGGGACTCCTGGGCCACGATGGGGGGCGATGGTACGCACGGCTGATCGAGCGTATCATCTTTCCCATCCACTCCCCTTCCGGCATGCCGGTGGGATTCGGCGGCAGGACGATGGGCAACCACCCCGCCAAATACATCAACTCCCCGCAGACGAAACTCTTCAACAAATCACGGCTGCTCTACGGCTACCATCTGGCCAAAGAACAGATATACCGCAAAAAACGTCTCATCGTGGTGGAGGGGTACATGGATGTCATCATGCTCCACCAGGCGGGTTTCACTACCGCCGTCGCCACGCTGGGCACGGCGTTGACAAACGATCATCTGCCCCTTTTGAAAAAGGGAGAACCCGAAGTGATCGTCGCCTACGACGGCGACAATGCCGGCGTCAATGCCGCAATGAAGGCGGCGCTTCTGCTGAGCGCCCACAACTTCGAAGGGGGTGTCGTGCTGTTTGGAAACGGCATGGACCCGGCCGACATGGTCAACGCGGGCAATGCCGACGCCATCGAGGAGTTGTTCGCCAAACCGGTCCCCTATGCGCAGTTTGTCATCGACCAGACCGTCGCGCGCTATGATATCCGATCACCCAAAGGAAAAGAAGATGCCTTCCATGCAGTCAAAAACTATCTGGCGACCCTTTCGCCTTTCGTGCAGGAAAAGTATCTTCCCTACGCGGCGCTTCGCCTTGGGGTCAATACCGCGATGCTGGCACCCACGACGTCAAGGCCAAGCTATGCACCACGCAACGACCCGGCCCAAACGCGACCCGCTCCGGTTCTCACCCTCACGGATGTGGCGGAGGAGAGCATCATCAAAACCCTGCTCAAAACACCCACCCTGACCGACATGGTGCTCGATACGATGGACAGCTCGATGTTCGGAGCGCACAAAAACGCATTCGAGGCGCTGCTTCGGGGGATCGAGCACGAAGATCTCCTTCGTATCGAACTCGATGACACCATCGTCACCTACAGCGAAGAGGAGCTCAAAAAACAGCTGCTCTATTTCCTTCAGCGATACTACAAAAGAGCTCTTGACATTATCAAAAAAAACGATACACTTGCTTTCGAAAAAAAGATATTTTTCATCCGCAAATACCAAGACTACATCAATCGATTGAAACGAGGAGAACTGGTTCCCTATGAATCGCACCACACTGTCTGACAAGAAACGCCGCGCCATCGCGCTTTTCAGCGGGGGGCTCGACAGCACCCTGGCGATCAAGCTGGTCAAGGACCAGGGCATCGAGGTGATCGCCCTGAATATCGATATCGGATTCGGCAGCACCAAAAGCAAACTGGAGCATATGCAAAGCATGTGCGACCAGGTGGGGGTGGAACTGCGTACGCTCGATATCCGAGACCAGTATCTAAGGGAGATCCTCTTCAACCCCAAGTACGGGTACGGCAAAAACTTCAACCCCTGCATCGACTGCCACGGCAATATGTTCCGCATCGCCAGGGAGCTGATGGAACCCTGGGAAGCCGACTTTCTCATCAGCGGGGAAGTGGTGGGACAGAGGCCCATGAGCCAGCGCCGGGACGCGCTTGACCTTGTCACCGGCCTTTCGGAGACCCAAGAGTTGCTTCTACGCCCCCTCAGCGCCAAAGTACTGCCGCCCACCCTGCCGGAGTGCGAGGGATGGGTCGACAGAGAAAAGCTTCTTGGCATCACCGGACGCAACCGGGAAGTGCAGCTAAGGATGGCCGAAGAGATCGGACTCAAGGATTTCGAAAAACCGGGTGGCGGCTGCCTCTTGACCGACGAAAATTTCTCCAAAAAACTGGCGGAATTCATCAAATACGACAACCTGGAAGTGGAGGATATCGCCCTGCTCAAATGCGGCCGGCACCTGCGTCTTCCCGACGGTGCCAAACTGGTTATCGGCCGCCACAGGGAGGATAACGCCATGATCGACGCGGCCATCACGCCGAAATACAGAAAAATTCGCCTGCTCGATGCCACCGGACCGATTTCAGCCATCAGCGCGAACGCTTCGCGGGCCGACAAAGAACTGGCCGCCCGGTTGACGGCGACCTACGGCAAAACCTCGCCCTCGAAAAGATACAGCGTGCAAGTGGGAGAGGAAACCTTCGAGGTGATACCTTTCGAATCGAAAGAGCCGGCGAAAAAGTACTTTATAAATTTATAAAAGCTTAAGCGAGTTTGAATTAAAATTCGGGTCTCTCAACAATGTGGGGCATTAGCTCAGCTGGGAGAGCGCCTCGCTGGCAGCGAGGAGGTCAGCGGTTCGAGCCCGCTATGCTCCACCATCTTTTCTTCCAAAAAATTCCGACACTCTTCAGAAGACCCTCACAACAAGGGGTTTGAAAAACATTCTCCCAACGGATTTTCAAACAATCCATCTCTGCAAATTTGACAACCGATGTCCAATCTTCTTGCACACGCCCCATAATCCGCATACGACAGGTACCATAAAATCAGACCATATGTAAACTTCCCTAAAATAAAGTAAAACTGATAGGTGCCTTTTCCTGTTTGATTTCTTTGCATCGGAAAGGGGTGACATGTCGGCAACATCTGCCATACAGAGATATCGAACAGGTTCATTGTGGTTACTCAGTATAATTTATCACCCATTTGTGGAAAAGACTGATCACGAAGAGGGTTAGCATGGGGGTTCCTTTCTGCACCTAAGCGGCGATGGGATGGGCAGGCGATTTCGGATCGGTTTCAAGCTGGTTTCGATGATGATTGGAAATTTCGTAAATCAGCCGATCGCTGACGCGTCCGGTCCGCAGAAGTTTTTGCCGGACGATACGGGCCGTATCTGCCGTTTGGCCATAAAGATAGCCGTAACGGCCGTTGATGACGAGAGTATGCTCGCCAAGCATTCTGTTTTTGCGGATTTCGATGGTTCGGATGACCATTGCAGGCACCTCCTTTCAGGTTCGGTGCCATTTTGCATGCCGTCATGACAGCGCTGTGTCACAACTGCTCGATCATCCTTTGGTAACGCACCAGGTCGCACACAATGCCACTCTCACCGATACCTACAATCTTGTTGCGATATATTCGACAGATACCGAAGGAGGTGCTCTCGCCGTGGGCCGCTTCGTTGCGTATCTGCTGGATGGCCCCAAGGGCGTGACGCACCTGGAATTTTATGAAACTTTTCAGGGGGCCGCCGGGAATGTGGTGCTCTAGTGTTCCCCGCATGCGCGGGGATGAAACGGTTTGGGGAAAATCGTATGAAAAGCCAAAAAAACGGTAAAATTTCCAAAAAAAGGAGGCGGCTGTGAAAAAAATCAAAGAATACGAACACATGAAAATGGACTGGTATATCGCCGAGCCTGACGACCCGATTTACAAAGAGGGCTTGCAGAGCGGTGGGATGATTCAGTGCGGGAAACCGAAAAAGCGGAAACGAAAGAGCGTTCCCAGCGGATCCGATTCATTTACACCAAAGAAAACAAAAGAAGTCCGACAAAAATCTTAAAGCATGCACCTATTTAAACGAAACCGAAAAAGCAGAGTCAAACTGGTCAAAGAGAAATTGGGGAAATGCCCCACCGCCATCTATTCAGGCTACAATAAGTGAGATACAATCTCTCAAATCATTTCAAGTATCCTAAAAATATTTGCCAGATTATTTAGTCGACCGGCATCATCGAATCGATCCATCCCACGTTTAGAAAACTGACAAAGACCTAAGAGGGTTTTTTCAACGAAGACAGCCTAATGAAGCCGCCTCATTTCGGTACAAAAACACCCGGAAGAAATAACTGATACCCCTTTTAAACTATAGCCTGACCCTTTTGCAGTTCTCCGTCTTCTTCGAAGGCAGGCTCAATGATTAAGTAGGATTTATGATATTATCTCAATCATCCAAGGACAATCTGGTTCTTTTGGTTTTATCAATCTTTTTTATTCTTTTTGGTTTTCTTCTTTTTCTTTGACGCCACGGTGATCCGGCCCATCTGCAAACCCTCTTTGTATAAAGGGTCGTCGGCTTCCGCCATGACATACTTGAAATACTTGTTGTTTTTGTACTTTTCAACGGGTTTTGCCATTTCTGCCCCCCTTTTTTATACTCTATTGTACCATTTTGGTTCACTATCGTTTGCAAACCCTATTATTTCCCCGAGGCTTTTTTGAATTCATGGAAAACCGGTTTCATCTCTCCGGTTTCCGGGTCGGGATAGAGTATTTCTTTGCCTTTCGCGTAAAACCGCTCGATTTCGATAAAGTCCTCGACGAAGTGTTCGCCGATATAGACCCATCCGGCAGGCAGGAGTATCGCTTTGTTCTTCAGGTCGAATCGGATGCCCTCTTCCTCCAACTCTTTCCGGTAGGACGCATCCGAGGTGGCTTTCTGCCACAATGCATACAGTTTTTCGGGATGATACATAGAGCGCCCCAGAGTTTGCAAGCCGAACATTCTTTGCTCATGCATCTCAAGAAGCCACATGAAACGGATGGGAAAAAGCGGTTCGGATTGATCGTTTTTGCCGCAATTCAATTCGCCATACCTTGCCTCCTCCAAAAGAGATTGGGGCATTTTCCCTTTGAATATAGTGGGCCCTACTTTTTCCATGATATGTCTGAACTGTCTATAATCGCCTGACTGAAGCGCCTCGATCACGCTTGAGAGAAAAAGGCTCATCGCAGTGTCCTTTCCAATAGGTACGATGTTTTATCATACCCAAATAGTGTCGATAGAGAATGTATCTCTATTTTCGCAACCCGTATCAAATCATAAAGGAAAACTTCAATTGCCGACCGCTTGATTTGTGATGTTTGTCTCCTTTTTTGTCACGGCACTCCTGTCGAATGTCAAGGCGCCCGCACTCTTCTTCTGCCGCAGCAGTATGCCTTCGGGGACCTTTTCGCTGTGCAGCTGCACGGCGGTCTGCTTGTAGTTGGGTTCGAAGGATTTGGGGTCAAAAAGCGACTGGGTGAGGGTGTTGACCAACTGGGTATTGAAGTGGAAAGGGACGAAGATGGTCCCTTCGCGTACTACCTCCGTGACCCGGACGATGACATTCTCCACCCGTCCTCTGGGAGAGCTGATCGCGATGCGGTCGCCGCTTTGTACCTGCAGTTTCTTAGCGTCGGCGGGGTTTAGCTCCACCCAGGCTTCGGGGGCCAGGTCGTCGAGGATCTTGATGGTGCCGGTCTTGGTGCGGGTATGGAACTGCTCCACGGTGCGGCCGGTGTTGAGGATGAGGGGGAAGGCTTCGCAGACATCTTCGGGGAGGGGTTCCCAGTCGGTGAAGACGAATTTGGGTCTGCCCTCCGTGTTGCGGGTGGGCATGTCGGGGGTGTAGAGGCGTGGGGTGCCTTCGGGGTACTCGTCGTTGCAGGGCCACTGAATGCCGCCAAGCTTTTCGATCTTGTCGTAGTTCATGCCGCTGTAGTCGCACAGACGCCCTTTGCTGACCCTTTTCCACTCTTCGAAAGCGTCTTCGGGCTCTTTCCAGCCCTTGAAGAGCAGCTCGTGTTTGCCCTCGAAATATTTGGAGAATTCCAGGACGATGTGGAAATCGCTCTTGGAGTCCTTGTAGTTGGGCACCGACTTTCTGGCCAGGTTGCAGCGGCGTTCGCTGTTGGTGTAGGTGCCGGTCTTTTCGCTCCAGGTGGCGGCGCCGAAGAGTACGTCGGCCAGTTCGGCGGTGTCGCTCATGAAGCTGTCCTGCACCACCAGCAGATCGAGCTTCGCCAGCGCTTTGCGCAGCCGCGGCTGGTCGGGGTAGCTCACCAGCGGGTTGGTGGCGACGACCCAGAGGGCTTTGATCTCCCCCTTTTCGATCCCTTCGATGATCTGGGGATAGGCGTAGCCCCGCTGGGATGGCACCAGCTCCTCGGGCACGCCGACGATGCGGGCGTATTCGGCCCGATCCGAGGGGTTTTTGAAATCCCGGTAGCCGGGGATGGAACTGGTGAAGCCGCTTTCGCGGGTGCCCATGGCGTTGCACTGGCCGGTGATGCTCATGGGGCTTCCGCCCGGCTTGCCTAGGTTGCCCGTCATCAGGGCCAGGTTGACGATGGCGCTGACGGTGTCGGTTCCCTGGGCCGACTGGTTGACCCCCATGGTCCAGGCGCTCATGGCCGCATTCGCACCGGCGTAGAGGCGGGCCACTTCGTAGAGGGTCTTGACGTCGATGCCGGTGATGTGGGCCGTCTCCTGGGGCGGGTATTTCTGAATTTCCTTGATGAACTCTCGGTAGCCGGCGGTACGCTCATTGATGAATTTCTCATCCATCCACCCCTGTTCGTGAATGATGTAGCAAAGCCCGTTGATGAGCGCCAGGTCGGTGCGGGGTTTGACAGGGAGGTAGATGTCGGCCATGTTGGCGGTTTTGCTGTGGCGGGGGTCGACGACGATGATGGTGGGCTTTTTGCCCCGGACTTTTTGGTTACGGGCGATGTGGAGCTTGAGGATGGGGTGGTTGTCGGCGATGTTGGCGCCAATCAACATGATCACCTCGGCATGGCTGAAATCTTCGTAGCAGCCCGGAGGGCCGTCGCTTCCGAAGCTCTGCTTGTACCCCATGACGGCGCTGGCCATGCAGAGGGTGGTGTTGCCGTCGTAGTTGTTGGTCTCCAGCCCCATCTGGACGAATTTGCCCAGGGTGTAGAACTCTTCAGTGAGCAGCTGCCCCGTGGAGATGACGGCCACCGACTTTTTGCCGTGCTCGGCCTGGATCTGCTTGAACTTGTCGCTGACGGTTTGGAAGGCCTCGTCCCAACTGACTTGATTAAAGGCGCCGTTTCGCTTGATCATCGCGCCGGGCAGTCTCGTAGGCGCGCGCACCATCTCATGCTCGCTCAGCCCCTTGGGGCAGAGGGTCCCCCGGTTGACGGGATGGTCGGGGTCACCCTTGACATAGACCGGATCGCCCTCTTTGACCCCGATGTAAAGGCCGCATCCCACGCCGCAGTAACCGCAGGTGGAGCGCACCCATTTATCGGGCGCCTTGGCCTTGGCCACCTTGCCGAAGAAAGGGTCGTCCACCAGGGCGTATTTGTCTTCTTTGATGTCCAATCCCAGAAAATTTTTGATCTTTTTTATCATTTCATCCTCTTTTTTAACTAACGTCCAACGACCAAATCAATGCCTCTGATTCCCCGCGAAGAAATTTCCCGCCAGCCCCAGGGGAACCACTGTCGTATAGAAAAGATATCGCCCCAGAAGCTCACTGGCGGTGGCTCCTAGGAAGGCGAAGGCCAGCAACCAGGCAGCCGGAGTGTCCAGCCCCGCCGCCGCGAAGACGATGGCCAGCATCGGCAGCGCGATGGCGAAAATGCCAAGGCTAAGCAGGCGCGCACGTTTGAGGTGGCCGAAATGCTCCTCCAGCAGCCGTTTGGTGCGGCTGAGCTGGTAATAGAGGGGGTTCTCCTCGTCCAGGTATTTGTAAAAAAGCGTCTCTTCGTAAATGAGATACATCTGTGCCATCCCAAGCATCAGCGTCGGGGCCATCAGGGCCAGAAGGCTTCGGGTTTCACCCAAAATTGCCAGCACCACGGCAACCAGCAACAATCCCAGATAACCCGTGCCGAAAAAGCGCAGGGTCGTGCTTTTGCGGTTCCATGCCGGCCTGGCGGGGATGCGGTAGATCATGCTCTGGGCGTAGATACCGTAGATGCCAAGAACAGCGACAGGAAT
This sequence comes from Hydrogenimonas urashimensis, assembly GCF_016593255.1. Taxonomy (NCBI): domain Bacteria; kingdom Pseudomonadati; phylum Campylobacterota; class Epsilonproteobacteria; order Campylobacterales; family Hydrogenimonadaceae; genus Hydrogenimonas; species Hydrogenimonas urashimensis. The sequence continues at coordinate 1,560,343 of NZ_AP023212.1, read as the reverse complement.
CTCCACCAGTAGTCTGAGCCATGCCGGCGCCCCCAGGTAATAGATCCCGGCCAGCAGGGTCACGCCGCCCGCATACACCCCCAGGGCCGCCGCTTCCCGGCTGAGCCAGGAGGTTTTCAGGTTCTTCATGGCGGTGACGGCCAGTATGGGGCGCCCCAGGTGCAGGGCCGATAGGGGCAGGCCGACGGCGGCGGGGGCCAGTACCGCCAGGACCATCCAAAGCGACGGTGCGGGCAGGTCGAGCCCCAGCAGATGCAGAAGTTCGCCGAAAAAGAGGGCGAGGAATCCGCCGACACTCATCTGGGTCAGGACCGTCATGAAGACCAGCGGAAATTCGGGATGGGCGGGTTTTAGGATATGTTCGTCCGCGGGCCGTATCTCCTCCCCTTCGGGAAGTTCGGGGAGGGTGTAGCGGGTGGTGGGTTTGGTGATGGAGATATCGGGCAGGTGGGGAGCGACCCCCTCTTTGGCCATGTCGCTTCTTATCCACTCCTCCTTGTCCACCACCTCAATTTGGATGGCGCCGGCGGGGCAGGCCTGCACGCAGGCGGGTGTCTGGCCCGCTTCCAGCTTGTCGACGCACATGTGGCATTTGGTGACGATGCCCCGCTCTTCGTGAAAAACCGGCACTTCGTAGGGGCAGTTCCAGGTGCAGTACTGGCAGCCGATGCAGTCTTCATCCACATGGTAGACGATGCCGTTGTCCAGCTTGATGTAGCTGTTGGTAGGGCAGCCGTTAAGACAGGCGGGGTCGATACAGTGGTTGCAGCTCATGGAGTTGAAGAGTTGCAATACGTTGGGAAAATGCCCCGTCTCCATCTCCCCGACCCTACGCCACTTGATCTCGGCGGGGTTGCCGTTTTGCTCGTTGCAGGCCACTTCGCAGCAGTGGCACCCCACACAGGCGGTCATGTCGAAGTGGAAGCGATACTGCTGCCCGGGTTTTAGCTCGGGAATGTCGATGCTGTAGTTGCCGCACTGCATACCGGTATCGGCTTTGTGTTTCAAAAAGGAGTCGATGGGGGTGGGTAGTTGGCTCATGGTCTGTCAGCTCCTTTTTTGTAATGAAACAATTTTATCTCTTTTATGGGCAAAGCAGTGTATAAAAAATAATCACCAATGAAAGCGCATGGCCAAATGAGACCGCTGCAGGCTATCAACGCGAGCCATCGTATTTTTTCTTCCAATAATCGACATAATCTCCGGATGGAATCGTTTCAAGTCCTTCTGTGGGATGGTTGTAAACGTAAAGCCATGCATGGAATGTTTTGCCGTTTCCATCGTACACATCGCTTTTGATTCTTCTGTATTCATGGGGTTTGGGAAAGGAATCGCTGCATCCTTCATACTCATCGAGAATATTCAAAATGTCGTCATGATCATGAAGTTTGTATATCTCTCCATACACTTTGTTTTTTATTGGAGGAGAGATGGTCAGACCGGGATAATTTTCAATTTCGTAAAGCTTTCCAAAAACATACCCCTCTCCAACATAGTCGCATTGCCCAGACAGCAGTTCCTGGATTGGGTGTTTGAAATAGGGTCTGAGAGTTCCGTATACAAAGATGTATTCTTGCATATGAAGCGTTAAACACGAATCGGATGGCAACTTGAATTTCTTCCTCTGCATGAAGAGATGGCCCCTCTTTTTGATCGATTCAACCTAAATGGAAATGAAAGAAGCATATTTAACCTACCATAAAATAGCACATTAGCCAATCAAGCGGTTCGACCTGGCCCATTCCTCAATCGCATGGATCACCTCGGTAAAGACTTCGTACCGTTTCGATGACAGGGCGATCATTTTCATGATGATGTCCCCCAATCCTTTGTCGATGGAGGGGTTGAGTTTGGAGGGGTGTTTGGCCGGGGTGGTTTCGATGGGGTTGTAGAGGTGGGTGCCCTGGTAGGGGTTTTGGCCTGTGAGGGTTTTGTAAAGCCGTGTGCCCAGTTCGAAAATTTCGTTATGTTCGATGTTGGGGGTCCATTTGGGATGGAAGGTCAGAGGCTCGAAGCCTTTGGGCGTGGCCACTTCCACATTCCATCGCAAGATAAATTCGATGGCGCCTTTGGTGTATCGTCTGAAGACGCGGCTTTCGAACTGTTCGAAACGCTCTTTTGGGTTTCGCAAATCGCGGTAGGCGCGCATCAGCTCCGCCACGTAATGTTTCGCTCGCGTCAGGGGAACGGTTTTTAGGATGGTGTAGGCCTCCTCCTGGGAGATGGTCGATTTGCCTCCCAGTTGGATATGCACGCCGTAAACCGTCTGGCCGTTCTCTTTGGCTTTGCAGCCGATGAAACCAATGTCACCCAATTCATGAACACCACACCCTTTGACGCAAGCCGACCAGTGCATCCTGACACCGGCATCCTCAGGCAGAGGAACCGCCTCTTCCAGATAATTCGCCATGTCGATGGCGTCGGATTTGTTGGGGATGACCCCGAAGGGGCACAATTCGATACCCGCACACGCGACCATTTGATTGGTGTAGGCGCTGCCGCGGTTGCTGTATTTGTCATAGGGGGGCTGGGCGAGAAGTTTCTCGATATTCTCTTTGGCGACACCCAGGATGAAGAGATTCTGGGTCGTGGAGATATTGAGTGAGCCGTTGCCGTAGGTTTCGGCCGCCTGGGCCGCTTCCATCATCGCCGTGCCGCTGAAGATACCGGAAGGCACGACCATATGCAGCGCGTAGGTGCCGTCTTTGAGCCGGATGCGGCCGTCGCGCTCTTCGGTTCTTGGCTGCTTGACCAGCGTTTCGCCGGCCGGAGCGAAGTCGCGCTGTGCCATGTCCTTGATGGCCTCCACGAGAGCCTCCATGCCCGCCTCTTTGATGAGAAAGTGGAGGCGGTTCTTGTTGCGGCTGTCCCGAAAACCATACTTTTTATAGACCTTCATAAGCGCTTCGTAAAAGGAAAAAATCTCCTCTTCGGTAACGAAAATGTCGGCGGATTCGGCGATGGCTCCCACTTTTCCCCCCAGGTAGACGTTGAATCCGTACTCCCCCTCCCGGTTGGCCAGGGCGAAACAGCAATCATGCGCGAAGAGGTTGCAGCGGTTGGAGCCGGTACCGCCGATGGCGGTGTTGAATTTTCTGGGAATCGCCGCTATCCATTCGGGTTTTTTGAGCCAGAGCGACTGCATCTTCTCTATGAGGGGGGCCGTTTCGATAACGCTGTCAAAACAAAGGCCGTCCAGCGGGTCGGTGACAATGTTTCTGAAGTTGTCCACCCCTGTCTGCCAGGTGGTGATGCCTACGCTTTCGAGTGTTTCAATGAGGGTGGGAATGTCGGCGATATCCAGGTAGCGCAGCTGCACCTGCATCCGGGTGGTCAGGTCCATGTAGTCGTTGCCGTAGGTTTTGGCCGCTTCGCCCAGGGTTTTGGCCTGCTGGGATGTAAGCCTGCCGCCCGGAATCCGGACCCGTATCATGAATTTCCCCGGCGTGGCGGGCCGGTCGAAAATGCCGAAACATTTCAAAAAAAAGTCCATATCCTCTTTGGCGATGGCGTCGTACCCCTCTTTGGCGTAGCGCTGCAGGGCTTCCCACGCCTCCTGGTAGGAACGCTCGGCTTTTAGCTTTTCGATTTTATTGATTTTCGTATGTCTTGCGGAAACTGCTTTGATTTTCATGTCGCAACCTTTACTATATTGTCATTTGCTGTCGAAAGTTTATCATCGGTTTGAGCATATCTATGATTAATTATTAATCAATAAAATGTTCTTTTTTATGGAACAATTCCGCCATCTCATCTATCGAACGAGGAGAATCGATGAAATTCGGTGAACTCAAAACAGCAGGGCATTTCCCAACCCTGCTGGCGGCATTTCTATATTTCGATTTCAGTTTCATGGTCTGGACGATGCTTGGGCCGTTGGCGACAGAGATTTCCGAATCGCTTGCTATGAACGGTTTTGTCCTGACCCCTTCGCAGAAAGCCACCCTGTTGTCCATTCCGATTCTCTCCGGTGCGATATTGCGTATCGTACTGGGGTTCGGGGTCGATAAATTCGGGCCCAAAAAGACAGCACTGATGGCTCAGGCCATCGTCATCGCGTCGCTTTTTTACGGGTACATCCGTGGCGAAAGCATCACCTACAACGAATTGCTGGCCGTGGCCTTCGGCCTCGGTTTCGCCGGTGCCTCCTTCGCCGTGGCCCTTCCCCAGGCGGGGCAGTGGTATCCGCCCCGGCTCCAGGGGCTGGTTCTGGGATTGGCGGGAGCCGGCAACATCGGCGTCGTCCTCGACTTTCTCTTCGCGCCGAAAATCGCGGAGCTTTGGGGATGGCAGGCGGTTTTCCTGGTCGGCGGCCTCCTTTCGCTTTTCATTTTCATTCTCTACCTTTTCATGGCTAAAGACGCGCCGCCGAGTGTTTACAAACCCCGTCCCAAGAAGATCGGGGAGTACCTGAAGCTGCTCAAAGACAGGGATACCTGGTGGTTCAGCCTCTTCTACGCCGTCAGTTTCGGCGGATTCGTGGGGTTTGCTAACTACATGAAGGTCTACCTTATGAACACCTATCAGGTCGACATGAGCGCTTTCGGCGCCCAGTACCTGGGAGAGGAGAATGTGAAAGTCGTCGCCGGCTATTTCGGCGCGCTCTGCATCTTCGCCGGGGCGGTACTGCGGCCCGTGGGCGGCGGCATCGCCGACAGAATGGGCGGCGTGAAGTCGCTCTACATCTTTTTCGGCGCCGTGACACTGCTCGCTGTGCTCAACGCGACGGTGGTTCACAGCTTCTATTTCGCCATTTTGGTGCTCTTTCTCATCATGGCCAACCTGGGGATGGCCAACGGAGCCGTCTTTCAGCTGGTGCCCCAGCGCTTCGGAAAAGATATGGGCATCATGACCGGCATCGTCGGATGCGCCGGAGGCCTGGGCGGCACGGCGCTCATCAAGACGCTGGGATGGTCCAAAGGGGCCTTCGACGGCTACGCCGCCGGCTTCTTCCTTTTCGCCGGTGTCGTGTTGCTGGCCATCGTCGGCATCAGCCTGGTCAAGACCCGCTGGCGCACCACATGGGGACTGACGGCCGGGGGCAGAATCTGATTTGTCGTTAGTCGTCAGTCGTTAGTCGTTAGTCGTTGGACGTTGGCATCGACCGTGGCTTCTGTTTGAAAGTTACAACTTGTACCAATGCCTCATGCCGATTTGCGAAGCAAATCTCAATGCCCAATGCCTTAAATAGACTTGAAAGAAAAGATTGGGTATTTATTCAGACGGCTTGATTTTGGAGAAAAATTTTGTGATTTTTGAATGTGGAATTCGAAACCCGATAACCAGCGACCAACGACCAAAGACCAATGGCAAAAAAGGATAAAAATGACCTCCTCGCTTTTCCGCACTTCTAGCTTCTCCCTCGCCAAAGGCAAAGAGCTGGTAGGGGACGATTTCGCCGCCGTCAAAGTGATGGAAGACGGTGTCTGCGTGGGCATCGTCTGTGACGGGGTCGGCAGTGCCGATGCCGGCGCGAAGGCGGCCCAGCGGGCTGTCACCTACATGATGAACAGTTTCAAGTCGCGTCCCCGCTCCTGGAGCATCGAAAAAGCCCTCCGCCACTTCATCGAAAACATCAACACCATCCTTTATCACAAAGGGCTGGAGGAGTACGAACGGCCCGAATATCTCACGACGCTCAGTATAGTGGTCATCGAAGAGGGGCGGCTCTACGGTGCCAATGTCGGAGACAGCCCCATCTGGCTGCAGCGGGACGGAGCGCTTTTGCAGTTGAGCGTCCCCCACACTTTGGAAGAGGAGGGGATGCACCAGGTGTTGACCCAGGCGGTGGGCCTGACACCGACGGTGGATATCTACCTTTTCGAGAACAATCTGCGGGCGGGAGACCGGCTGCTGCTGGCCAGCGATGGACTGGAAGCGGTGCTTTCGACCGAGGAGATCGCCCAAAAGCTGTCACTGGGGGCCACGTCGTTGGTGAAACAGGCTAGCAAGATGGTCAAAGACGACCTCCCTGACGATACGACAGCCGTGGTGATAGAAGTGGTATCGGAGAGTACCACCTGTCGGCTCAAGAAGATCGACCTGCCCATTCCGCAAAAGCTGCACAAAGAGGAGGTGATCGACGCATACCGTCTCATCAAGCCTCTGGTCGCCAACGAAAGGACATGGCTGGCGGAAAAGAAAGGCGTCAACTATGTGATGAAATTTCCTCCCGTGGAGGCGGCGGAAGACGAAAAACTGCTGGATCTCTTCGTCCGGGAGGCGTGGAACGCGTCGCGCCTGAAGGCGGGCTTTTTCCCAAAAGCCGTCATCCCCCGCAACCGTACCGTGCGCTACTACGTCATGGCTTACGAAGAAGGGCTGACTCTCAAAGAGTATATCCGGCGCCGCCCCCTGCCGGTGGAAGAGGCGATCCAACTGGGAAAATTCCTGCTGCAGGCGTGTCAGTATCTGCTGAAATTCGACCTGGTTCACGGCGATATCAAGCCCGAAAATATCATCGTCACCGAGCGGCGGGGTAAACGTCTCTTCAAACTGGTCGATTTCGGCTCCATCGTCGAAATTTTCTCCATCGCCTCCCGGGCGGGCACCCCCAGTTATCTGGCGCCGGAGCGCTTCAGAGGCGACCCCATCAGCGAGCAGAGCGAAATCTTCGCCATCGGGGTGACGCTCTACGAAGCGCTGACTGGCAAATTCCCCTATGGGGAGATTGAACCTTTTCAGACGCCGGTTTTTGGCAAGCCGAAACCTTTGCGTCATTTCAACAAAACGGTCCCGGCCTGGCTGGAGTCGGTCGTGATGCGGGCCATCGAAAAGGAGCGACAGCGGCGCTACGAAGTCTACAGCGAGATGCTGTGGGAATCGACCCATCCCGACAAGGTCAAGCCCTACTACCCGCCCGACATCTCCCTTTTCGAAAAAGACCCGGCGAAGGTTTACCGCATTCTTTTTGTCGTTTCGCTTTTTTTGAATATCGTTTTGAGCCTTTTTATTATTGACTGAGATACGACGCAACATCAGTGATTGATTAAAAAATAGGCAACATCTTCCCCAAATCACTATCCGATTTTTCTATACTTGCAGCGTACAAAACTTTCCAAGGAGAATTCATGAAGAAATGGATACTGGCACTGCCTCTGCTTCCGGCCATGGCGTTCGCGGATGAGCTCAACAGCGGCGACACGGCCTGGATGATCGTCGCGACGGCTTTTGTCATGCTGATGACGCCGGCGGGACTGGCACTCTTCTACGGCGGCCTGACACGCGGCAAGAACGTGCTCAACACGATGGGCATGAGCCTGGCGGCCTACGCGGTCGGCACACTGGTCTGGGTGATCGCCGGCTACTCCATCGCCTTCGGCGACGGCGACTTCATCGGAACCGGCAAGCTGATGCTCTCGGGCATCGGCGCCGATACGTTGAGCGGGTCGATTCCCGAACTGCTCTTCGTCGCTTTCCAGGGGACTTTCGCCGCCATCACCGTGGCCATCGCCAGCGGTTCGATGATCGAGCGGGTCAAGTTCTCCACCTTCGTCGTCTTCGCGGCACTCTGGATTCTGGCGGTCTACGCACCGGTCACCCACTGGGCCTGGGGCGGCGGCGAGACACTCAACTTCGGCGAGATCGACTTCGCGGGCGGTACGGTCGTTCATATCAACGCGGGTGTCGCGGGCTTTGTCGTCGCGATGATTCTGGGACGCCGCAAAGATTACGAAAAAGCGGCCATCAAACCCTTCTCCCCCATCTTCGTGGTCCTGGGTGCGATGCTGCTGTGGTTCGGATGGTTCGGCTTCAACGCCGGGTCCGAAGTGGCGGCCGACGGTACGGCGGCTTCGGCGTTCCTGGTCACCAACGTGGCGGCCTCTTTGGGCGTCATCGGTTGGGTGCTGGGTGAGTGGATCGTCTTCAAAAAGCCCACACTCGTCGGCGGCGCTTCCGGTGCCGTCGCCGGTCTGGTCGCCATCACCCCCGCTTCCGGTACGGCCGGAGTGGGCGGCGCGATCATCATCGGCCTGGTCGGCGGCTTCCTGGGCTTCCTGGCCGTCTCCAAGATCAAGAAGATGTTCAAGGTCGACGATTCGCTGGATGCCTTCTGGGTCCACGGCCTGGTGGGTATCTGGGGCTCCATCGCCACGGCGCTCTTCATCGCCGAGTATGCGATGCCCGAAAACTACAGCCTGGGCAGCCAGCTTGTCAGCCAGCTCGAGGCGGTCGGTCTGACCGTTGTCTACAGCGGTGTCGTCACGGCGATCGTCTACTTCATCGCCTCGGCAGTCACCGGCGGCGGACGTGTGGACGAGGAGACCGAGACGATGGGTCTGGACGAAGCGGTCCACGGCGAACGCGCGATGAACCTGTAAGCAAGGAGCGATGAATGAAAAAGATCGAAGCGATTATCAAACCCTTCAAACTCGAAGACGTCAAGGATGCCCTCGCCGAAGCGGGCATCACCGGGATGACGGTCAGCGAAGTCAAAGGCTACGGCCGTCAGCAGGGCCACAGCGAACTCTACCGCGGTGCCGAGTATGTGGTCGATTTCCTGCCGAAAGTGAAACTCGAAGTCGTCGTCAAAGCCGAAGAGGTGGAGACGGTGACCCAAAAAATCGTCGAGACGGCCCGCACCGGCAAGATCGGCGACGGCAAGATCTTCGTCAGCGAGGTGGAGAAAGCGATCCGCATCCGCACCGGCGAAGAGGACGAAGAGGCGCTTTAGGAGCAGATAGAGCGGGCTTTGCCCCTCTATCGCTTCCCGCTTCTTGCTTCTTGCTTCTTGCTTCTTGCTCCTCACTTCTTCGCCATATGATGTATAATGAGCGAAAAAAGAGTGCTTCATCATGATCAAACCGGAATTTCTCCATCTACTCTTTTCTACAGCCAGTATCGACCGCTGGAACGATCAGATTCGACCCGTCGATTTCGTCGAGCTCGACAAACAGGCGCACAAGATGATCATCGCGTGGCTTCTTGGGCGAATCGAGGAAGAGGAGAACGGCATGAGGGTCGACTGGCCGAAGCTCATCGGCTACGGGATGGTGGAGTTCGCCTACCGTGCCGTCGTGACCGACCTCAAACCCCCTGTTTTTCATCACCTTCTCCATCATAAAAAGAGGGAGCTCGACAATTATGTCGAAAAAGAGCTTCTCAAAGTGGCCGATGAACGCTTTATGCGGCGGTTCCATGAGTATAGGGCATCCGACGAAGGCGAACTGGAGCGCCGGGTCCTCAATGCGGCCCATTTTCTGGCGAGCCGGTGGGAGTTCGAAATCATCTACGATTTCCATCCGAAAGCCTACGGCGTGGGAGAGATCAAGGAGAAGATCGATTCGGAAGTCGAGGAGTATCTCGACCTAACAGCCGTAAGGCGCCTGGAGCTTGGCAAAAAGAGCCGCAATTTTCTGGAAATCTGCGCGATGCTGAGATTTCAGAAACGGTGGGCGAAGACACCGAGGCTGCCGCAGACTTCGGTGCTTGGGCACATGATTTTCGTTGCGGCGACGGGATGGCTTCTGAGCGTGGAGTACGGCGCCTGCGAGAGAAAAATGGTCAACAACTTTTTCGCGGCCCTTTTCCACGACATTGCCGAGGCCCTGACACGGGATATCATTTCACCGGTCAAGTACGGGGTCGAAGGGCTCGACGAATTGCTGCAAGAGTATGAAAAAAAGGTGGTCGAAGAGAAACTGCTGCCGCTGCTGCCCAGGTACTTACGAAATGACCTGCGCTACTACGTCACCGACGAATTCGCCGACAAAATCCGTCCCGACGGCCGCGTGAATATCGTCACCGACAAGGAGCTGATGGAGACCAAGTACAATTTAGACAGCTACGACGGCATCGACGGGTCGCTCATCAAGGTGGCCGACCATATCGGTGCTTTCATCGAAGCGAGCGCTTCCATCGCCAACGGTGTGGCGACCTCCCATCTGGTGAGTGCCCGCGATGCGCTGACGGCCCGTTACCTTGATTACAAAATCTACGGTATCGACATCGGCGCGCTTTTGCGGAAACTCTGAATGTCCCGATGCGTTTTATAGACCTCTTTTCAAAACCGCATCTCATCGCCGCGCATCGCGGTGACCGCTCCCGCTTCCCCGAAAATACGTTGGCGGCTTTGAAAGGGAGCATCGGCCGATGCGATTTCGTCGAGATGGATATACGTCTTACAAAAGACAAAATCCCCGTCATCCTGCACGACGCCACCCTGAAAAGAACCAGCAACGTCAAGGCGATCGAAGCATTCAAAAACCGTGCACCGTGGCGGGTGGAGGATTTCACCCTGCACGAACTGAAACGGCTCGATTTCGGAAGCTGGTTCTATGAAACGGACCCTTTCGGCACCCTGCGCAGCGGCGAAGCCGAGCTGCCGCCCGAAGATGAGAGATTCCAGAAGATTCCAACGCTTAAAGAGGTACTCGAATTTTCAAAAAAGCACGCCATCTTTCTCAATCTCGAAATCAAAGATTTGCATCGTTGCATTCGGGATGAAGCGCTTCTGGGGATCATTTTTGAGATGATTCGAAAGAGCCGGACCTCATCCATCGTGATGCTCTCCTCTTTTCGCCGGAGCTATCTGCCCCTTTGCAGAGAGTTCGATCCTAACATCGCGACCGCCCTTCTGGCAAACAGGCCTCTTAAAAATCCTTTGGGCATACTCGAAAGACTCCGTGCCGACGCCCTGCACCTCTCAAGAGAGACCGTCCGCCGGTCACTGGTTCGAAAAGTCCGTCAACACGGGCGGTTCGTGAACGTTTTCGTCGTCAATGACCCAAAAGAGAGAAAGCGTCTTTTCGAGTGGGGCGTCAATGGCGTCTTTACAGATTTTTTATGACTCTCTTTTCCAGAATATCGTTCTTGTGCCGGATGAGTCCCGCTTCGATCCGAACGAATCGCAGACTTTTCCGCTCGAATCGGGCAAGATCGATATGGAGTTTTTCGGCCTCTTCGAAGACGATGTCCAGAGGCTTCGGGTCCGCCTTTTCCCAGAAGGGACGAAGCTCTCTTAAGAAGATGTTCACCGTAACGGGGCCCACACCGTAGAATGCGTCGAGGCGCTTTTCCAGATCTTTGGAATCTGAGGCAAGATCGTGCACCCTGTTGAGGCTTCCTTCGTACTTTTCCAAAAGAGATTCGCAGTCTCTTAGAATCTGTTCGGACTTTCTGCCGTCGTAACGGACATACCCGCCTTCCCACATAATGGGATTGACAAGAAAATCCCAGCCTGCATCGAGAATTTTTTCGGGCGTCAGGAGACCGTACTTTTCGAATGCCCGGTAGGTGTGTTTCGCAATGGTCTGGGTGATGCGCCCTCCAAAAAGTAGGCTCGCGAGAAACCATTTGAAGAGTTCCCCGTCCCTTTTGTCGGCAAGATCGATGCCCAGTTCTTCCGAATAGAGGGGCGATCTCTCCAGCTCTTCGAGGGTGATCATTTCGGTACCTGCCGCCCGGCGAGGGAGAGTTGCCCCTCTTTTTTTGTGTGGATCATCGGGATGAAGGAGCCGGCGTCGATAGCGACATCCACGACATAGTCGATGGCCTCTTTTTTCTGTGACATCAGATCTTTGAAAAAGCCGATGGTTTCGAAAATGTCGGGCGTCCCGGTCACTTTCACGTCGGTTTCGCTGTAGGCGGCGATTTTCGGGAGGTCGTGGGCGGCTCCCGTGACGATTTTACGCTTCTGCAGATAGATTTTGTATACGATTCCTTTGATATCGATATCCACAGAACTCGTATTGACGATGTGCAGTCCGATCTCGAAACGGGGAACCATCCCCTCTCCCGGCACCATTGTGAAACTGTTGATACCGACGGAGAGTTCGGGCTTTTTCGTATTGAGGCCGCTGCAGCCTGTGAAAAACAGCAGCAGCGTCGCGATGGAAAGAAGGCGGACAATCATGATGCAACCTTTCGGGATACTTTTTTCATTGTACCATTTTCATTGTGGATTCATTTAAAATCCGGTCGATGTCGACGGCATCGATCTGTTCGGGCTTCAGATACTTTTGCGCATACTCTTTGTAGATGCCCGACCTCAAAAAGAGTTTGAAAATTTCTGCATCCAGGTGGCCTTCTCTCACCATTGCGGCCATGATGCGCAGCGCTTCCGAGAGCGTTTTCATCTTTTTGTAGGGACGGTCGGAGGCTGTCAGCGCTTCGAAAATATCGGCGATCGCCATGATGCGTGCCGGGATGGAAAGTCTCTCTTTGTCCAGCTTCCTTGGATATCCCGTTCCGTCCATCGTTTCATGGTGGGTACCGGCGTATTCGGGAATTTTCTCCATTCCCGGCGGATAGGGCAGCTGCTCGAGCATCCGGATCGTCATGATGACATGCTCTTCGATCTTGAAGCGCTCCTCCTCGGTCAGTGTCCCCTTCTCGATGCAGAGATTGTGGATCTCTCCCCTGTTGTAGAGATATTTGGGCACTTTGAGTTTGAACCCTCTTTTTGTGTATCCCTCCTCGTCGAAATCGTACCGTTCGACAAGATGTTCCGGACGGTCGGCCAGAAGGTTCTCTTCGACGGGCGGCTCTTTCTTCCTGACATATCTGTAGCGTTCCCGTTCTATCTCGGAGAGGCCGAGCATATGGTCGAAATGGCGGATCCACTTTCTTTTCGCGATCGATCGGATTTTCTCTTTTTTCTCCTCGCTCATGAATTCCGAACCGAGGTTGCACTGCGCAATGAAACGGAACTCCTCCATCAGCTTTTGGTGTTCTTTCTCTTTCCACCGTTCGAGCCGCTCCTTCTCCTCTCCCGCGATCAGCCGTTCGTAAAATTCGATTTCGACATCGCGCCAGATCACTTCGAACCGGGTTCGGATTTCATGGATCCGATTGTGGATAGTTTCGAGTTTCGTCGCCTTGTCGACGACATATTCGGGTGTCGTGATCTTCCCGCAATCGTGCAGCCATGCACCCAGTTCGAACTCTTTGAGTGCCTCGTCGCTGTCGAACCGGAAGGCTTCGAATTCGCCCTCCCTGGAGGCACTGGCCGCTTTCGCGAGCATAAGGGCGATGACAGGGACCCGCTTGCAGTGTCCCCCGGTATAGGGCGATTTCGCGTCGATGGCACCAGCAATCAGTTTGATGAACGATTCCATCATCTCCTTGAGGGACTCTTCGTACGCCCGGATGCTTTCGGACATCAAGACAAGCGAATCGGAAAGCTGCATAAGCTCGACGATGCGGGTTGAGACAGGTTTGACCGCTTCGAACCGGCGGGACTTGATCTTTTTATTCTCTCTCATCAGGGCTTTGATGGGCCGGACAATGCGGGCCGTTGTATGAAGTATCAGGGGAATGGCAAACAGAAGTGCCAGCAACGCCGCCGCAAAAGCGTAGAGAATCTTTTGAAGATAAGGTCCCATCATCGCCTCAACCGGTACGGAAAATCCGAGATAGAGATTTTTGCCTATGCCTTCTAAAAGCTGTGTCACCCTCATGAATCGCTTCTTTCCATTGACGGAGGCGGTGAAGACACGGCCCGACTCTTTCTGTCTGACTGCTTCGAGCATCGGCGGATCGAGGGCAGGTTTTTTCGTCGTGGCGGCGATGATCGTACCGTTTCCGTCGAACAGGTAGATTTGCGCCTCGGGAACGAAAAGCTCCTCTTTCAAAAGGTTGTCAAGATCGGAGATTGTCAGATCGATCGCCACGACATTGTGGGATGCGCCCACCGTTTTGGAGTAGGTGATGCCCTCCTCCTTGAGATTTTCGAAACGGTAGGGGAGCGTTCGGTAGAGGCCGCCGCTCTCCAGCGCTTTGGTATACCATGGCCGTGTCGTGACATCGAAATCGGAGGGTTCGCTGCGTCCGAAAACCCTTTTGAGGTCTTCGTCGAGGTAGTCGAACCGCTTGATGCGTCCTTGGGGGGTGTCGTGAATGTAGATAACGCTCCAGCGGGTGCGCGGCGGCGCGTGATAGGTTTTGTAGAGGCGCTCGCGTCCGGCCATATTGACGACTTCGAAAAGATCTCCGTAGGGATTGCCGATGTTTATGGCGTAGATCCGTTTGAAACGGGCCATCGTATAGGTGAGCCGCCTAACGGTTTTGAGGGGAAAAACACCGGAAAAATCGATGTACGCATTGTCGTAGGAGAGTTCGGAGAGAACCGTTTTTACCAACCGGTCTCTGTCGCGCAGATCGAGCGTGATCTTTTCCGCCGCATCCAGAAAACCCCTTTGTGTCGCCTCATACGCCATCGTTTTCGAAAAATGGTACTGCAGGGCGAGCAGGGAACCCGCCACCGTTACGACGACAAAAAGAATGTTGGAAAAAATGTTCGTCCGGATCGTTACGGCGCGCAGCATCTACCCCTGTTCCGGTACGTCATTTTTTCAACGATATCTGCCGGTTCGCACCGGCAAGCGAATCGAGCAGTCTGTTCTGCTGCTCTTCCGTCAGATTGCCGCTTCCGAGAGCCTCGAACATCTTTTCGGCCAGCCGCGCCTGAATCTCCTTCTCTTTAAGCTCCTTTTCATGGGCCATCCTCGCCTCTTCCAGCCGTTTTCTGTGATTTTGGTACTCCCTGAAGAGCTTGACCGTGACCCACAGAAGAAGAAAGAGAAAGAGTGCCGACAGGGCGATGACCCAGCCCACCATTTTTCTGTCACCGAGAATCTCCTCGAGCTGCGTCTGGATCTTTTTGATCGTCAGCTCTTTCTGTGTGAGCAGTTTCGATTTTTCACTTTCCGCTTTCAGCCTGGCTATCTCCAGCTCCTTCTGGGCCCGTATCTTTTCGATCTCTTCGCGGGCCTTGAGTTCCATCTTCTTGATTTTGAGGTCTTCGGTTTTCGGCTGTGTCGCATTTTCGAGAATCGTCCGGGCGTACTCGCTTTTTTTCTGCTCCCCCATCACCCTGGGTGCCTCCCGCGGATTGGAGTGCTGGCACCCTCCGATAAAGAGCAGAAGCATAACGCCGATCGCGACGGTTCGCACCTCTTTCATCTCAAACCTCTTTTTCGAAATGGTCACTGTCGATCTCTATGAGCGTATGGACATTGCCTCTTGGGTTGAAATCGGCCGTCAGTTTCATCCATTTGGGCTGCAGTTTCTCATAGAGCACATCGAACACTTCATTGGCACTCTCCTCGTGGCTGATGTGGCGGTTCCTGAAGGAGTTGATATAGAGTTTGATCGCCTTGAGCTCGACCACCCACAGATCGGGAATATACTCCAGTACGAAAGTGGCGTAATCGGGGTAGCCGCTTCTGGGGCACAGGCAGCTGAATTCGGGAAGGGTGATCGTTATTTTGTAGTTTTTCCGGAATTTGTTGGGCCAGATTTCCAAATCTTTGTCGATATCGAAATTCTCTACAATCTCTTCGCCGTATCTCATCTTTTCGCTCCGTATTTTTTGATCAGTTGTTCGCTTCCCAGCGGCCTGTTCGAGACGATGAATCCCTGGATATAGTCGATCCCGAGCTGTCTGAACCTCTCCAGCGCCTCTTCGGTATCGACCCATTTGATCAATGTTTTGATCCCCATGCTCCGGCAGGCCTGGATATATCCTTTAAGAAGAGAGGAAATTTTCGGATTATTATAAGAAATTGTAAAATCTCTGTCAAACTGCACCATATCGACAGGCAGCTTTTTGATATATTCGAAACTCGCGTTGGGGGCGCCGAAATTGTCGAGGGCGAATTTGATCCCAAGTTCCCGGAGCTCTTCGAGGATCATTCTGTAGCGGGTGATATCCTTGAAAGCCCGGTTTTCGAAAAGTTCGATGATGATACGCTCGTACTCCACCCCTTCCCGCGACGCGACTGTTTTGATCGTTTCGACGAAAGATTCGTTGCGCAGTGAGAAGGGCGAGATGTTGAAACTGAATTGGATATCGGAACGCACACGGACCGCATCTTTGCAGATCGACTCGAACAGTGCCGCATCGAACGCCTTTTCAAGCCCCATGCGGTTGACCACCGGAATAAACTTTTTCGGCGGAAGTATGCCGTTGTTTTTGGTTTTCAGTCGCACCCCCACTTCGAAAAGATCGATCTCGTTTTTGCGGGAATTGAGTGTGGGAATGTAGTGCAGAAGGAGAGCTCCGTCGTGAACCGCTTCGACGATCTCCCGTTCGAGAAGATCGATATCGAGTCTTTTTTCCTGGGGCTCTTTTTTTTCAGACGAGCCTTTCTGCTGGGAGATCGTATCATAAAGATAGGTGATCAGCGCATTCAGATCCGAGGCGCTCTCTTTCTGCACCGCCGCGTATTTGAATTCGACCGCGAGATTGCTGATCTCCCTGTAGGTCGAAACGAAGTCTTCGATCAGATTCAGACTCTCCTGCGCTTCAAGAGGCAGCCCGATAATGAAATCCCCTCCGTGATAGCGGCCGATCAGGGGCTCCTTGAGATCGTGCCGTCGGAAAAATTCATTGAGAACGGAGACGAAAACTTTAAGAAGCCTGTCTCCTCTCTCGATGCCGTAGTGGTCGCTGATGAAGGGAAGATTGTCGAGCCTAAGAAGAAGGATACTGTACTCTTTTTCATGTTTCATCGCCTTTTTCAGCGCGTCCATGAGCGAGTCACGGTTAAAAGCGCCTGTCATTCTGTCGACGAGTGTCTCGGACTGGCCGAGATTGATGAGAAAAAAGAGAAAATAGACGGAGATGAAGAGGACCGCGACGAAAACGGCGATATCCAGCCTCTCTATCTGCAGACGGCTCTGCCGGAAAAAGTAGAAAACGAGGACACTGATCAGCAGCAGGATGGGAATTCCCATTCGCAGCGCCAGTCGGAACCGTCTGGCGCGCTCCTGCTTTTCCGAGAAGAGCATCACTCAGACATCCAGATGCTTGACATCCTTCGCATGCTCTTCGATATACTGGCGGCGGGGTTCCACCTCATCGCCCATAAAGAGTGTAAAGACGTCGCTGGCGGCTTCGCCATCTTCGATGGCCACTTTCAGAAGCCGACGGTTTTCCGGGTTCATCGTCGTCTCCCAAAGCTGCTCGGGGTTCATCTCTCCCAGACCTTTGTACCGCTGGATATAGGCGCCTTTTTTGGCGCTCTTTTCGATTTCGTCGAGCAATTGAAGCAGATCACGGCCCCCGAAAATCTCCAGATCGCGTTCGCTGATCTTGTCGAAAATGTATCGCGCCTCGTTGTAGAAAGGGTTGGTGAAGAGTTCGTCGTCGATGACGATCTCTTCGAGTCCCTCGTCTGTCTGGACATAGAGGTGGATTATTTCGTCATCCACATGTTTGTTGAGAATGTTGTATCCGAGCCCGTCGAGGTAAAGTTTGATCTCTTCATAAAGAGCCTGGGTATTGAGCGCCAAAAGATCGGGATGCTCGATCAGATAGCGGACCACCTCCACGAGGCTGAACCGTTTGTCGAGCTCTTTGAGCGTCATACGGTAGAAAGCGACCAGTTTGAAAAGCTCCGTCAGATCTTTTTTGCCCATCCCCTGGACATCCAGCGCATCGATTCCCCGTTCGATCAGGAATTCGCTCATCGCCCTGTCGTCTTTGAGGTAGATCTCCTGCTTTCCTTTCTTGTACCGGTACAGCGGCGGCTGGGCGATGTAGAGATACCCCTCCTCGATGACCGGCCGCAGGAAACGGAAAAAGAAGGTCAGCAGCAGCGTCTGGATATGGCTGCCGTCCACGTCGGCGTCGGTCATGATGATGATTTTGTGGTAACGGAGCTTGTCGGGGTTGAACTCCTCCCCGATACCGCATCCAAGCGCCGTGATCATGTTTTTGATCTCGTCGCTTTTGAGGATTTTGTCGAGCCGCGCCTTCTCGACGTTGAGGATTTTACCCTTCAGAGGCAAAATCGCCTGGAAGACCCTGTCCCTTCCCTGTTTGGCCGAACCGCCCGCGGAATCGCCCTCGACGAGATAGAGTTCGCTGATCGTGGCGTCCTTGCTTTGGCAGTCGGCCAGTTTGCCCGGCAGGGTTCCGACGGTCATGGCATCTTTGCGGCGCGTCAGCTCCCGCGCCTTTTTCGCCGCTTCCCGTCCTTTGGCCGCCAGCAGTGCCTTTTGCATGATCGCTTTGGCATCGGCCGGGTTCTCTTCGAAGTATTTCATCAGTTTTTCGTAGGTCAGTTTCTGCACCAGAGGTTTGACATAGCTGCTTCCCAGCTTCCCTTTGGTCTGCCCCTCAAACTGCGGCTCGGGAACGCGGACACTCACAACCGCCACCAATCCTTCCCTCACATCGTCGCCGCTTATTTTCGTATCTTTTTCCCGCGCGCTGGCGTTTTCCTGGATGTACCGGCTCACTGCCCGCGTCAGACCGGCCCGGAATCCGCTCTCGTGGGTTCCGCCGTCGGGCGTTCGGATATTGTTGACGAAGCTCAGAAGCTTTTCGTCGTAGGCCGTCGTATACTCGAACGCGATATCGACTTCGATGTCGTCCGCTTTCTCGGAGTAGCTGATGACCGAACAGATCGGCTCTTTTTTCGCCATATCCTGGACAAACTGGTTGAGGCCCCCTTCGAAATGATAGACCTCTTTCTTGCCGATTCTTTCGTCTTCGAAAGTGATCGATATACGGGGGTTGAGATAGGCCAGTTCTTTGAATCGTCTGGCCAGAATGTCGTATTGGAAATCGACGGTCTCAAAAATCGTGGCATCGGGCCAGAACTGGATGGTGGTGCCGCTTTTTCGGGTCTTGCCGGTGACGGTCAGCTCGTTGACGGGGATTCCCTTTTCGAAATCCTGTTCGTGGATCTTGCCATCTCTGTAGATGGTCATGTGAAGTTTTTCGCTCAGGGCGTTGACGACCGAGACGCCGACGCCGTGGAGACCGCCGGAAACTTTGTAGGTGTCCTTGTCGAATTTGCCGCCTGCATGCAGCACGGTCAAAACGACAGTGGCGGCCGAGACCTTTTCGGTCGGGTGCATATCGGTCGGGATACCGCGGCCGTTGTCGCTGATTACGGCACTTCCGTCTTTTTTAAGGGTGATCTTTATTTTGTCGCAGTAGCCTGCCATCGCTTCGTCGATGGCATTGTCGACCACTTCGTAAATGAGATGGTGAAGTCCCTTGACGGATGTGTCGCCGATGTACATGCCCGGTCGTTTGCGGACCGCTTCGAGTCCTTTGAGGACCTTGATGTTGCTTGCACCGTAGTTTTGGTTACTCATATAGTTTCAATCCTTGTCAAATATTTCCGTTCCAGAGTGTTTTTCAGATGATGATCGGCATGATCACCGTCGAGAAGTTGTTGCTCTGAACGATGAAGGGAAGGTTCGGTTCGTTCAGACCCATCGTGAAATTCTCCGTGTCGATGTGACTCAGAAAATCGAGCAGATAGCGGCTGTTGACCGCCAGAACGAATTTGTCTTCGAAACCGGTTTCGGCATCAATCTCCGTAACCGCTTCCGAGTTTTCGTCTCCCAGACTCTTGAATACGATGGAATTTGGTTCGAACGTCAGTTTGATCTCCTGGGAGATGGTGGTGATCTGCTTGATCGCTTCGATGATCTTCGTTTTGGGAAGTGTCAGAGAGTATTTGACACTTTTTGGAATGATGCGTTCGTAGTCGGGGTATTTTCCGTTGATCAGCCGTGTGAAGAAGTAGTATCCCGGGGCGGTGATGATCAGGTTGGTTTCGTCGTAGTGGATGTCGATCTGGTCGAAAAAGAGTTTCTGGATTTCTATAATCGCCTTTTTCGGAATGATCATGGAGAGGGTTGTGTCGCTTTCGTTGGGTATTTTGCCGATGGCGAGGCGCCGGGTATCGGTTCCGACGACGTCGATTTCATTGTCCTTGATGTTGAGAAGGGCGCCGTTGAGCTCATATTTCGGGTTGTTGGTGTCGATGGCGGGCGAGACCTTCTTGAACATCTGTATCAGCTGCATCGAATCGAGTTTGATGGAGGGAAGCTCGTCGACTTCGGGAAAGGTCGGATACTCGTCGGCATTGAACATCGGAAGTTTGAATTTCGAATGGTCCTGTTTGATATGAAGCGTCTCTTCGATCGTTTCGAGGATGATGTCGCCCTCTTTGAGAATACGTACGATGTCGAGGAGTTTCTTTCCGTTGGCTGTCGCTTTGCCGTCAAGCTGGGTGCTGACATGTTCCGTTTCGATTTTCAATCCGATCTCCTGGTCTGTAGCCTTGGCGGTAAGCAGATTGTCGGATGCGATCAAGAGCACATGGGAAGTGATCTGCGACGTATCCTTTCTCTCGAGAAAAGGCTGAAGGTTGATCAGCAGTGATTCAAGCGTGCTTTTGGCTACAGCAAGTCTCATCGGAACTCCTTGTTTGTTTTTTTAATTTTTTCAGTAGCGGTAGTCGTATGGCGTGTTTATGTGAAAAGCGCGCGCGTGCCGCGGAATTCTGGGATCTTTTCGTCGAGGCGGGTAAAACGGACTCTTCACCTTTTTTCACTGGTAATTATTATATCTTTTTTTTACGTCAAAATGAATAGATTTCGTCTCAAAGATGCCTTCGGACGGCTATTCCACGGTGATGGCCGTAATTTTGTGGCCCAGCTCCTCGATTTTGGCTTTGAATGTTTCATCCCTGTCAAGCATTTCGTTGATCTTTTTCATGGCGTGGCTGACGGCCGTATGGTCTTTCATGCCGAAATACTGGGCGAGGCTGGGCATGGAGTTGGGTGTGAGCGACCGGGCGAGGTAGATGACGATGCGCCGCGCCTCGACGATCTTCCGGCTGCGGCTTTTGCTCTTGATCTCGCTCGGCTTGACATTGAGCTCTTTGGAGACCACTTTGACGATGTCGTCGATCGTGATGTTTTCGCTCCGCTCCTTCAGCTGGTTCTTGACGACATTTTTTGCGAATTCGAGGGTGATGTTCTGGTTCATCATGTTCGCAAAAGCGTTGAGCTGGATAATGATCCCTTCGATCTCCCGGATATTGTTGCCCATGTTGGCGGCGATGTAGTTGACGATGTCATTGTCGATCTGGATGCCGTTGAGTTCGCACTTTTTCTTGATGATGGCGATTTTGGTCTCCAGTTCAGGCGGCTGGATGTCGACGATGAGCCCCCACTCGAAGCGGCTTCTGAGGCGCTCCTCCAGCCCGGCGATCTTTTTGGGGTGCTGGTCGGAGGTCATGACGATCTGCTTGCCGGCACCGTGAAGCTCGTTGAAAGTGTGGAAGAGCTCTTTTTGGGTCTCTTCCTTGCGGCTGAGAAACTGGATGTCGTCGAGCAGAAGAATGTCGCAGCTGCGGAATTTGTCCCTGAAGCGGTCCATCGTGTGGTTGCGCAGATGATGGGTGAACTGGTTCATGAACTGTTCGAGCGAAGTGAAAATCACCTGTCTGCCGCGCTCCAGGTTGAAGTTGCCGATGGCGTGCAGCAGATGGGTCTTCCCCAGTCCGGCCCCGCCGTAGATGAAAAGGGGGTTGTACTGTTCTCCCGGTTTTTCCGCGACGCGCAGCGCTGCCGTGTAGGCGAACTGGTTGGAACTGCCCACGACGAAGCTGTCGAAAGTGTAGGAGGGGTTGAGAATCGTGCTCTTCGTGGGGGATTTGGGTGAGGGTGCCTCGGAAAATTCACCCCCTTTCGGTTCGGCGGCCTTTTTGCGGCCGTTTTTGACTTCGATGGAGATTTGCGGCTTGATGCCGGTCTTGAGTTCAAAAAGGTGGGACAGTTTCTCGCCGTAGCGGGTTTTGACCCATTTGGATATCAGGGGATTTGGGGCGTAAAACACCGCAATATCGGACCTGGAAGCCTCTTCGTCGTACCGAAGCTGCCGAATGTAGCGTTCGTATTCGATCTGGGGAATTTCCTGTTTGAGAAGTTGCAGAATCTGTTGTCCGAGCATCGTTTCAACCTGTGAATAAAGTATGTGAATAACTTGAAGCATTTTATCCCAATTACGTTAAAATGAGGTTAGAAAATTGTGAAGAGTGACTTATTCACACTGTGAAAAAAGGGTGAAAGCGTGAAGATACTTGGAATTGATCCTGGCAGCAGAAACTGCGGGTATGCCATTGTCGAAAAAGAGGGACGTTCTCTTCGGCTCGTGGAGGCCGGATTGATAAAGATCAAAGAGAAGGATCTGCAGCATCAGATCGTCGAGCTGGTGGAGGGGCTCGATCTTGTATTGAAAGCCAACCCTGTCGACGAAGTGGCGATCGAAGATATCTTTTTCGCTTTCAATCCCAAAACGGTGCTGAAACTGGCGCAGTTTCGGGGGGCTTTGAGTTTGAAGATTCTGCAGGAGCTGGGCAATTTCGCCGAATACACACCGCTTCAGGTCAAAAAAGCGCTCACAGGCAACGGCAAAGCGGCCAAGGAGCAGGTGGCGTTCATGGTAAAGAGGATTCTGAAAATCGACAGGGAGATCAGGCCCCTGGATATCACCGACGCAATGGCTGTGGCGATCACCCATGCGCAGCGGATGAAGTGAGCGGCGGGCAGCGGGGTATCCCGGCAGCCGCCTTTATATCTCTTTGATCGTGAAAAGATATTTGTGATCTTCGGGCAGGGCGCCGTAGACGGCATGGGCGAGGTCGCGGATTTCCCACAGCGCCGCTTTGTCGCTTCTTAACCACAGGAAATTCTGAAGGCTGCGGGCGTTGATGGTCCAGGTCAGTTCGGTTTTGTAACACTCCGGCAGGGCATATTTGGCTTTGTCGTTGGCGATGCCGGCTACCAGCAGCTGCCGCAGATTTTCCAGTGCTTTGATACTCATTTCGTTGACCAGTGCCTTGTCGGTCATGACGAGATATTTTTCGGCCCGTTGGATATCCGCGGATGTGAAAGGGGATTCGGTTTTGAGCTCTTTGAGCGTGTAGCGGGTGCTTTTGACACTCAGACTCGCCATGCGGTGGCGCGCGAGCTCCTGCAGCACGGCGCGGCTGATCCCCTGGATATAGAACGTATAACAGAGATGCTCGAGGGTGCTGGCGTGTTTGAACTTGTTGCCGACACGGTCGATGAGTTCCCGGTCTCTCTCCCCGCCGCCGTCGCTTTTGTCGAAACTCTGCCAGCATGTCCGTATGGCATGGGCGCACACTTCCAGTGGGGTATGGTGCATCAGCGTCACTTTCATCGGCTCGCCTTTTTGGATAAAATTGATCCAATTATAATATAAATCGCGCATCGATTTCTTAAGCCACCCATACCGGGATTCCAAGGAAAATTTATGCAGTGCACCGATCGTTTCCATGCGGCCATTCCGGATTTCAGGGACCCGTTTGCCCGTGACCGTGACAGGGTTATCCATACCAGTTCGTTCCGCCGCCTGGAGTACAAAACCCAGGTTTTCATCAACCACGAGGGAGACTATTTCAGAACGCGACTGACCCATTCGCTGGAGGTGAGCCAGATCGCCAGGTCGGTGGCCACGGCGTTGGGGTGTCACGAGACACTGGCCGAAACGATCGCCCTGGCCCACGATCTGGGCCACACCCCTTTCGGCCATGTGGGGGGTGACACGCTCGATAGTTGTCTGAAAAAAGATGGCAATACAAACGGTTTCGAGCACAACTTCCAGTCGTTCCGCGTCGTGACGAAACTGGAGAAACGCTACGCCCCGTTTGATGGCCTGAACCTCACCTTCGCCACGCTGGAGGGCATACTCAAACACTCCTACCCCTACCGAAAGCCCTTTCTGACGGAGTGGTATGACGAGGTTTTCGGACTCGACTACCACCCTTCCATCGAAGCGATGATCGTCGACCATGCCGACGAGATCGCCTACATCAGTCACGATATCGACGACGGCATCCAGTATGGTCTCATCTCTTTCGAGGATATTCTGGAAAACGAACTGGTCCGGATGATCGATGCCAGGGTAAGGAGCGAAGTACTTCAGAGAGGATCGAAGTTGCACCGTTACCGGTTCGTGGGAATGCTCATCAGCCATCTTGTGACGGAACTGATCGAATCGAGCCGCGGAAGGGTACCCCGGGGCAGAGGCGTTTTGTGCCGTACCCTGCCCGCTTCCGAGCCGCTTCCTGTGCGGTTCGACAAAGAGCTGGCGACCGAGATCAAAAAGCTCAAGAAGATCCTTTTTGAAAAACTCTATCGCCACGAGCGAATCGTCAGCAAGATGCATGCCGGCAAGATCTGTATCGAAAATCTCTACAAGGCTTTCACGGAAGATGGCAACCTTCTTCCCGACGAGTATCGCAGACGGCTGGAAAAGGAGAAAAAGGAGAGAGTCATCGCCGACTTCATTGCCGGCATGAGCGACCGGTACGCGCTGATGCGGTACCGGGAAGTTTATGGCCTGATGTAAATTACTGCTTGAGCTGCAGCAGCGTCTGCAGCATCTGGTCGGAGGTCGTGATCGATTTGGAGTTGGCCTGGAAACCGCGCTGAATAACGATGAGATTGGTCAAAGAGCGGCTCAGGTCGACGTTGGACATCTCCAGGGAGGATGCCGAAATGAAACCGCGCTTGCCCGTCGCGGCCTGGCCGATGATGGGGTCTCCTGAGTTGGATGTCTGGATAAAGACGTTGCCGCCGTCGGCTTCGAGTCCCTCGTTGTTGGCAAAACTTGCCATTGCCACCTGGGCGAGTCCGAAGCTTCTTCCGTTGGTGAAACTGCCGATCAGCGTTCCGGTCTCGTCGACGCGGATGCCGTTGAGGTCGCCGCCGGGATAGCCGTCCTGGCTGATGCCCGACGTGCTGGAAGGGTTGTCGAAACTGGTCATTCCGTCAAAAAGCCCCGCGGTACCCAGTTCCAGATTGACCGTCTGCTTCGGTGCGGAGCCGTTGTTGCCCGTAAAGCTGATATTGGTCGGGGAGAAAGTGGAGAGGGAACCGTCCGAATTGAAAGAGATGCTACCGACCAGATAGTTTTTGGGATCGGTGGTGTTGATTTCGGAAGGTTCCGGAACGCTGAGCACCATCATCCACTCCGATCCGTTCGTATTCTGGGAAATTTTTCTGAATTCAAAACGCAGAGTGTGCTTTGTACCGAGGGAATCGAAAATATCGATGCTCGACGCGTGGGTGGCGGAGTAGAAGGACTGGGAGATTTTCGAATCCCCGTCCGGTATGGCACCTTCCAGCGGTGTAAACATATCCAAAAACTTCTGATTCAGTTTGTTTCCCGTTGCGGCGGTATCCGGTCCTTCCACAACGATTCTGATTTCTCCACCGGTATTGTTGAAAACTTCAAATTTTCCGTTCTCGTTGAGTGTAACGGTCGTGCCGGCTCCCGCTGCCGACTGCATAGCGCTTCGCAGATCTTCGTTTGTTGTAAAAGGTGTCCCATTTGCGGGTGTCGTTGTATTACTCGGATCGTCGTAGACAAATTCGGTAAAACTGGCGCCTCCGTCGAATGATATCCGGAATGCGTCGCCTTCTTGCATCGCAAGCGACTCTCCCGTCCCGTTGAAAAGCGTTTTGAAGTCAAGATAGTAAGATTTTCCCGCGTTCTCTATCGCCCTCGCCTCTTCACTGTCGTTTTGGCCGGAACTGTCCAGAGAGAAAACGAGGGATTTGTTTTCTATCTGCTGGCCGGAGTTGAGATTGGCTTTGAGCGAAACCATGGATGTCGCATTGGCCGGTGTCGTCAATCCGGGCGGAATGGTGATGTTTTGAATGGGAGCGGTCGCATCGATCTCGTTGGTGGCGGGGTCCCGTATCCATCCCTGGACGATATAGCCGTTGTTGTCGACGAAGTTTCCCTCCGCATCGAAAACGAAATCCCCGTTTCGTGAATATTTGTACGTCTTGCCTCCATCGGGGCTTATCACAAAAAAACCGTCCCCCTGGATTGCCAGGTCGGTGTTCTTGTCGGTTGTCTGCACAGAACCCTGTTTGAAAATTTTGGTGATCGATCCCACCTGGGTTCCCAGTCCCACCTGCATCGGGTTTTTGCCTCCCAGTTCCCCCTGGGGCGCCGTGGCGATTTTGCTTGTCTGGCTCAGCATGTCCGCGAAATTGACGCGGCTGTATTTGAATCCTGTGGTATTGACGTTGGCGATGTTGTTGCCCTCCACATCCATCGCGATTTGGTGGGCTTGAAGTCCGGACACGCCGGCCCATAGTGATCGCATCATGGTTCTATCCTTTGATAGTGATTTTTATTCTTCTTTTCATTCAGGTGAAATTCTTCAAGCAAAATCCATTCCTACTTCTTCATATTGATCGCTTTCTGGATCATCTGGTCGCTGGTCGTGATACTCTTGGCGTTGGCGTCGAAGGCTTTTTGCATGACGATCATCTCGGTCAGTGCTCTTGAAAGCTGCACGTTGCTGCTCTCCAGGGCGTAGGAGTGTATGACGGCTCCCTGGACCACATTGCCCGCGGCATCGGTATAGAAGAAGGGCTTGCCGCTGTTGAGTGTGGCGCGGAAAAGGACATTCCCTTTACTGGCCAGACCCTGATCGTTCTGGAAATGGTAGACAGGAAGCCTGGCGGCCGCCGAGGTTTTGCCGTTGGAGAAGTTTGCATAGATTGTGCCGTCTTCGGCCGCCACGTATCCACGCAGGTTGCCTGCCTCGTATCCGTCGTGGGTGGCGGCGGTACTGGCGGTCGCCAGGTTCGCGAATGTCGTCAGGCCGTCGTATCCGCTGTTGGGAATCTCCGGATCGTAGGGGGTACCGAAATTCAGCTGCAGCGGGGTTTCCGCATTGTTGAGAGGGGGGATCGTGTTGGCCGACAGGGCGCCGTTTTCGTTGAAACGGACTTCACCGTTTTGGCGGTCGATGACGGTATAGACCCTGTGTGTCGACTCTTCGATATAGTACCGCTGCGGATCGTACACGGTATCGGGATCGTACTCTTCGTAAAACTGCATCAGCTTGATCTCGGCATCCCAGACCGAACCCAGCTGTGGGAGAGGAAGCCGCTGGGTAAAGTTCATATCGATGACGGCCCGTTCCCCGCCCGCCGTGAACACAGGCATCTGAAAATGGCCCACGTTGGGGATATCCTGATAGGTATGAAGCCTGCTTTCGACACTCAAAGGAGCGTTTTCGGAGGGGTGAAGAGCGCTGATATCGATATTTTCGATCGACCAGTGGAGTGTCTCGTCCAGCAGGGTGCTGGCTTCGATTTCATCTCCGGCACTGTTTCGTATCGTGACGACGACGGTTTGCCCCGGCCGGGGTTCGAAGATCTCGTCGGAGGGTGTCACGCTGCCGGAGATGGTCGCTTCCAGCCTGTTGTTGTCAATATCCGTCGTGTAATCGTTTTGGGGGATCGTGACGACGACGTTGCCTTTTTCCACGGTTGGATTGAGATTGGCTTTGAAGGAGGCGTTTTCCGTCGGGCGGCCGGGTACTCGGGCCTCTCCGGGAAGAAAGATGTCGCCGACGGGGACGTTTTCGCGCAGAGGAATTGAATCGACGAGTGCGGCGATATAGCCTCCCGGGTTTTCGGGGTCGGGTCTGAAGATGTTGCCAGAGACGCCTTGCACATAACTGCCGTTTTCCGCCGTCAATGTCTGCGTTGCGTCGACAAAGAAAGCTCCGTTGCGCGTGTAGAGTCGCTCACCGCCGTTCCTGACGGCAAACCAGCCGTCTCCTGCGATCGCCAGATCGAATGTGTTGTCGGTGGCCACGATGGAGCCCTGATCGGTGTCGAGCGCCGTGGCGTTGACACGGCTTCCGAGTCCTGTCTGGCTGTCGACGGGGGCAAGGCCCGATCCGCCGAGCGTCTGGCTGAAAACGGTGGCGAACTCGACCGTTTTGCCTTTGAATCCGATCGTATTGACATTGGCGATGTTGTTGGCGATCGTATCCATGCCGAGCATGTAGGTTTTCGAGCCGGAGACACCGTTGTAGAAAGATCTGTTCATTCCTATCCTCCGTATATTTCGCCGATCTCATCCATCGGAAGATAGCGGTTGCCCACTTTCAGCAGCGCTTCGCCTTTGTCGAAGCGGACCGCCTCGATGGGATAGGAACCGGTGCGGCTGTAACCCTTCTGCCCGTCGGATGTCATGTAACTGAGCATCGCCCGGTAGCTGCCCTCGTTCAACCGGTTGCCCGCCCCGTCCGTGCCGTCCCATGAGAATGTATGGATTCCCGCGCCCATCGCATCGACAGGGATGGTGCGCACGACGTTGCCCTGCGTATCCTCTATCTGAATGGTTCCGGACGAGATGTTTTCGGGCAGATAGATGTCGAAGGTCGGCGTATTGTTTTCGTCCAGCACGAACCCTTCGTTGCTCAACGAGGCCATCTTCCCGATGGCGGAAACAATGGCCAGCGACGAACTCTGTGTCAGTGTGGCGGCCAGTTTTTCGAGGGCTTTGTTGGTATTGTCGGAAGCTTCCAGGGTGGCCAGCTGCGATGTCTGCGTCAGCATCTTTTCGCTGTCCATCGGGTTGGTCGGGTCCTGGTACTGCAGCTCTGTTAGGAGCAGTTTCATGAAGTCGTCTTTTCCGAGAATCGCGTCGGGGTTGGAGACAACATCGCTCTTTGAGGTAAACGTGGTATCGGGTTTGAATGTGGTGGTGACATCCATCTTTGTCTCCTTGTCAGATATAGTACGGGATGATGATGTTCAAAGAGTCGTAAAAATCGCTTCTCTCTTCCGCGATTGCGACATCTCCTTCGCTTCGGCTCTTTTGCATGTTGTGCCGCGGCCGCTGTTGCTGCTGATTCATACTGAACTGCATCTGCACATCGCTAAAACCCATCGAGACGAGCTGGCTTTTCAACTCCTGTCCCTGGGTGGCCATGAGGCCGATGGCATTGGGATTGGAGTGCACCTGCACATGAAGATTGCTGCCGCGGTTGACAAGGGTCAGTTCGACCGCTCCGAGCTCTTTGGGCTCAAGAAGCATCTTCATGCGGGTAAAGGGGGGTTTGTAGTTTTCCACCTGCTCCTGAAGCTGCCGGGCGAAATGGCGTACCGTCGCTTTGGCGTCGGCGATTTTCTGATGAAGGGATTCGCCCGTTTTCGTGTTTTCGGCAACCAGGTGATCGGGCAGATCCAAACCGTTCGGATCGGAGATTTCAGAGGAGGGCTGTTTGCTCTCTTCCTTTCGCGGACTCTCGATTCCATCCGGCCCCTTCTGGGCTGCTGTCGTCTCTTTTTTTGCGGCACGGCTTCGGTGATCGGGATGGGCGGTAAGCTCCATCAGTTTTTTCAGCGCATTCTCCACAGGAGCCGATCCTTCTTTGTTGGCGGGAGTATCGCCCGCTCCTGCGGACTCTTTCGCCGCTGCCGTCTCCTCGGTCGGGCTGCCAAGCTCTTGCGGGGGTACGGTCTTAGGATTCTTCGGCGCATGGGATGGGAAGGGACGCCGAAGCAGTTCGGCGGTACTGCGGGAAATGTCTCCGTTTCTTTCGGATGCATTATGCGTCCGGTGCGGCAGATTCCCGAAGAGGGGGGTTGGTTCGCTCTTTTTCTGGATGTGGAGGCTCGCTCGTTTTGGATTGAGTCCGATGTTTTTGGCAAAATCGACGAGTTCCGTCACTCTTTTGGCTCGTTTGCCCCTCTTTTTGACCGCATGGCCGGTTTGCAGGATTTCGGGCACTCCGGCGACCCTCTTTTTGGAGAAGAACGGAGGTTCCTGGAGAGGAAGGGGGACCTTCCGGTTCTTTGTAAAGGGCGACGCTTCATCCGGCGCGAATGGAGAAAATGGAACGAAAACCCCAAAGAGTCTCTCCAGGGAGGGCATTCTCTTTTCCCCTGCCCCATCCGGCGGCGCTTTTTCGGATTTTTGCGGCTTTTTTGTGACGATTCTCAAAAGAAGCGGCTCAGAAATTTTTATAGGCGCTGCAGGGGCAATTTTCTCTTGACCCTTTTGTGTTTTTATCCGTTTTACAGGAGGCGCCGCTTCCTGTAAAACGGGAATTTCCACCTTCACGGCCTCCGTGTCGCCGTCCTCATGTAAAAGCGGAAGCCTTCCGTCGTTTTCAGGAAAATCCTGAATGTGAACGATCGTTCTTTTCAACATCGGCGGCGCTTTTTCCCGCGGCGATTCGGCTTGGTTGGGCAGATTTGCGGCAACTCTTTCGCTTTTTGGCGTTTTTTTGGAAATTTCTCCCGGCTCGTGCAACATGCGGCCGAGCGGAGCTTTTGATTTTGTTTGCGTCATTTTCTCTTTGCCGCCCAGCAGAAGCTGGAACAACTCTTTGAAAAAATCATCGCCCCCTTCCGGTGAGAGAACATCGGCTTTGCCCTTTCCGGGTGGGATCGCTTTCGTCAGCAGCGCAGAGAGCTGAAGTAGAGCCATAGGAACCCTTTTTTGGAACTTTGAACTGATCAAGCAAAAGATGTTCCACCGTGTCCTGGATGCAAAACGCCATATTTTGGATATAATGCGCGAAATATCTACACAACTACAGGACTACACACCCATGCAAAACATTCGAAACATAGCCGTCATCGCGCATGTCGACCACGGTAAAACAACACTGGTCGACGGCCTTTTGCAGCAGTCGGGCACTTTCGAAGCCCACAAAGATGTTGCCGAGCGCGTCATGGACAGCAACGATATCGAAAAAGAGCGCGGTATCACGATTCTTTCGAAAAACACGGCGATTCGATACAACGACTTCAAAATCAACATCATCGACACACCGGGCCACGCCGATTTCGGCGGCGAGGTCGAGCGGGTGCTCAAAATGGTCGACGGGGTACTGCTTTTGGTCGATGCCCAGGAGGGGGTCATGCCCCAGACCAAATTCGTATTGAAAAAAGCGATCAGCCTGGGTCTGCGCCCCATCGTCGTCGTCAACAAAATCGACAAGCCGGCCGCCGAACCCGAGCGTGTCGTCGACGAAGTTTTCGACCTGCTGGTAGCACTCGACGCCGACGAAACGCAGCTCGATTTTCCGGTTCTCTACGCCGCCGCCCGCGACGGGTACGCCAAATGGAACATGGAAGATGAAAACAGGGACCTCACGCCCCTTTTCGAAGCGATTTTGGAGTATGTCCCGGCGCCCGAAGGGAGTGCGGAGAATACCCTGCAGACCCAGGTTTTCACCCTCGACTACGACAATTACGTCGGCCGCATCGGTATCGCGCGCATCTTCAACGGAAAAGTGAAAGCGGGCGAGCAGGTCCTTCTGGCAAAAAGCGACGGAGAGAAGCTCAAAGGGCGCATCAGCAAACTGATCGGCTTTCTTGGTCTGGAGCGTATCGAGATCGACGAGGCCGAAGCGGGTGACATCGTGGCCATCGCCGGATTCAACGAGATCGATGTGGGCGATACCATCACCGATCCCAACGATCCCCAGCCCCTCGATCCGCTCCATATCGAAGAGCCGACGCTTTCGGTCATCTTCAGCGTCAACGACGGGCCTTTCGCCGGACGCGAAGGAAAGTTCGTCACGGCCAACAAGCTCAAGGAGCGTCTTGAAAAGGAGATGCAGACCAATATCGCCATGCGCCTCGAACAGCTGGGCGAAGGGAGTTTCAAAGTCTCCGGCCGCGGGGAGCTGCAGATCTCGATTCTGGCGGAGAACATGCGCCGCGAAGGGTTCGAATTTCTGATCTCCCGTCCGGAGGTGGTCATCAAGGAAGAAAACGGCGTGCGAATGGAGCCCTACGAGCACCTGGTGATCGACGTGCCCGAAGAGTTCAGCGGTTCGGTTATCGAAAAGTTGGGACGCCGCAAAGCGGAGATGACGTCGATGCATCCGATGCCTGACGGCACGACCCGCATCGAGTTCGAGATTCCCGCCCGCGGACTCATCGGTTTTAGAACACAGTTTTTGACCGACACGAAAGGAGAAGGCATCATGAACCACTCCTTCCTCGCCTACCGGCCTTTCGTCGGCAATGTGGAGCATCGGGCCAACGGGGCGCTGATCTCGATGGAAAACGGCAAGGCGCTGGGTTACTCTCTGTTCAATCTTCAAGATCGCGGCACCCTCTTTATCAAGCCTCAGACGGAGGTCTATGTGGGTATGATCATCGGCGAGCATGCCCGGCCCAACGATCTTGAGGTCAATCCTATCAAAGGAAAGAAGCTCTCCAACGTCCGCTCTTCCGGCGCCGACGACGCGATCGTCCTGGTCCCGCCGCGGGAAATGACGCTCGAGCGTGCGATGGAGTGGATCGAAGATGACGAACTGGTGGAAGTGACCCCCGAAAACATCCGGGTGCGCAAACGCTACCTCGATCCCCATGTCCGAAAACGGATGGAGAAGCAGAAAAAAGCCTGATAAGAGAGAGGAAACACTGGGGCTCCCTGGTGCCCTTCGTTCAAAAATTGATGGAAATACCGATTCTTTGATATCCTCTTTTCGATGTACTATTTTCAAAAAGGCAGATCATGAAAATTCTTGTTGCAATCGGCATCATCCTGCTTCTTGCCGTCCTTATCTACAACACCCTCGTCTCCCGCCGCAACCAGTGCGACAACATTTTCGCCAGTATCGACGCGTTGCTGAAGAAGCGCTACAACCTCATCCCCAACCTGGTGACACTGATGAAAGAGTCGATGCGCTACGAGCGGGATCTGCTCGAAAGGGTGACACAGCTGCGAGCCAAAGCGATGCGGCCCAACCTCACACCGGAAGAGAAGATCGCCATCGCCGATGAGCTGACCCAGCCGCTGCATGGACTGATGGTGGCTGTGGAAAACTACCCGGAGCTCAAGGCCAACGAACAGATCATGCAGCTGATGCGTTCGCTCAACGAGATCGAGGAGCAGATCGCCGCGGCCAGGCGGGCTTACAACCAGGCGGTGACCGACTACAACAACGCCCGCCAGATGTTCCCCTCCTCCCTGATCGCCGCCTGGTTCCGTTTTCAACCCAAAGAGCTTTTCGAAATTCCCGAAACCGAGCGGAAAAACATCGATATCAAAGAGCTGCTCAAAAGCTGACTGAGTCGGGATGGACATCAAAACATCGGATCTGCTCGACTTCTACTACGACGAACTTTACAACGAGCTGACATCTCTTGAATCGGAGCGCAAACGGATTCTCAAACAGCTTTATGTCGTTGCGGCAGTGGTTGCGGGAGTGGCGGCGGCCTATTTTTTTGCAACAAAAGGCGATCCGGTCGAAAAGATCCTGACCCTTCTGCCCATTGGCTTTGCTATCGTGGCGTTGTCTGCCCGGTGGTTCGGCCACAGCTACCGCAACCGTTTCAAAAGAGACGTTTTTCGACGGCTTGTCACCCATATCGATCCATCTTTGACGTACGATCCCGACGGCAAGGTGCATGAAGGGCTGTTCGTTGCCAGCGGCCTTTTCGAAACCGATTACGACCGCTACGAAGGCAAAGATTACATTCGCGGAAAAATCGGCAAGACCCCGATCGAGTTCTCCAATCTGAAAGTCGAGAAAAGAAGTCGCGACGCCAGGGGCAGGGAGCATCGCGAAACGATATTCAACGGAACATTCATCGTGACAGAATTCCATAAGCATTTCACCCGCTCTTTGATGGTTCTACCCGATGTGGCGGAGCGTTACATGGGCGTGCTGGGGGGCTGGTTTCAGAATATCGGGTCCAAAAATCTGGTGCGCATGGATTCGCCCGAATTCGAAAACTATTTCAAAGTTTACTGCGACGATCCGGTGGAAGCCCACTATCTTCTCACTCCCAACCTGATGGAGAAGATCGTGGCCTTGAGAAAAGAGGCGGGATCGGATCTGTACTTCTCCTTTCGTTACGACAAACTCTTTATCGCTATCGCAAACGGAGGAAAATGGTTCGAGCCCACCCTCTTTCGCTCCCTGCTGCGTCTTGATGTTTTCAAATCCTATATCGACAATCTCGATCTCATTCTCAGCATCGTCGAGGAACTCAATCTCAATCGGCGCATATGGAGCAAAGCGTAACGGATGCTAAGTGAGGTTGGGGTAGAATTTGGAAGCGAAAGGAGCGGCGCATGAGAAACGAAGAGATTTTTATGGAAGCGATGCGGGCACGGCACGCCTGCAAGATGTTCGATGAAAAGAGAAAGATTCCGAAAGAGTCGCTGCAGACCATTCTGGAGTTTGGCCGCCTGAGTCCCTCCTCTTTCGGCATGGAACCGTGGCGTTTTCTCGTGGTCCGGGACCAGGGGCTGAAAGAGACGCTGCGGCCGCTTTGCTGGAACCAGCCTCAGATCACGACATGCAGCGATCTTGTGATCATCAAGACGATTCTCTCCCCGCTGACACCCGGCAGCGACTACAGCCGAAAGATGCTTTCAAGAAGGGATCTGCCCGAGCAGAAGATTCGCGCCTACTTCGAAAGGTACGACAAATTCGTTACGGAGAAGATGGCAAAAGAGGGGCTTTTTGCCTGGGCATCCAGGCAGTGCTACATTGCAGCGGCC
This sequence comes from Hydrogenimonas urashimensis, assembly GCF_016593255.1. Classification (NCBI taxonomy): domain Bacteria; kingdom Pseudomonadati; phylum Campylobacterota; class Epsilonproteobacteria; order Campylobacterales; family Hydrogenimonadaceae; genus Hydrogenimonas; species Hydrogenimonas urashimensis. The sequence continues at coordinate 1,526,259 of NZ_AP023212.1, read as the reverse complement.
AACATGATGACAGGAGCGGCGGCGATGGGGATCGACAGTTGCGCGATCGAGGGTTTCGAAAAAGAGAAAGTTGAAGCGGTACTGCAGATGGATGTGGCAAAAGAGTAGATCGCACTCATTGTCACTTTCGGTTATCGCGTCAAGGAGCCTCCGGCGAAGATCCGTCTGCCCCTCGAAGAGATCGTCGAATACCTGTAGCTATCCGGGAAGCGCGGATACCGCTTCCGAGCTGCGGATCAAAAATCCAGGAGCGCTCCGAAGAAGACTCCCTGGATGTCGATATCCGAATCGGTATCCTCGACATCGTCGAGCTCCACCTTTTCATACCGGTATCCGACCTCGAAACCAAGACCCATTGAAAACGTGTAGCGTGCATCCGCCTGCACATCGTAAAGGGTGCTTCCGTCGTAGGTGATCCAGTTGCCCTCGGCGCCCAGTGAAAAACCTTCCAGAAAGGGCAGCGGCACCCGAATGTTGCCATAGAGCATCGGTACGACAAAATCGATATCCGTCTGATCGTTTTCACCTGTCTGTCTGTCGGTCACCTTGACATAGCCGTCGAAATATCTAACGGTCAACCCCAGGTCGAAATCGATGCCGGTATCGACCACTTCGTAATAGAGCGTCCCATCGTAACTGTCGAGCTTCGCTTCGGAATGGATGTCCCGGCCTTCGGTAAAATCGATATTACCAAATGTAAAACTTCTCTCGATACGGCCGTCTCCCTCTGTTTCCGTGCGTGTATAGGCGACTTTTACGTTGGGCACGATCGGTATCGGATGCTCCAGTTTCGCCCGCAGGTAGATATCGTTCTGCGCATCGAGATTCAGATCGTCATCCGCGTCGACCTTGCTCTGGTCATCGGGCAGATCGTTGGGATACTTGACCCATCCCCCCGGATCGTGATGCCATCCGCCGACAGCAATTTCACCGCCCAAAAGCGTATCCGCGGAAGCCGACACTGTGCCAAGAGACAAAAATGCCGCCGCGGCACCGAATAGAATCTGCTTTTTCATGACTGTCCCGCCTTTCCTTGCCTTTTAGTATATCTGCATTGTAATATCGGCCAAATTAATAGGCAGTTAAATGGTTCGAAACAACTGTTTTTTCGCGAAAAAGAGCACGACAAAAGCTGTGAAGGCAATAAGACTTTCGTAGAGAAAAAGCCGCTCATCGTAAAGCCTTCCCGCCACCAGGGCACCGACGAAGCCACCCAGTCCGTAGGAGATACCCAGGAAAAACTGCTGGGCCAGTGCTTTGCGTCTATAAAGAGTATGCAGCAGGGTGATGGCCGTGGTGTGATAGAGGGCGAAGCTGAGGGCATGGAGGCTCTGGGCGGCGAAGGTCATGGGCAGGGAGTCGGGAAAGAGCCAAAGCATGGCCCATCGCAACGAAGTAGCGAAAATGGTGATTTTCAGGATCGTCATCAGGTTTTTCTGCAGAAGCGGCCCTTGGAAATAGAACATGACGATTTCGCAGATGACGCCGAAACTCCAGAGCCAGCTGGTGGTTTCAAGCGAGATGCCGTGGGCCGTTTCGTAGATCGTGAAAAAGTTGTAAAATCCCCCGAAACTCACCTGCATCAGAAAAAAGGCGCTCCAAAGCGGCCAGTGGCGTAACAGATCGAAGGGATCGCCATCGGATGGGACGTCGGCGTGGGCATGGGCACGGTCGGCGAAAACGATGGCGGCGCCGAAGAGAGCCGTCAGCAAAATCGTGGCGATAAGATAATGCACCGCATCGTAGGGTGTTTCAAGGATCCTGCCCAGCCAAAGCGCGATGGCAATGAAACCGATGGAGCCAAAGAGCCTTGCCCGACCGTAGGTTTTTCTCGCGAGACTTTCGAGCGCTCTCGTTTCGACGAAAGGTAGCGTGACGCTCATGGCCGCACCAAAAAGCAGATTGACCGAGAGCAGGAGCCAAAAATGGTGCAGCGCCGGTAGAAAAAGCAGTACGCCCGTACTCATGAGCATCAGCGCTCCCAGAAATGTGCGGTCGTCCAGTCGCAAATGCTTCAAAAAGAGAAACGGGGCGAAAAAGCGCATCAGCGGTGCGGCGGAAAGAAGCGTGCCTATCTGCAGGCTGGTGTATCCTGCCATCTGCAGCGCCTTGGGGAAAAAGATGACGTAAACTCCTACCGCAGCGAAGTAGAAGAGATAAAATGCCGAAAGGCGCGCGTACATGTCAGGCGTGAATTGGAAATCGGAAATAGAAAGCGAAATCGAGTCGTCTTTTCATGATGAGGATTTTCGCTTTCTTCTCTTTTCATGTATTCGCGGCTGCCAGAGAATGCAGGTACCCGAAACCAGGTCGTGAAGGGCTTCGCGGCTTTTGAGAAAGAAAGGCAGAAAGAGCCCCAGAATGGAGAAGATGGCGGTCTGCATCATGACATAGCGCAGCACCAGCTTGACGATGCCGGGCTTTTGATTCGTTTGGGGGTCGACCAGCAGCAGATCGTAAGCCCGCATCCCCGGTGTCTGACCGGCGATGGCCCAAAAGGCGATGACGGCGATGGAGTGGGCGGCGAGAATGATGAGCCACCCCTCGCCTATGTGTTCTCGAAACCCCTCCCGGCTCCCCATCACCAGATAGATCACGATGTAGAGAATCGGCATGACGATCATGAAGGTATCGGTCAAAAAAGCTTTGAGGCGCAAAAATACGGGAGCACAGGCCGTCTCTTCCTTTTTCGCCCCACTTTTTTCACTCTTTTTGGAAACGGGGTTTTCCACTTTTCCCTGTTTCACTTTTCGCCAACGACCCACGACTATCCTTTTCAACTAAAAACTAAAAGTTGGGGTGAACTGCTTCGCAGAGAAAATCCAATAAAACATTTTGCGATGCAAAATTTCCTCATTTTTTAGTTTTTAACTTTTCACTAATTTCCTCTGCTTCCCGGTTTGATCGCTTCGCTGCCGGCTTTGCACATGGGGCACTCTTCGGGCGAATACATCGGAAAATCGAAATCGGCCAGCGCGAAGAAAGGTTTGTTCTCCGGGAGTTTGCAGTTGGGCTTGCGCTCCAGGTCGCTGCCGATACGTTGGCAAAATCCCCGATTGGCCAGGGCGGCGAAGCCGACCACTTCGGCTCCAAGACGCTCCACCTCCGCCGCGGCTTCCATCGCCGATCCCCCGGTGGTGATGATATCTTCGCAGATGAGGATCTTTTCACCGGGTCTGACTTCAAACCCCCGCCGCAAGGTCATTTCGCCGCCCACCCGTTCGGTGAAGATGTAGCGGCAATCCAGCGCCGTGGCCAGCGCGAAACCGGCGATGAGCCCGCCGATGGCGGGAGAGCAGACAGTCTCCACCTCCAGGCCGTAATCTTGAATCTGTTTGGCCAAAGCCTCCGCCAGCAGTTTGGCGGTTTTTGGGTCTTCCAGCACTTTTGCCGACTGGAGGTAGTATTCGGAGTGGTTGCCCGAACTCAGTTTGAAATGGCCATGCAGCAGCGCGTCCGCGTCCATGTAGATTTTTTTGATATCCATCGTACAACCTTTTCAGCTAAAAACTAAAAGTGAACAACTAAAAGTTGAGGTGAGCCGCTTTGCGGACAACATTTGATGGAACGCTTCGCGAAGCAAAGCATCAACAATTTTTAGTTTTTAGTTTTTAATTTTTAGTTAGACTTTCAGTACTTCTTCCTCTTTCTTCTTGACCAGCTCATCCACCTTCTTGACAAATTCGTCGGTGATCTTCTGCACCTGGTCGAGCCCCTTTTTCTCTTCGTCTTCGGTGATGAGTTTCTCTTTGAACATCTTCTTGATTTTGTCGTTGGCGTCCCGGCGGATGTTGCGGATGGCGATTTTGGCCTTCTCTCCCATCGCTTTGGCCTGCTTGGCGCTCTCCTGGCGCTGTTCGACGGTCATGGGCGGGAAGAAGAGTTTGATGGTTTCGCCGTCGTTGTTGGGGTTGACGCCGATATTGGCCTGCTGGATGGCGTGTTCGATCTCCGGCAGCAGGTTTTTCTCCCAGGGATTGATCGTGATGGTCTGGGCGTCGGTGGCGATGACGCTTCCGACCTGGTTCAGCGGCGTGGGCGTACCGTAGTAGTCGACCTTGATATTGTCGACGATATGGGTTGAAACGCGTCCCGTGCGTATCGTGGTGAAATCTTTTTTCAGTACGTCGAGGCTTTTTTCCATGTGCTCTTTGGCGTAATCGTAGACTTCGTTGAGGGTTTCCATTGCTCTTCTCCTTAGGGTTTGACGAGAATTTTGGTGTTTATTTTATCTTTTTCAAGCTTTAAGATGAGACGGCTGCGGCGATTTTTGAGCGGTTTGTCGAGAATTGCGTCGATTTCGCCGTTGCGGACATCGACCCACTCCCATCCGTAACCGGTCAGATAGAGTTGAGCGCGCCGCGCGGCGGTGGGTACCCCGATTTTAATGCGAACACGGTGAACGATCCCATGTTCGGGCCATACGGAAGGCTCGATCCATTCTGCCGGCAGAAAGCGAATGGCGAGTTTCTCTTTGAGTGATGTATCCCCCGTCAGGGCGATACGGTCGAGATCGAATCGGCTGGAGCGATCGGAGACGGCACCGACATTCTGATTGCAGATCGCATCGAACCCGAAGCTTTCTGCGATCTTTTTGACTCGTTTGTCGTACTCTCCGTAGGGATAGGCGAAATATTTTGCGCGCTCCCCGGTGCGTTTTGCCATGAGCGCCAGTCCCTTCTTGAAATCTTCGGCCAGATAGTCGTCGCTTTTGGAGACCATATGGGGGTGGCTGTGGGAGTGAAATCCCAGCTCGCCATACTTTTTCGCTTCATTGATCTGCTTCCATGTCATGAAGTCGCCGTAGCGCCTTTCGGTCGCACCGGTATAGACGAATAGGGTGAAAGGATAGCCGTAGCGCCTGAAGAGGGGAAGGGCGTTTTCAAAGAAGCTTCTGTAACTGTCGTCGATCGTCAGGACGACCCAGTTATCGGGAACGTGTTTGCCTTTTTCGAGGGTTTCAACCAGTGTGGAGAGCGGAATGACATCGTACCCGTGGTTTTTGAAATAGTCGAACTGCTTTTTGAGCACCGCGATGGAGGTGTTCGTAGAGGGGTGACGGGCGTCACCGAAACGATGATAGACGAAAATGTGGGCATCGGCCAAAAGTGTCAGAGCGAAAAGAAGGAGCGTAACGAACGTTTTCATGATGAACCTGCCGGTATGGTGCGGAAATGCTCGAATGCCAAAAAGAGGCGGACCGGTTCGGCGGGACCTTCGGATGGCCCCTGCCTCCCCGGCGCGGAGAGGTTACCCGGCAGGGGTTTGAGGCGCAGCCGGTGCCGCAGGTGCCGCCGGAACGGCAGGCGTCTGGGGTACGGCCGCCGGCGTCTTCTTCTCGGTTTTGATCTCGTCGACGACCGATTTGTTATAGGATTTGTTGTACATGTATCCCAGTGCGATCGTATTGAAAATGAAGATGAGACCGACGGTGAAAGTGGCCTTGACCAGAAAACCGGCCGGCCCTTTCGCGCCAAAAACCGATTCGTTGGAGCCGCTGTAGGCCCCCAGCCCGATGGAGGAGCTTTTCTGCAGAAGCACGAGAATCGTCAAAATAACAGCCAGAACAATCTGTGCCACAAAAAGGATGGTAATCATTGTTGAAAAAGCCTTTGGTTATAATTAGCGCGCTATTATATCGAAAACCCCCATTGAAAGTAAATATGGCCGCACATAAAGAGTTTTGCCGTTTCGCCGGAAGTTACGGTCGCTACAGCCTTATCCAGGAGCGTGTCGCCCGCTTCCTCGCATCGAAAATAAAAAACCCGTACCCTGTCGTCGTCGACCTCGGATGCGGTACCGGCGGTTTTTTCAGAGCTTATGAACATTCGTTCACAAAGTACTTCGCCATCGATGCCGCACCCGAAATGCTGGCGCTTCACCCCTGCGGGAAAGGGGTCGAAAAAATAATCGGAAATTTCAACGATCCGTCACTTTTCGAAACGCTCGGAAGGCTCGATTTTGACCTGCTGGTCTCCTCATCGGCCCTGCAGTGGTGCGACAATCTCGAATGGACGCTCTCGCGTATGGCAAGGCTTAACCGTCCCGTGGCGATGGCAGTGTTCACCTCCGGCACCTTTGCGACACTTCACCAAATAGCGGGCACCTCCTCCCCCATTAGCTCCCTGGAAGAGACGACAGCGGCGATAGCCAAACATTTCGATGCGAAGATCGATCTGCTGCGCTACCGCATCTATTTTCGCGACACGCTTTCGATGCTGCGTTATATCAAGCGCAGCGGGGTCAGTGGCGGCAGAGGCGTGCTTGGCTACAAAGAGACAAAAAAAATACTTTCGAATTATCCCCTTGCCTATCTCGAATTTGAAGTGGTGTGTGCCGTATCGAAAGAGATTTGCCGCCGAATCGATTACATTAATTAATTATATATCGACGAAATGATAGAATTTGCGGAAATTTCGTAAACGGCTGGTATGGCATGCAATGGAAAAAAGACCTCGAAAAAGTGGTACGCATCAACTCCTATACCCGCAACAAGCGGGGTGTCGATGCGGTGGGTGAGCTGTTTGCAAAATGGCTGGAAGCGCTCGGTTACCGGACTGAACGCCATCGGCGGGATTTGATTGGCGATCATCTCCATTTTCTCTCCCCAAAATCAGAAAAAAGAGAAAAAATCCTTCTTCTCGGGCATCTGGATACGGTCTTCCCTCAGGGAAGTTTCGATGGTTGGCGCGAGGACGAAACATGGGTCTACGGGCCTGGGGTGTGCGACATGAAGGGGGGCAACATCGTGGCGTTAGAGGCGTTGCGGGCCCTCTACGATGCCAACGGAATCATCGAAGATATCGATGTGCTGCTGGTGAGCGACGAAGAGACCGGAAGCGACGATTCGCGGATGCTGACCACCGAGCTGGCCAAAAACTACGACAAATGTTTCGTTTTCGAGGCGGCGGGGCCCAACATGGAGGTGGTGGTCGGACGCAAGGGTATCGGCACTTTCGACATCACCATCGAAGGCAAAGCGGCCCATGCGGGAACCAGTTACGCCAAAGGGGTCGATGCCAACCTGGAGGCGGCCATCAAACTGCAGAGACTGGTGGAGCTCACCGACCTGGAGAGGGGCTCCACCGTCAACGTGGGGAAGATGGAAGGGGGCATTGGCGCCAACACCGTCAGCCCCCAGGCGAAACTGCTGCTGGAGCTGCGTTACGCCGACCATAAGGAAAAAGAGCGGTTGATGAAAGGGCTGGAGGAGGCGGTCTGCACCGCTTTCGTCGAGGGGACAAAAGCGGTTCTGGGCGGGTCGATCCAGCGGGACGTGATGGAACCCAACGCCTGGCAGAGAGCGCTCATCGAAGCGATGGAGCGTATTTCGGGGCAGTCGCTCCCCACGGAGCGGCGCGGCGGCGTGAGCGACGCCAATATCGTCGCGTCGGCGGGGGTCGTCACCATCGACGGGCTGGGGCCCTACGGCGACGGGGACCACACCCCCAAAGAGCGGGCGCTGAAAAAGAGTTTTAAAGAGCGGATCGACCTGATGACACAGGTGTTGCGCCATCACCAGAAAAAAGGAGCCATCGCATGAGCGGACGGAGAGTGGGTATTTGGATGTACCAAAACGGCGGCGGCGACGTGATCGAAGAGAAGATCGTCGCGAAACTGAAGGAGCGGGGCATCGAGGCGGTCACCGGCCTCAACCTGCGCCACGCCTACGTGGAAAACGGCAGGACCCTCTGCCCTGGCAAAACGGGCGACATCGTGGTGATGGAGGAATTGGACGCCTTCTTCAGCTACAATGCCGGCGAGCAGACCCAGTACCAGATGTTTCTGTACGAGGCGATCGACTGCATCATCCCCTGCCTCAACAACTACCGCTCATTCGCCCTGACCGAGGACAAATTCCAGACCGCCCACCTGCTGCGCAACCACGGTGTGCCGACCGCCGATTTCAGGCTTTGCCACCGGGACGATACGGAGCGGCTGCGCCAGTTCATCGCCGAGTGGAAGCAGATGGTCTACAAGCCCACCGACGGCTGGGGCGGCGTGGGGTTGACGAAGATCGACTCCCAGGAGACGCTCGATATGCTGATGCCCTTCTTGAACCAGATGGACCTGCGCTTCTTCTATGTGGAGAAATTCATCGACTACGACCGCACCGATTACCGGGTCGATATCGTCGACGGCGACTATATCGGCTGCTACGGACGCAAGGCGGGCGGCAGCGACTGGCGTACCAACATCACCAGCGGCGGCAGCGTCTTTTTGCGCGAGCCCGACGACGCCGTCGTGGAGCTGGCCTTGAAGGCCGCGGAGGTGACGGGGCTGGAGATCGCGGGGGTCGATATCATCTATGATCGTACGAAAGAGGAGTATATCGTCCTCGAAGTCAACGGCATCCCCGCCTTCGCTACGCCGGAGCAGGAGAAGTTGGGGCTCGACTTTAATGATAGAAAAATAGAGAAAATCGTCGACCTGATCGACCGAAAATCGAAAAAACAATAATAAGGACAACAACCATGGCAAAAAAGAGAAAACTTCCCAAAATAGGCCTCCTCTACCTCGACTACGTCCTGCGTTTCTTCGACCGCTCCAACTTCAAAGGGTGGCCCGACAAAATCGAGACGGTGGTCTACCACTGGGGCAACGACAAAGATCGCTTCATCGAAGAGGTGAAGCGCAAAAAGATCGACATTCTGGTGGGCAACATTCCCGCCACCGCCTACGAAACCTTCCGGGAGATCGCCAAGGCGCTGCCGCATGTACGTTTCGTCCCCTCTTTGGAGACCCAGTTCGCCAACAAATCCAAAGAAAATGTCACCCTCTTTTGCGAAAAGCACAACCTCTCCCACCCCGAAACGAAGATTTTCTATGACCGGGAAGAGGGGTACAGATACCTGGAAGAGTGCGATTATCCCATCATCGTCAAGCGAAGCTACGGCCCCTCCAACTACGGCGGCTACTATGTCCACAAGGTCAAATCCAAAGAGGAGGCGAAAAAGCTCTTCGACGAGAAGAAGTACATGCCCATGTATATCCAGGAGTGCATTCCGCTGCGCGCCGATATCCGTGTCATGCTGATCGGCCACAAACCCGCCTGCGCCTTCTGGCGGGTCGCGGGAGAGGATATGGACCTTACCAACACCTCCCAGGGGGGCTACATGACCTACGACGGCGTGCCGATGGGAGCGCTGGAGCTGGCGGTGGAAGCCTCCAAAGCGGCCAAAGCCGAATACTGGGCCTGCGATATCGCCGAGTACGACGGTAAATACTACATCCTCGAATGCGCCACGGCCTTCGCCGCCTTCCCCTACTTTAGGGACTGGATCGGCCAGTATCTGATGTGGGACTTCTCGGAGGGCTACTTCAAAAAGCCCCACATTCCCCTCTACAACTGGGAAGAGCTGGGCAAGATCAACCCCTCTTTGCTGCGCACCATGCGCCACATCGAATTCAGCCGTTACATCCCCTCCACCGACGGGGCCTACTACCTCAACGACAAAGAGGTGGACTGGGATATCGAGCTGACCGAAGAGAGTGTGCCCGAAGATATTCCCGACGACTCCCACCTCCACAAGCCACCCCTGAAAAAAGAGGAGGAGATTCCCGAAGCGGTACTGGAAGAGGCGAAAAAGGGCGCCGATGTCCGGGATGCGCTGGAGGATAGCGAAATGTCGCTGGAGAGCGTCACCCTGACGGAGCTGATGACCCTGCACGGCATGGAAGAGGAGATCGCCGTGGAGGTGATCCGCTACATCCACAGCCACGACATCAAGAGTCTCGACGAACTGCTGGAGCTCGAGGGCATCGACAAACAGACCCTGAAAGTGTGGGCCGAAGCGCTCCACAGCAAAACTGACGTCAACAAGGCGAGCACCAAGGCGTTGGCGAAAATCAAGAATATTGGAAAGAAGCTGGCGGAGAAGATCGTGGAGTTCCGCGAAAAGCACGGCCCCTTCGAGAAGCTGGAAGATCTGATGAAGGTCAAGGGACTGGGGAAAAAGAAGTTCGAGAAGATCAAAGAGCATTTGGCGATCAAGTGATCTCCGCGGAGCGGAGATTGTCAATGGTCATCGGGGAAGATGAGATGTTCCTCCGTAGCGATACGATCCATTAAGGGAGTCATTTGAAACAGCTTTACCATTCCTACGACGAAGCCGTCGCGCTATTTGAAGAGTTGGCGCAGCGGCGGCCCGATCTGTTTGCCGTGGAGGTGATCGGCCAGACTTGGGAGAAGCGGGACATCATCGCCGTCACCATCTCCCAGGATGTGCAAAGGGCCCATGAGAAGCCGGCGCTTTTCTATACGGGGACCATCCACGCCAGGGAGTGGATAGGCCTGGAGCTGGCCATCGGGTTCGCCCAGTACGTCGACCGCAACATCGCCTACGACCACGACGTGCAGCAGGCTCTCGCCCATGCCGCCATCTACATGGTCCCCTGCGCCAACCCCGACGGCTTCGAGTACAGCCGCAACCACTTCAGCTTCTGGCGCAAAAACCGCCGCCAGAATGCCGACGGCAGCTACGGCGTCGACCTCAACCGCAACTTTCCTGTGGGTTTCGTCAAGTCGAGCAAACCCGACTCCAACGTCTACGGCGGCCCCGAGCCCTTCAGCGAGCCCGAAACAAGAGCGCTGCGCGATTTCGTCGAGAGCCACTCCAACATCGCCATCGCACTGGATTACCACTCCCAGGGCAACGTCTTCTTCCCCGCTCACGATTTCCGCCACGAAGATACCATCGATACCACCGACATGAACGTGCTCTGTGCCAACATGGCCGAAGAGATCCGCAAAATCTCCGACCGGCAATACGGCATCCACCAGGGGAAGCCGCCGGCGAAGCTCATCTCCGGCAGCGGGCGGGAATTCTACTACTCCAAGGGGATCATCGCCACCGTCGTGGAGGTGGGTACCCGCAACATCTCCGACTACCTGGATGTGATGATCGAGCATATCCGCGAGCATATCCCCGCCCTTATCGCCGCACTCAAGGAGGTCCCCAATTACGCCAAAGAGACACGGATGCCCCGCCCGGAGAATTTTCGCGCGACCTACGTGGGCAAAGACAATGTCACGCTGGAGTGGGAGCCCTACCCCTTCGGCGAGGGGGATGAAGTCTACTTCGAAATCTACCGAAGCCGCAGGGAGAAGCACTACTGCCGCCCCTTCAACCTGATGGGCCTGACCCAGTCTCACCGCTTCGCCGACCACAACCTGCTCAGCGACACCCCCTACTTCTACCATATCCGCGCCGTGAACAAGAAGACGGGGCGCAAATCGCCTTTTGCACCGGTGCTGGCGGTGCGCACCCACGTCGACGACGACGAATTTCACCGCACCTACTTCCCCCTGCCCGACAAAACCGGCTACGTGGCCGAAAAAACCAAAGACAATGCCGCCCATTTCGGGGTCAATTCGCTCTTTGTCGGGGTCAACGAAACCAAAGGGGTCAGTTACGCCGTCATCACGATTCCTTTAAAAACCATTCCCGACAACGCCGTCATCAAACGGGCGCGGCTGCGCCTCTATCCGATGAACCGGGTGGGCGTGACCGTGGAGAAGTACGGCGAGTGGGATGCGGGGATCGTGGACCCCCAAAGCATCGGCGACATCACGAAATTCGAGGATGTGGAAGCCATGAACATCCGTTCATACGTCGGCCGCCCCACCCCCAGCAACCACCTGACCCAGGGCATCTGGCGCAGTTGGGAGTTCAGCGAAGTGGAGTGCAAAGTGCTTCAGGCGTGCATCGCCGACAAGCAGGTCACCTTCCGCATCGAGGGGCCCAAAACCCTGGAGGTGGGCCGGACTTCGCAGATGATGCAGTGGGATATCGGGTATGGCAAATTCGGCGGGGGGCTCGCCTTCAGGCCCCACCTGGAGATCACCTACACCCTCGAGCCCAACCGTATGGAACTTTTCCCCCGCCAGGGCTACACGGTACGCGCCGACGGCGTGGAAGAGGGGCGCATCGTCAGCGGCTTCGACGGCGACGGCAAAAAGATCTACGCCACCTTCGATGTGGAACTGGGATCGCTGCCCGATTGGGAATTTATGGAGATTACCCGCGCCTACGTGGTGCTCAACCCGGTCAAAGTCTACGCCAAGGAGAATATCCGCTTTCACCTGGAGATGATCGACGCCGACACCGAGCGCAACTATGAAGCGATGCGAAACCGCCAGATCATCGAAAATATCGGCTACGACGTCAGTGTCAACGAACTCAAAAACCAGGAGCAGGTCTTCGTCTTCGACTCCTATGCCATCCAGGAGCTGGGCAACCGCCTCCGCGATCGCAAATCGATCGCCTTTTTGCTTCGCCCCAGCAGCGCCAAAAAAGTGGTGAAAAACTCGGTCGTGGAGTGGCACAGCAGCCACCCCGAATACACCCCGAAGTTGGTCATCGAATACCTCCACAAACGCCGCCGCCCTGTCGGCCCCGTCAAGGATCTAAGCTACAAGATCGAAAACGGCAAAATCAAACTGACCTGGAAAAACCCGCAGGAGAAAGATTTCCGCGGCGTCTTCGTCATCAAAAACCCCTTCAGAAAACCGATCTCCCCCTACGACGGCGACAAACTCTACGGCGGCCCCGACAACTGGACATTTGATGATTTCGGCGCGTTGGATGTGAAAAAGTACTACGCTGTCTTCACTTACGACGATGTCCCCAACTTCAGCGAACCGGTGATTTTGGAGTATGTACCGAAGAAGTGATTCTTTGCAATTCTGCAGGAAGGGTTGAGGATATCCAACCCTCCGCACAGATCAACTTTTCACTGATGTTACGCAAAGCTTGAGCAAAGCCCAAGCTTTGGCAGGGACTGACCGTCCCCTGCACCCCCCTAAAGCTACAAAATCGTAGATTTTGAGATGACGTTACGCTTTTTGCGTAACGTCATCTTTTCAGCTTTTCCGCCACCAGTTCGTTGACCACTTTGGGGTTGGCTTTGCCACCGGTGGCTTTGAGGACCTGGCCGACGAAAAAGCCCAGCAGTTTTTGGTTGCCTGCTTTGTATTTGGCGACGTTTTGGGGGTTGTCGGCGATGATTTGCTCGATAATGGGGCCGATGACGTCGGGGTCGCTGATCTGTTTCAATCCTTTGGCTTCGACGATCGTTTCGGGGTTTTCGCCGCTTTTGGCCATCGCTTCGAAGACCTGTTTGGCGATTTTGGTGGAGATGGTCTCTTCGTCGATCATCTTCGCGAGCCTGGCGACCGCTTCGGGGCCGAAGCGCAGTGTATCCGGTGCGCTGTTTTTAAGCTCTCTGGCCACCTCGTTGGCGACCAGGTTGGCGAGGGTGGCCGGGTTGTCGGCGAATGTGCACGCTTTTTCGAAGAAATCGCTCAGCGCTTCGTCCCTGGCCAATGTGTCGGCTACGGCGGCGCCCAGGCCCAGTTCTTCGGTGAAGCGGTCGAAGTGTCTTTGCTGATCGGGTGAAAGGGGCGGCCTCTCCTCTTTTTGGGCAGGTCGGGGTTTCGGTTCGGGCCTTGGTTTCGCCTGTTTCGGGCTCTCTTTTTTCTTGCTCTTTTTCGCCCAGGAGTCTTTGAGGCTGACGATGCGGTTGAAGACCGGGTTTTCGTCGGTGGAGTCGACAGGATCGGCGTAGAAGTAGCCGATGCGCTCGAACTGGAAGCGTTCGTCGGGTTTTTCCTCGATGACTGAGGGCTCGACGACGGCGTTTTGGACGATGCGCAGGGAGTCGGGGTTGAGGTCTTCGACGCCCTGGGGGTTTTCCGTTTTGAAGAGGCGGTCGTAGAGGCGCACCTCCACCCGTTTCCCTTTTTTGGCGTCGACCCATTGGATGGCGCTTTTGACCTTGATGCCGCTGGTGTCGCTGCCGCTTCTGGAGTCGGGGAAGTAGCGGGCTTTGATCTCCACGACGTTACCCGCATCGTCTTTTACCACCTCCTCGCAGGCGATGATGTAGGCGTGTTTGAGGCGCACCGGCTGATCGGGCGTGAGGCGGTGGTACCCTTTGGGAGGATTTTCGCAAAAATCGTCGCGGTCGATATAGATCTCTTTGGAGAAGGGGAGCTTGCGCGAGCCCTCTTTGGGGACATCCGGCGGATAGTAGGAGGCGTCGAGCTCCTCTTCGCCTTCGTAGTTGACGATGGTGACTTTGAGGGGGCTCAGCACACACATGACCCGGGGGACTTTGGGGTTGAGGTCGTCGCGGATTGCGAACTCCAGCTGTGCCACATCCACGACGGAGTTGGCTTTGGCCACGCCGATCATTTCACAGAAATTGACGATCGACTCGGGCGTGTAGCCCCGGCGGCGGTAGCCGGCGATGGTGGGCATACGGGGATCGTCCCAGCCGCTGACGTACCCGCCTTTGACGAGTTCTAGCAGTTTGCGCTTGCTCATGACGGTGTAGGTGATGTTGAGGCGGGCGAATTCGTACTGATGGGGCCGGGGCGGCTTTACCTGCAGTGTTTCGAGAATCCAGTCGTAGACTTCCCGGTTGTTTTCGAACTCCAGGGTGCAGAAAGAGTGGGTGATCCCTTCGATGTAGTCGGAGAGGCAGTGGGCGAAGTCGTACATCGGGTAGATGTGCCAGGCCGATCCCGTGCGGTAGTGGGGCGTGTGGCGGATGCGGTAGAGTAGCGGGTCACGCATCTTCATGTTGGGCGAGGCCATGTCGATTCTGGCCCGAAGCACGTGGGCGCCCTCTTCGAACTCCCCTTGGCGCATCCGCTCGAACAGATCGAGATTCTCCTCCACGCTCCGCTCGGCATAGACGCTTCGGCGTCCCGGTTCGGTGACCGTGCCGCGGTATTGGCGAATCTCCTCTTCGCTCAGGCTGTCCACATAGGCTTTGCCCATCTTAATCAGCTGCACGGCGTAGTCATAGAGCCGCTCGAAGTAGTCGGAGGTGAAGTAGAAGTGCTCGCCCCAGTCGAAGCCCAGCCAGTGGATCGCATCTTTGATCGCCTCGACGTAGCGCATCTCCTCGGTTTCGGGGTTGGTGTCGTCCATGCGCAGGTGGCAGCGCCCATGGTAATCCCTGGCGATTCCGAAGTTGAGCACGATCGACTTGGCGTGCCCGATATGGGGATAGCCGTTGGGTTCGGGAGGGAAACGGGTGACCACCTCTTCGATTTTGCCCGATTTCAAATCCGCTTCGACGATGGCCCGTAAAAAATCTTTCTTTTCGTTCATCTTATTTTGCCCGCCATTTGTTTTTGAAAATGCAATTATATCTCAAAGGTTCCGCCAACGTCACCTAGCCAAAAGTCACAGAGCGGTTTTATTCACGAATATTACAGTCTGGCTGACTCAGATGCTTTTTATCATCGCGCCGCGCAGCCTCGCCGCCTCCTGGAAAAACTGGTGGGCCAGGACGATGACGAAAAAGACCTGGCCCAAAATACCGACCCCGGGAATGAGAGAGAGGAGGTAAAGGATGAGTGTGGTGGTCATAATGCGCCATTTGGCCTGGGCAAAAACCGCTTTCATCTCCTCTTTGCCGAAAATCTCCCCGGCGACATCCCGTGTCAGAAGTTTGTGGAAGAGGAAGTAGAACGGGGCGTTCATCGCGACGATGCCAAGCACCGGGATGAACCAGAAAGGCAGCGAGACGAGAAGAAAAAGGAGAAAAAGCGTGAGCTGACCCAGCATAAAAAGCAGATAGTCCCAAACCGGTACCGTCGCCTTGCGCTCGACATGGGGATAGTGCCGTTTTTGTATCTCTCTGACGATCATCGGGGTGAAGAATCCGACGATGATTACGGCTATGATGACCGATGCCAGTACCGCCACACCGCCGCCCACGATGTAAAAGAGGGTCCCGGCCACCGCTTTGAAAACGAAGCTCCCCGCAATGGCGGATATGATGGGATACTCCTTCGCAAACTGTGCCAGTTCGTTCTGTGCGGCGGCGGCATCGGGATTCTGTGACGCCTGGGCCGCCGCGTTGAGCATGTCGAAAAACTCCCCGGAGACCTGGAAGAGCAGAAAAAATGCCAAAAACATCGTGATCAGGAAAGGAGCGGTCGAAAGGACCATGAACCTGGTCGTGAAGAAATCGGAAAGCGCTCTGGCCAAAAGAGCGCCCTCGGTATAGGCCGGAGATCGGTTTTCCATGACTTTTCCTTATCTGTGAAAATCAATGTTCGGTTTTATAGAGTATAACATAGCGGGCTGATATAATTGGAGAAAAAATGGCGGAGTGAAAACAATGGATGTTTTGATTGTCGGCGGCGGAAGTGCCGGACTCTCGGCGGCCCTGGCGGCGCATGAGAGCGGTGCGAAAGTGGCCGTGCTCGGAAAGATGCGGCCTACCCGCTCCCAGACTTCGATGGCCCAGGGCGGCATCAACGCGGCCCTTGGCCATGTGGCGCCCGACAGCGTGGAAGCGCACATCGCGGACACGATGCGCTCGGCCCACACGCTGGCGGAAGAGGCGATGGTCCGCCGTCTTTGCGAAAAAGCACCCGAAGCGATCGCGTGGCTCGACGGACTCGGGACTCCCTTCAGCCGTCTTGAAAACGGAAAAGTGGCCCAGCGCAGACTCGGAGGTGCCAGCGGCAAGCGGGCATGCTACGCCCAGGACTATACGGGACTCAAAATCCTTCACACCCTCTACGACAGTGCCCTCAAAAGGGGAATCGAGTTCCTGGACGAGTACTATCTTCTCAACTTCATCGTCGAGGAGAACCGGGTGCTGGGTGTCACGGCGATCGAAATGCGAAGCGGTGAGGTGAAGGCGCTGGGGGCCAAAAGTGTTGTCATCGCCAGCGGCGGATACGCGGGGCTCTACCGGGGATTCACGACCAACTCCACCGCCACCACCGGAGACGGCGTGGCGGCGGCGATCCGGGCAGGTTGTATTTTGAGCGATCTGGAGTTCGTCCAGTTCCATCCAACCGCTCTAAAACGCAGCGGTATCCTCATTAGTGAAAGCGCCAGAGGCGCGGGCGGAAAGCTGCTCAACTCCAGGGGGGAGCGTTTCGTCGACGAACTCAAGACGCGGGACGAGATCGCCAAAGCGATCTGGGAACAACTCGAGAGCGGTGAAGTTGTGTTTCTGGATATCCGCCATCTGGGAGAGGCTTTCATCGAAGAGAATCTTCCCCAGGAGAGGAAGCTCGCGAAACTCTACGAAGGTGTCGACCCCGTCACCGACCTGATTCCGATCAAACCGGTGGCCCATTACACGATGGGAGGCATCGACGTCGATAGGGGGCATATGACGAAGGTCAAAGGGCTCTTCGCAGCGGGAGAGTGTGCCAACGCCCGCGTGCATGGTGCCAACAGACTGGGAGGCAATTCGCTGCTGGAGACGATCGTGTTCGGACGCGAAGCGGGTGAGAATGCCGTAACATTCGCGCGCCAAAACGGCGAGGCGACACCGAAAGGGAGTGCGCAGTTTGAAAAAGACCGTGCCTTCGTCGCGGCGGTTCCCCACTTTACGAATCAGATCGACTTTTACGAAAAACGCGACTTCATGGGTAAGATTTTCTATCGCAACGCCGGCATCGTACGTGACGAAATGGGGCTCAAAGGGGTCTTGTCGGCGATTCGGCAGATGCAAAGAGAACTGCCGTTCATGGGCATCGCCGACAAGAGCCGTGAATACAATACGAACCTGATCGAATTCATCGAATTCGGCAACATGGTGGAGCTTGCCGAAGCGGCACTGGTATGCATGATCAGCCGCAATGAATCGCGTGGGGCCCATCAGCGGGAGGACTATCCCGCAGAAGATGACGAAAAGTTTGCGGGCGTTCATTCGCTTTCATGGAAGGAAGCGGAAACGCTCTGCAATGAATTTGAGGGAATGGAATGAACGAAAAACGGGAAATCGGAAACGGGAAACGGGACGAGATTACGGCGGAGAGGCTCGAAAAGGAGTTGGACGAAGCGGAAAAGAGGCTCGAAGAGGTGGAGCAGCTGATCGAGACGGTCGAAAGAGAGCTGCGGCCGTGGGAAGAGGAGTACGAAGCGGGCGGCAACTGCTGCGAGGATGATTACGAAGGGGATTTGAAATGATTACCATACGCATCCGGCGCTTTCACGCTGCCCGCAAACCCTCGGAGGTGGTGCAGGAGTGGGCCGTCGAGGAGGGACAGACGCTGCTGGAGGCGCTCACTTTTATCAAAACCCAAAAAGATCCCACACTGACCTTCCGGTCGGGCTGCCGAAGCTGTGTCTGCGGCAGCTGCGCCGTTCGGGTCAACGGGCGTGAAGTGCTGGCGTGCGCCTACAAACCCAAAGAGGGGGATCTGGTGGAGCCGCTGCGTTTCGCACCGGTCATCAAGGATCTCGTAACCGACCAGAACGGGGGATTTGACACCCTCAGGCGCGTCAAGGCGTGGCTGGAGGCACCGGTTGCGGATGCGGTCGTGACGCCCGAAGAAGAGAAGCGTACCGAAGTGCAGAGCGACTGCATTCTCTGCCACTCCTGCTACAGCGCCTGCCCCGTTTTCGAGACCCTCCCCCTCTTCGCCGGCCCCTTCGCCCTGACACGGGCATGGCGCTATGTGGCCGATCCCCGGGAGGGCGATGCCAAAAGCAAAATCGACGCCATCCAGCAAAACGGCGTCTGGGATTGCACCCTCTGCGGTGAATGCACAGCCGTCTGTCCCCAGGGGATCGATCCGAAAAGCGACATCCTGATGCTGAGGACAAAAAGCACGCAGATGGGGCATATGGATCCCACCATGGGCAGCTTCGGCAGTTTCGGGCTCGACTTCTGAAGACCGCTCCATGAGAAAAAACAAGTACACTCTCCCACCGCCGCTTCCTAAAACGGGTGATACGGCGGAAACCGAAAACGAATACAGCGAAGAGCGGCGTCAGGCGGTTACACGTCTTCTTTTTATCGTCATTCTCGTACCGATTCTTGCCTGGCTTACCCCGGAACGCAAGATTGCGCTTCATCCTTTCTGGAGCGGTATCGTTCTGTACATCGTTCTGGCTTTTGTACACTTTCGACTGCTGGCCAACGCACCCGAGCGGTTTCGTCGGGCCAGAAAAATCTTTGTCATTTTCCTCGATATCGCCGTCACTTCACTCCTGGTCGCGACATTGAAAGAGACGGGATTTCTTTTCAGCCTTCTTTATATCTGGGTCATTCTGGGCAACGGGATGCGGTTCGGTCCGAAATATCTTTATGTCGCCATGGGTTTTGTCCTGATGGCACTGGCGGGTCTCTATCTCTTCGTCCCCTACTGGCACACCCATACAATCTTTATGCTCTATCTTGCCCTTGCCACCCTGATACTGCCCCTTTTCATGCTGCGGCTTATCTATCGGATCGAACGCAACCGGCTTCAGCTCAAGGCGATTTTGAACAACATGGAGTACAACGCGATGCATGACAGCCTGACCGAACTCGGGAACCGCTTCGCCTTCGACAGCCGGCTGCGTGAATCTTTGGCGTTACGCACCCCTTTTGCCATGATGTTCATCGACCTGGACGGATTCAAGCAGGTTAACGACCGTTTTGGCCACGGTGTGGGCGACCGGGTGCTCAAAGAGGTGGCCGGACGCCTTGAAAGATTCGCTTCACGAAACGATCTTTCCGTATTTCGGCTCGGAGGTGACGAATTCGCGGTTTTGGTTCCTGGTGTGGCGCCGGATGTCCTGGACCGTCTGGCGGGCACACTGCTCCACGCCCTTTCCCAGCCCTATGCCGAGGGAAAAATCGGGGCCATCTCCGCCAGTATCGGCATCAGCCGCTGCCCCCTCGACAGCGAAAACGCATCGGATCTGAAAAAATTCGCAGATATGGCCATGTATCTGGCCAAACAGAGCGGGAAAAACCGCTACCAACTCTACGATCGAAGGACTTTCCGTGTTGCATCTGACCAAACTTGAACCTTTTCACGGCCTCAGCCGGCATCTCATCGACCAAATCAACCGCATCGGCGTGATACGGGAGTACCCAAAAGGCTCGCCGGCGATGGACTCCGACGACACATTGCGCCATTTTTACATCCTGCTGGAAGGGCGTATCAAGGTCTATCGCTACAACCCCCAGAACAATCGGGAGCAGACACTCTATCTGCTTGGACCTCACGACATGTTCGACGTGCTGACGGTGCTGGACGGCCGTCGCCACGAGGTGATGACCGAAGCGATCGATCATGTCAAGGCGCTGGAGCTCCCCATCGACAAGGTGCGGGAGTGGCTCGACACCAACCCGGCCTTCAACCGCGCCTTTTTCCCCTATCTGGCCAGGCAGATGCGCCAGGTCGAGGAGCTGGCGACGGACCTTTCGCTCTACGACACTTCCACGCGCCTGATGAAACTGATATTGAAGAACCTCGACCTGAAAAATCCGGCCAGGCGTCTGGGACTGCTGCAGAACCTCTCCCACGACGAGATCGCCTCAATGATTGGAACGGTGCGCCACGTGGTCAACCGCCACCTGCAGCAGCTCAAAAAAGAGGGAATCCTCAATATCGAGCGCAAGAAACTCGCCGTCAACGATGTGAAGAAACTGCTGGAGAAAGTGGAAGAGGAGTATTGATGAAAATCGACGCGCTGCTGCTGGAAGATATCGAAAACGCCAGCCACCCTTCCCATTTCGAGATGGGAGAGGATTATGCCGTGTTGATTCTGCGTCTGCCGGAAATGACGGAGAGAGGGCTCGATATCGTTTCCTACGCTTTTGTCGTAGAAAACGGTCTCTGCTACCGTTTCGACAGAAAAGCGAAAAGGCTGGAGACCTCCGGGACTTTGGAAGATATGTACGAGTTTTTGGATACCAAAACCGAGAGGCTCATCAAGGATATGCAGCGCTACCATTTCGAGATAGAGCAGCTCGAAGAGACGCTTTACGACGGGTCGCTTCCGAAAGATTTCATGGCCCGGTGGATCGCCTACAAAAAAGACGTTTCGCTGATTCACCGTCTTATGTTCCATGCCTCCCTGGCGTTCGAACTTTTCGTCCGTTATCACAAAAAGCAAGAAGGGTTCCAGGCGCTCGCCTTCGCCGATTTGATGGAGCATATGGGGCGCATCCGCGACCTGGCCAAGGCGGCGATGGACAAACTGGACAACCTCTACGACTTCTACCGGGCCAAAGTGGACGAGCGGATGAACCGCAACATGTACTGGCTCACCATTATCTCCGCCATTTTCCTGCCGCTGACCCTGGTAACCGGATTTTTCGGCATGAATACGGGTGGTTTACCCTACACCGACGATCCCCACGGCACCGTGAAAGTGGTGATTATATCTCTTCTGCTCGAAGTGCTCTTTTTGATACCTTTCATCCTTATGAATATGCAAAAAACCCGGAAATTCCGCCTGCGATTCAAAAAACATTCCGAATAGTTGCCAACTGACGTTACGCAAAAAGCGGAACGTCATCTCGAAATCTCTGATTTCGAAGCTTTAGGGGGGTGCAGGGGACGGCCAGTCCCCGCCAAAACAAGCGAGGCGGTCCCGAAGGGATGTTTCTTTAGAAAACATGGGCTTTGCTCATGTTTTGCGTAAGATCAGTTGCTAAATGATACCTGGGTAGCAGAACCCTTCCTCTCTTTTTTCTACAATAACGACACGTAAAATCGATGAGGTGCCCACATGCAACGGGCCCTGACAACCCCAACCGGAAAAAGGAGCGACAGATGAAAAAAGTATGGATTTCCCTCGTGGCGGCAGCCCTGCTCGCTGCTCCGGCCGCGATGGCGGAAACTTCCGCGCAGGTCAGCAAACATGCGGTCCAGAAAGCGGAGAAAAGAGCGAAGAACGAGCAGCTCGAAGTGGTTCAGGAAGCGGTGGAAGCCGTGGCTTTGACCCAGCAGGTTCTGGTGGATCTGGACAAGAAAAATGTGAAAAAAGCGAAGGCCGACCTTGAGAAAGCGATCGGCAAGCTGGAAGTGGTGCTGGAGCATCCCGATGCACCGGCTCTGCTGCCCATCGACTCCTCCATCGTCGCCACCGAGTACATAGGTGATGCAAAGAGCATCGAAAAGAGCCTGGCGGCGGTCAAGAAACTGCTGGCGGTGGGCGATGTCCAGGCGGCACGGCGCCTTTTGAACACTCTTCAGAGCGAAATCGACGTCATCAGCGTCAATCTGCCTCTGGTATCCTATCCGCAGGCATTGAAACTGGCGGCCAAATACCTCAACGAGGGCAAGGTGAAAGAGGCACGCGATGTACTCGAAATGGCGCTGGGAACGCTGGTGCAGAACCAGATCGTCATTCCCCTGCCTCTGCTGAAAGCCCAGGCGCTGATCGAAGCGGCCAGTACGGTGGCCAAAAAGGACAAAGAGCAGGCTCTCAAGCATCTCGAGGCGGCCCGAAACGAGCTGAAAGTGGCCAAAGCGTTGGGATACACCAGCAGCAGCGATACGACTTATAAAATGCTGGATGAGGCGATCGAGAAGATCGAAAAAGAGGTGAAAGGGCCCAACAAAGCGGAAAAGCTCTTCAAGGAGCTGATCGAAAAACTCAAAGAATTCAAAGAGAACGCGACGAAGAACGTCAGCGGGAAAAAGAGTGAAAAATGACCATCATCGGGCGATTCCAGTTCGACAAGGAGACGCTGAAAAAGTATAGCGGCCAGACCGTCATCGCGGGTGTTTTAATGATGGTGCTGGGACTCGTCGGCCTCTTGGCGCCGACATTGATGTCGGTGGTGACCGTCTATTTCCTGGCGTGGCTCTTTCTTTTCAGCGGCCTCGTGCAGGGATACAACACCTGGAAGAACTACGGCGGGCACATCGGAGCGTGGGTCAAGCCAACGATCTCCGTCATCACCGCCTTTTTGCTGATGTTCTTCCCGCTGCCGGGTGTGGCGGCCACGGCGATTTTGCTGGTGGTCTATCTGTTGATGGACGCCTATTCGAGCCTGACTCTGGGCTGGCACTACAAACCCAACAAAGGGTGGTGGTTGATGCTGACCAACGGTATCCTTTCCATCGTCCTGGCCATCATTCTGCTGGTGGGATGGCCCGTCAGCTCCTTGGTGCTGGTCGGGCTTTTTGTTGGCATCAGCCTCTTTTTCGACGGCGCGGCCCTGGTCGGCATGGGGCTGGGCGCCAAGAAGATCGGCGACGAGGAGATCGAAACAGAGAAAAAGAGTCGCAAAAGTGAAAAGAATAACTGACGTTACGCAAAAAGCGGAACGTCATCTCGAAATCTCCGATTTCGTAGCTTTAGGGGGGTGCAGGGGACGGCCAGTCCCCGCCAAACCATGGGCTTTGCTCATGGTTTGCGTAATATCAGAGAATAAAACAGAAATGAAATAAAAAGCAATCGCAGTAGATTCCACAAAATATCGGACGAATATCAAAAAAGGAGGAATGCCATGAGTATGCCATTGCTTGGAGAGAAATTCCCGTCCATCGAGGTGCAGACCACCCATGGACCGATGAAATTTCCCGAAGATTATAAACTGATGTTACGCGGTATACACCACCATCCGCGGCATCAACGTCGTGCAAGCTCAAGGCGCCACGGTGAGGCGTAGCTGAAGCTACGCCGATGCCGTCGCAACACGGAGATTGTGCGGCGATGGTACCGCCCCTTCGGGGTCCAACGAGAACGCACGCACTGCTTCGTTGAAAACAACCGAATGTAGCTTTGGCTACGCTCGAACCTTTTCGCCTCGCATTGCATGTATTCTCGTTGGACGGATGATGGTGTATACTGCGTAACATCAGTTATAAAGGAAAGTGGGTCGTGCTGTTCAGCCATCCGGCCGATTTCACGCCGGTATGTACGACCGAATTCGTGTCGTTTCAGAAACACAAAGAGCAGTTCGACGCCCTGGGTGCCGAGCTGGTAGGCTTCTCCATCGACCAGGTCTTCAGCCATATCAAATGGGTCGAGTGGATCAAGGAGAAGCTTAACGTGCAGATCGAGTTCCCGATCATCGCCGGCACCGACACGCTGGCGGCCGAGATCGGCATGCTGCATCCGGCCAAAGGGACCAATACGGTACGGGCTGTCTTCATCATCGATCCGGAAGGAACGGTGCGGACCATTCTCTACTATCCGCAGGAGATCGGACGGAATATCGGCGAAATCGTCCGCGCGCTCAAGGCGCTGCAGAAGAGTG
The DNA here is from genome assembly GCF_016593255.1 of Hydrogenimonas urashimensis. Lineage (NCBI taxonomy): Bacteria > Pseudomonadati > Campylobacterota > Epsilonproteobacteria > Campylobacterales > Hydrogenimonadaceae > Hydrogenimonas > Hydrogenimonas urashimensis. Next base: position 1,502,277 of record NZ_AP023212.1, on the reverse strand, counting down.
ATGCCGACGGCGTCGCCACGCCGGCCAACTGGCCCGACAACGAACTAATCGGCGACCATGTCATCATTCCGCCGGCGACCGACTGCGAAACCGCCGAAACGCGCGTCAAAGAGTACGAGTGCTTCGACTGGTGGTTCTGTCACAAACCGCAATAAAACGTCTCGCTTGCGAAGCCGGCGGCGAAGGTTCGCCGCCGCTTTATCCGAACATCCGCTTCATCATTTTGAAAAAGGTTTTGAAAAGTCCTTTGTTTCCGATCAGTTCGTCGATAAATTCGTCGTAGGTTTTTCCTCTCTCTTCCAGATAGCCCCGCAGGTACTTTTCGGAGGCTTCCATGCCGCCCGCCTCTTCGATTTCCAGCAGCTTTTCGTAAATCGGTTCGATCGCTTTGACAGCCTTTTTGGGGGCCGCTTTCCGAAAGGCGGTATACCCGACGATCTCGTCGCTCAACGGATCCACCTTGGTCTCGAATTCGGTGACGACCCAGTAGTAGCGACCGTCTTTGGCAAGATTCTTGACGAGCGCATAGATGTTTTTCCGGTTTTTGATCCGGTCCCACATCATCTTGAAGACGATTTTGGGCATGTCGGGATGGCGGATGATGCTGTGGGGCTGCCCCAGCAGCTCCGTCTCCTTGTATCCGCAGATCTGGACAAAGTAGTCGTTGCCGTACTCGATGATCCCTTTCGGGTCGGTTTTGCTGACAATGTAGCGCTTGGGATCGAGCACGATCTCTTCGTCGATAGGTTCGGGTCTTTTCATCGCTTAACACCTTATGAACAAAATTGTTAAAAATAGGTTTGAACCCCCGTAAACAGGGCACTCTATATATCGTCTTTAATGAAAAATATATTACAATAGACTATAGAACTTATCTTTTGCGGAAGCAGACGGAAATTCCAAAGAGGGGTTCTGGATTGGAGCATCGGCATGAAAAAAGATGAAGCGCTCAAAGAGATAGAAAAGGCTATCACCTCGCATGAGGAGCAGCTCAAAACGAGCCGGCTCATGGCTTACGGGATGCAGGTGGACAAAGAGGGGGCGGCCCTGAACGAGAGGCGATGCGCTTTCGGAAGATGGCTCTACGACAACATGGCATGGCTCAAACGCTTTTTCGGAACCGCCACGATCGAAGAGATTGAAAAAATCCACACACTCTGGCATAATGAAAACCGCAAGATATACGAGATCTACTCCCGCAAAAAAGAGGGACGCGGCCTGTTTGGGAAGCTGCTGGGGAAAAAGCGGTTCGAAGAGGGGGATCTCGACCGGGCGAAAGCCTATTACGAAGAGTTGAAAAAGCTGACGGAAGAGCTGGTCAAACGCATGAAGCTTCTGCTGGTGCGTGCCAAGTCGCGGCCGGAAGACGATTACGAAAAGATAAAGAGAGAGACGAAGGAGTAGAAATGGCGAAAGAGCACAGTTTCGACATATCGGCCAAAGCGGATATGCAGGAGATCAAAAACGCGATTCAGCAGGCACAGAAAGAGGCGGAAAACAGATACGATTTCAAGGGGCTGGTCAAAGAGATAACGCTGAATGAAAAGGCCAAGACGATCACAGTGACCAGTTCCAGCGACAACAAACTCGATGCGTTGATCGATATTCTTATCGGCAAGATCATCAAGCGGGGGCTTGACCCCAAAGTGCTCAAAGAGACGAGCCGTGAAGATGCCAGCGGCGGCACACGGCGGGCGGTTTTCGCCATCGTCGACGCCATCGCCAAAGAGGACGCCAAACGTATCGTCAAAGAGATCAAGGGGCTCAAACTCAAGGTGCAGGCCGCTATCCAGGGTGACGAGATCCGCGTCAGCGGGAAATCGCTGGACGATCTTCAGGCGGTGATGGCCCACCTCAAATCGCTCGATCTCGATTTCCCCATCAATTTCGGAAATTACCGCTGAGTTTCGGGATATGGCCGAATTCAGGGACGAATGGACACAGGAGGAGTTTCTGCGGGCCAAAAAAGAGTTGGAGGCCCGGGGACGCAAAGTGCTGCTGGTCGATACGATCGCCAAGGAGATCGAGGGGGCCGGTACGGTGCTCTACAATCCCTACGAGCTAAAAGATTATCCGGAAGGGACCGTGCTGGTCTTTTATTGCGATACGGGCAAAGAGACGAAAGAGCGATTGCCCGAGTTTCGAAAGAAATTTCCCGACAAAATCTGCATCTCCCTGCGGGGCGGTCGCGGTTACTGGCGAAAAACGCTGCGGGTTTGAGGGGAAAATGATGGGCGAGGCGTGCAGAAGCTTCATTCGACTGATCCGCGCAGGAGAGTATTATGAGGCGCATGAAGCGCTGGAGGAGGTCTGGTTTCCCCGACGCTTCGAAAAAAACGACGAAATCAGGCTGATCAAAGGCTTTATCAACGCATCGGTCGCTTTCGAATTGGCCAAACGGAACCGAATGGAGCCTGCCCGCAAAACATGGAGTGTCTACCTGAAATACCGTCCTTTGCTGAATGAAATCGAAAGCGGGCATGTCGCGCTCTATCGAGAAATCGAACGGACCCTGGAAAAGACGCATGAACAACTGTTTGGGCCGTGAATATCACGAATCGACGAAGCACTCCTGGCTCTCTGTGCGCCAGCATCCCAATCGCCTTGATTGGGAAAACCGACCCTCGCCGATGAAGTCCTATCCTCGCCGATACCCTCGTATCCGCCTCGAAAAAGAGTGCCCTGCCCACATCTTCATCTACCACATCGGTGGCATCACGGCCAAGAAGAGCTACCCCGGTGTCGAGTACTACCTTCGCACCGTTCCCAGCGCCGGCGCGCTCTACCCGAACGAACTCTATTTTCAGGCCCGCGGGGTCGAAGGTTTCAAGGATGGCATCTACCATTTCGAGGTCGGTTCCTCCTCGGCGGTGCTCTTGCGGTCCATCGGGAAAGACGAGGGACTGGAGCCGTTTTTGCGGCTGCGGCATCCGATGCGCGGCCTGCTCTTTTTCATCAGCTCTCCCTGGTACCGCTCGGCCTGGAAATACAAAGACCGGGCCTTTCGCTACACTCTGCTCGATGCCGGCCACCTGCTGGGGGCCATCGAGGCGGGAAGCTATCTCTACAAGCATGCCTACCGTATCACCTATGCGGCCGACCTGGAAGGATTGAACCGCTTTTTCGGCTTCAGGGAGAGGGAATTTTTCCTCTCCTCGGCCATCGCGGCAGTCCCGGATACGCAGGGTGAGGCTGTTGTGCCCGACAGCGGTATCGAACAGGTCGACCCGGTGGGCGCGTTTGAAGCCTCTCCCCTCATCGAACGGGCCTACAGGGAGACGATGACGCTGCACGGCTGCAGAAAAGAGCCGGGATTTCCCAGATTCGCCTTTCACAAAGAGGCGTGGCGGGAGGTGATCGTAAAGAGGCGGTCGGCGCGTGCCTTTTCTGCGGGAAAAGGTGTGACAAGGGCGCAGTTTCAGATGCTTGCGGAGATTTTGGAACAGCCGATTCCCTCGGATTGCGACGAACCTGTCGAAATATATGCGGTTCTCAATAGAAGCACCGATATGCCGATAGGTATCTACAGTGGCAAAAAGCTGATACGTGAAGGTGATTTTGCAAAAAAAGCGGCCTATCTCTGCCTTGAGCAGAGTTTTGTCGCCGACAGCGCCATCACGTTTTTTCTTCTTTCGGGCGGGTGCAACTATCGCGCGCTCTGCCAGAAAGCCGGGCTGCTGGGTCATAGGGTCTATCTGGCTTCCGGCTATCTTGGGCTCGGGTGCAGCGGTATCGGCGCCTATTACGACGACGAGGTGGCAGATTGGCTCGGCAGAAAGGATGCGATGGTCCTCTATGCGCTGGCGGTCGGTCCCGAAGAGCGATGAAAAACCAGAGAGAAAGATGATGCAAAAAACAAACAACGAATGGCTCGTGACCGCGCTGAAGTGCGCCGGTATCATTATTCTCGGGCTCTTTCTCTACATGGGGATCGACTATTACGCCAAAAACGCGCTGGAGGAGATGTCGCGGCAGACCCTGAAGAGGGAAAAAGAGCTTCTGGCCGTGGAGCTGGAATCTTTTAAAAATACGACAGATACCATTGCCGCCATCCTTTTCGGCCGTGATGCCGCTTCGTCGCTTGTTAGCCTCTACAGCGGCGAAGAGAACAACGTGACAGTCCGCAAAAAACTTCTCAAGCACTTTGGACCGATTTACGAGAGGCTTCATCGGCACGGTTTGAAACATATCAATTTCTATCTGCCTGACGGCACGGTCCTTCTGCGCCTGCATGCGCCGGAAAAATATGGCGATTCTCTGCTGGCAAAGCGTACGTCGATCGCGATGATCGTCCAGGAGCACAAACCCCTTCATGGCTTCGAGTCGGGGCTTTACAGGGGGCTCTATCCGATCTTTCACAAAAAGGATTTTGTCGGGATTGCGGAACTCTCTTTCGCTTTCGCCCCGATGAAGCGGATTCTTGAAAAGGTGCACGGCGGCAAAACGCACTACTTTCTGGTATTCGAGAAGAGAGGGATCGAAGCGGGCGGCAATGGCGAGCGGCTTCGGGAGTATCGCAAGTGCCATATCGACGACGCTTTCGTTATGAGATCAACAGAGGTGGAAGGCGCCCGGATCCTTCGTGATGCCGGTTTTACGGCATCCTTGAAGCCTTATCGGGAATTTTCCGTTTCGTTGCTTTCCAAAACGGGTGGCCGCATCATCGTGAGCTTTCTGCCGCTGAAGACGATTGAGGGAAGCCATGGCGGCTATCATATCATCCTGCAGGAAGGCGGCGATGCGGCAGAGTCTTTGCGCTCGAATCTCCAGGTGGCCCGGATGGCGGTGATTCTCACCGTCTCTGTCGCGGTCCTTTTGATCTTGATGCTTCAGCTTTACCGTATCAGGGCGCGCCGGGCCATTATCGATCCTCTGACAGGCATCTACAACAAACAAGGCTGCATGGTCGCCCTCGGACATATAGGCAGGCGGTACGGTCTTATTCTAATCGATATAGACAACCTCGAAGGGATCAATACCTCCTACGGGCGAAAAAAGGGGGACGAAGTGCTGAAAACGATCGCGCATATCATCGATTCCCATATCCGCCAGGACGATCTTTTCTGCCGGTACGAAGGGGATGAATTCCTTCTTTTTATCGCCAACGCCACGGAGGAGCAGGCGCGCATCATCGCCGACAAAGCCCGCAGATATATCGCCATCCACACGTTCGATGGGATAGGAAAGGTGACGGTGGGCATCGGCATCGCCATCCGTCACCACAACGAATCGCTCGCCACGCTGATATCCCGGGCACGCAAAGAGATTGAAACGCGTCGCGTCGCCGATGAGGATGAAAACGGCCAAAAGGCCTAAAATAGGGCACAAAAAGTCCGTTCAAAAAAGAAAGCACAAAAGAGGGTTCGCTCTGAATGTGCGGAAGACTTCTTTTTTATCCGGTGATGATCGAAATTCTGGAGTATCGAATTTGAAAAAAGTGTCGAAGCAATGGTCGGAGTGGCGGGATTCGAACCCGCGGCCTCTACCACCCCAAGGTAGCACGCTAACCAGGCTGCGCCACACCCCGACATTGGAGACGGGAATTATACCAAAAAGTTCGTTTATTCCAAAATGTCTTCGTAAAAATCGTAACAGGAGATATAATAGATGCCGTTTTGTTTTTTGATGCGGCTGTCTCCCTTCTTGTAGGCTTTCTTGAAACGTTTGACCACCTGTTTGGCTTTGTTGTAGTTGTATTTCTGTCTCTGGATGAGGTCGCCCAGAGGAATCCAGCACTCCTCCTCGCTCTCTTTTTTGTTCTTTTTTTTGTTCTTTTTCTCTTTTTCCCCTTTGGGTTTCTCCGCACGGGGAGCTTTCTCCTCTTCGGGACGGACCTCGATGTGGGCCTCCTCGCTTTTGGGAGTCGGTTCGCTCTCGCTATGGGTGAGGTGGTAGTTGTGCTGATAGATCACTTTCATTTCGTGGAAAGCCTGCTTGAGCAGTGTGATCTCCTGCTGGAGGGTCTGGGTGATCTGGGCGTTCGCTTCCTTGAGATCCTCGATAGCGGCTTTGAGGACTTCGATGGTTTCGTCTTTGGCACGCACGATCTCTCGGTATTCGTCAATCAGGGAGACCTGTTCGATCTTCTCCTCCATTGTCGGCTTGTCAACCTCCGATTCAATGTCCGAAGCCACAATGACATAGTACCGCCCATCGATCTTGCGCGAGGGAAGCGTGCCGCGTTTGATTTTGGCGTAGACACTCTGCCTGGAGAGACCGTGCATTTTGGCATATTCGGAGGGTTTGACAAGTTGTTGCATCGTTTTGTCCCATCATTGTCATATTTGATGCATTATACCAAAAAGTCGCGCCAAAGGCCCGCATTGCGCGCTTCTTTTTGTCAAGGTGGCGTTTACTCGATGCCTGACTTCACCGGAACGAAGAGGCAGCTCTCTTTGGCCGTGGCCGCAATGGTGCCGCCCTCTTTTCTGAACTGGGTGATGATCTGCTCGCCGCCTCTTTCGATCGGGGCGACGAGAATGCCCCCCTCCGCGAGCTGTTTAAAAAGTGTATCGGGAACTTCCCGAATCGAAGCGGAGAAGAGAATGCGGTCGAAGGGGGCGTATTGGCGCCAACCGCGCTGTCCGTCGTCCAGGCGTGTATGGATGTTGTGGATGTCGAGTTGCCTGAAGCGCTCTTTCGCCTCCTTGAGCAAGGCCTCGATCCGTTCGATCGTGAAGACGCGTCGGAAGAGCCGGCTGAGGATGGCGGCCTGGTAACCGCTGCCGCAGCCGATTTCAAGAACATTGTCCGCTCCGTCGGGTTCGAGATAGACGGTCATCTTCGCCACGGTCAGCGGTGAGCTTATCCACTGATCCGCCTTGATGGGAAGGGCATCCAGGCGGTAGGCCCAGTGCCTGAAGCCGACAGGGACGAACATCTCCCTGTCGATGGCCGTAAAGGCTTTGTAAATGGTGGGTGTCAAAGGGATTTCCGAGGCGATGTCATCGGCGAAATTTTCAAGCTTGATCTGTTTGGCGGTGTCAATCATTGAATAGCCCCATGCGGATATAGCGACGTATGAGTCTGATGCGTCTGAAATCGAGGGTGCCTTCGATGACGGAGGCATCGTCGTTTTTGACACACTTCCCGTTGGGGTCGATGACGGCACTGCTCTTTGCCATCTCCTCATCGGCGCTGTTGGCGACGACGCAGTAGCACTGGTTGCAGATGGCGAGAGCCCGGGGCAGAATATCGAGATGTTTTTTTCTCGGGAGTCCCCACCGTGCAGGCAGAAGAATGATGTCCGCGCCGCGGAGTTTGAGCCAGTATTCGCTATAGCGGACTTCGAAGCAGACCATCAGGCCCAATTTTATGCCCTCGATTTCGAAAATCTCCAGCTTCTCTTCGCTGCCCGCGGCAAAATATTTGTCTTCGTCGCCAAGCAGGAAAAGCCTTATCTTGTCCTGGGTATGGACGACTCTGCCGTTGTGCAGGACATAGGTGCGGTTGTAAAAGTTGTCATTCTCTTTGACGATGAGTGTCAAGGTGACGATTCTCTCCGCCGAGTACGGGAGGATCTCCGCCAGCGCCTCTTTGGCCATGCCTGCGGCCTCCTCCATCCTGTCGTAGGGATAACCTGTCACATAGACTTCCGGTGTGACAACGATGGAGTGCGGTGGTAGGGCTTCGATCTCGCGGCAAAGCCGCGATACGTTGGCACGAAAATCGTACGGATCGGTCGGCAACTGGAGGGCGTAGCAGCGCATCGTCGGCTTAGAAGTCGTCAAAGCTTATGCTGCCTTTGGAGTAGTTGGTGACGTTGCCTTCGAAAAAGTTGGTTTTCTGGTCGTTGAATGTCGAGAAACTGTCAACCCATTTGATCGGATTGTCCGCGCCGAACATCGGTTCCAGGCCGATTGCCCTGAGCCGCTTGTCGGTCAGGTACTGGATATATTCGTCGATAATCTGCTGATTAAGACCCAGAATCTGGTCTTCGGTCACATACCATCCCCAGTTGCGCTCCAGTTCGTAGGCCTGCCGATACATCTTTCGCATATTGCTCACGACCCGTTCGTTGAAGAGGTGGGGGTACTCTTTCTTGATCTCCTTGATGATATTGCTGTAAAGTGCTAGATGCGTCACTTCGTCACGCTGGATAAAACGGATCATCTGGGCGGAGCCCAGCATTTTGCCGCTGCGTGCCAGCGCGTACATCGCCGAAAAGCCGCTGTAGAAGTAGATGCCCTCGAGACACTGGTTGGCGACGAGCATGTAGAGTTTCGCTTCGTCGTCGTCCTGTGCGAGACCGCCGTACTTTTCGTAGACATTCCCGATGAAGGAGTTTTTGCGCAGCAGTTCCGTATCGCTTTTCCACATGTCGTAGATTTCGTCGGTGTTGATCGAGATGGAGTCGACCATGACGGCGTAGCTCTGGGAGTGCAGCGCCTCCTCGAAAGCCTGGCGCACCAGGCACATATTGACCTCCGGGGCGGTGATCCAGGGATTGACATTGTCGACGGTGTTGTTGGTCTGTATCGAATCCATGAAGATGAGCTGGGCCAGGACCTTGTCGTACATGCGTCGCTCTGCGGGCAGCAGATGCTTGTAGTCCCGGGCATCTTCCGTGAGGTCGACCTCCTTGGGAAACCAGGTGTTGGCCATCATCACTTCCCAAAGGTTGTAAGCCCATTCGTAGCTGCAGCGGTTGAGGTTGATGATCCCCGGCGTACAGCCGTTGATGATCGAGGTAGTCGAACGCGAGGTATCGCATTCGGTGCTGTAGAGCTTCTTTTTCATTGTTGTATCGTACCTCTTGAATGTGAGATATATGAGGGCTTCGGAGGTGCCCTAGTGAGAAATCGATTGTATCCAAAAGAATATAAAAGTAGTTTTACATATAAAAAACAGTTATAAAAATCTCCCGAACTCCCCGTGAATGGGCAGCCGGGAGAGGAATTTTTTATTGACAGCCCAGACACTCCATGCTTCTATCCGCCACCTCTTCGACCATTTCGGGAGACTGGCTCCGCAGATAGTAGGTCGACTTGATGCCCAGCCGCCACGCTTCGGTATAGATTTCGTGAAGGTAGCGTCCACTCGCCTTGTCGAGGGACATGAAGATATTGAGACTCTGCCCCTGGTCGATCCATTTTTGGCGGACCGCCGCGGCGCGCACCAGAATCTTCTGGTCGAGCTCGTAGGCCGGAGTGTAGTATTCCCACGTATCCGGACTCAGATTGGGAACGACCACCGGAATCAGGCCGCTGAGGTTCTCTTCGAACCATTTGCGCTTGTACACCGGTTCGATGGTCTGGGTCGTGCCCACGAGTATGGAGATGGAGCTTGTTGGCGCGATGGCCATCAGGTACCCGTTGCGCATGCCGTCTTCCTTCACTTTTTTGCGCAGCGCCTCCCAGTCGTAGATATAGCCGAAGAGCCCACCCCGGTCGGTCAGCGCACGCGCCCTGTCGTTCGCGTTGTCGATGGGCAGAATGCCACGACTCCACTTGGAGCCTTCGTAATCGGGATAGATCCCCTTTTCGATGGCGAGATTCGAAGAGGCCTTGATGGCATTGTAGCTGATCATCTCCATCACTTCGTCGATCAGGTTGAGGTGTTCGCTGCTGCCCCACTTGACCTGTTTTTCCGCCACCATCTGCGCTTCTCCCATGACGCCAAGCCCGATGGCACGTGAACGCTCGTTCGTTTTTTTGACCTTTTCGAGGGGGTAGAAGTTGAGATCGATCACATTGTCGAGCATTCTTACGGCGATCGGAATTACGCGCTCTATGTCTTCTTTGGTATGGATTTTCGAGAGGTTGACGCTCGCGAGGTTGCACACCGCCGTTCTGCCGTCCTCCCCGACCTTCTCGACGATATAGATCTCCTTGCCGCCGATCGCGTCGAGTGCCGTGATCTTTTTCGCCTTTTTTGTAATGCCGCTGTCAACGGTGACATCCTCTTCCTCTTCGTAGTAGGCGACGGTGCCGTCAGTGAACTTCACCTGCACTTTGTAGCGGTTCGGCTCGGTGTTCTGGAAAATCTCCGTGCAAAGATTGGAGCTGCGGATGATGCCGCAGTGGTCATTGGGATTGATCTTGTTGGCGGTATCTTTGAAACAGAGGAAAGGGTTGCCGACCTCGAAGTAGCTCATCAGGATCTTTTTCCAAAGTTCCTTGGCCTTGACTCTCTCTTTGAGAATGTTCGGGTCGTTTTCGTACTCGATGTAGCGTTTTTCGAAAGCCTCGCCATACAGATCGGTCAGGTCGCCCGTCTCGTAAGGGTCGAAGAGGGTCCAGACACCATCCTCTTCGACACGTTTCATAAAAAGGTCGTTGATCCACAGCGCGGGGAAGAGGTCATGGGCGCGGCGGCGCTCTTCGCCCGAGTTTTTCTTGAGATCGATGAAATCCCAGATATCAAGATGCCACGGTTCGATATAGACGGCGATCGCCCCTTTGCGGGTTCCCAGCTGGTCGACGGCGATGGCGATGTCGTTGGTGATCTTCAGAAAAGGCACGATGCCCCCGGCGGCATTTTTGTGGCTGTCGATGTAGCTGCCCATGGCCCGCACTTTGCTCCAGTCCCAGCCGATGCCCCCGCCGAATTTGGAAAGAAGAGCCATCTCCTTGTAGGCGTCGAAGATTCCCTCGATCTTGTCGGGCGTGCTTCCGATGTAGCAGGAGGAGAGCTGGTGACGGGGTGTCCGGGCGTTGGAGAGGGTCGGTGTGGCCACCATCACCTCGAATCGGCTGATGACGTCGTAAAACTTCTTTGCCCACTCCTGGCAGTTGAGCTCGTTCTGTGCCAGGAACATTGCCACACCCATGAAAAGATGCTGCGGCAGTTCGATCGGATGGTTCTGCCTGTCCTTGAGGAGATAACGGTCGTAGAGGGTGCGGATGCCCAGGTAGGTAAACTGCAGATCCCGTTCCGGTTTGATGTAGTCGTTTAGATCATCGAGATCGTACTTCTCCTTCAGGCCAAGCACGATCCGTCCCTCTTTTTCCCCTTTCTCGAAATAGTCGCGAAGATGGTTGTAGCCTGTAAAGCCGTTGACTTTGTGATAGAGGTCGTAAAGGAAAAGGCGTGCCGCGACGAAGGTCCAGTTGGGACGGTCTATGTCGATCTTGTCAACGGCCGTTTTTATCAGTGTCTGCTGAATCTCTTCCGTCGTGATACGGTCCCTGAACTGGATTTTGGCATCGACTTCCAGTTCGCTCTGGCTCACGCCTTCCAGTCCTTCGACTGCGGCCGACGTATATTTCTGAATTTTCGTAATGTCGAGCGGTTCGGCCCGACCGTTTCGCTTGATGACTGTCAACACTCCCAGTGACATCTCTCTCCCTCTTCTGTTTTTCAGTTTTCAAAGACGCGCGCAAAAATGCGGTCGACGTTTTTCGTATAATACCCGTAATCGAAGCAGTCTCGGATCTCCTCTTCGCTGAGCTTGCTGCGAAGCTCTTCGTCCGAGAGAAGATACTGCAGGTAGAGGCTCTCCCCTTTTTCGTTCAGGGCAGGTTTGCCCTTCTGCAGATCCTCCCACACTTTCATGGCATTGCGCTGAACGATCTTGTAGGCATCCTCCCGTGTCATTCCACGCTTTGGAAGTTCGAGCAGAACCCTCTGCGAAAAGACAAGACCGCCGGTAAGGTTCAGGTTTTTCATCATGTTTTCCGGATAAACCACCAGTTTGTCGAGCAGGCCGTTGAGGCGCATCAGCATGAAATCGGCGGTGACAAAGCCGTCCGGAAGAATGAACCGCTCAACGGAACTGTGGCTGATATCGCGCTCGTGCCAGAGTGCCACATTTTCCATGGCGGGCATGCAGTAGCTCCTTACCATGCGTGCCAGGCCCGTCAGATTCTCGCTCAGAACGGGATTGCGTTTGTGGGGCATTGCCGAGCTTCCCTTTTGGCCTTTGTGGAAATACTCTTCGCATTCGTAGACTTCGGTTCGCTGGAAGTGGCGGATGTTGACGGCAATCTTTTCGACCGTCGAAGCCATCAGCGCCAGGGCGCTCATCAGGCGTGCGTACCGGTCGCGCTGTATCACCTGGTTGGATACGGGGGCCGGTTTGAGACCGAGTTCTTCGCAGACATACTCTTCCAGCTCCATCGGGGCGTGGGCGAAATTCCCCATGGCGCCGCTTATTTTGCCGACATTGATCACCTCGTAGGTCTCTTCGAGATTTTTGAGGTGCCGCTTCATCTCGTCGTACCAGATGGCCAGCACGAGGCCGAAAGTGATCGGTTCGCCGTGAATCCCGTGGCTGCGCCCCACCATCAGGGTGAATTTGTGTTCCATCGCGCGCCGCTTGATCGTCTCCATGACCTGCCGGACATCCTCGATGATCAGTTTCAGGCTCTCGCGCATCTGCAGGGCGACAGCGGTGTCAATCGTGTCGGAACTTGTCATGCCGTAATGGACCCACCGGCTCTCCTCCCCGAGGCTTTCGGCGACGGATGTAAGAAAGGCGATGACATCGTGCCGCGTCTCTTTTTCGATCTCGTCGATTCTCGCGATGTCGAACGAAGCGTTCTCTTCGATCTTTTTCGCATCTTCGTCGGGAATGAGCCCGAGGCGATTCCACGCTTTGACAGCGGCGATTTCCACATCCAGCCATGCCTGGTATTTGGCCTGCATCGTCCATTTCGACTTCATCTCTTCTCTGGCGTACCGTTCGACCATTTCAATCCTTTGCGACAAGTGTGATTGGAAGTTTTTTGTTCAGATTTACTTCTGAGAAAATATAAAGATTTTATAGAAAATTGTGTTAAAAAGAGGTAAAAAAGAAAAAATCGTTTCCAAGGATCGAGATGGCATTTGTCACGCAACGGTACCAAGTCGAAAAACCCATGCCGGCCTTTCTCTTCCTGATGCGCCGACTGGGTGTTCGTCAGGGAGAGGCCCAAAAAATTGTAGCGTCGGGGCGACTCGTCGTCAACGGTGTCGTCTGTGAAAACAGCGGAGAAAAAATCAGCGGGGATGTGGCGGTCAAACAGTTCGTTCCGCAGTCAAGGGGCATCACTCCCCTCTTCTCGACACCGGACTTCGGTCTGTTTGACAAACCAAGCGGTGTTCTGGTCCACCCTACGACCCACAGGACTCCCCACTCCATGCTCGACGATATCCGGCATGTCTACGGCGGGTTCGCCAATGCAATCCACCGTATCGACATGGAGACCAGTGGGCTGCTGCTGGTCAGCCGAAACAAAGCGGCTGAACGACGCCTTAAAACCATGTTCGAGGACCGGGGCGTGGAAAAGAGCTATCTCGCCTGGGTGCGCGGGCGCATCGACGCCCCTTTCGATGTGGATGTCCCCCTGAAGCGAAACGACGATTTCTCAAGCATCAAACTCAAAGTACTCGTTGACCCCGAAGGCAAACCCTCTTTTACCCATTTTGAGCCGGTCGAGTACGACAGTGAACACGACGCCACGCTTGTGCGGGCTTTTCCTTATACGGGCAGGCAACATCAAATACGCGTACATTTGTTTCACGTGAAACATCCCATCATCGGCGATCCGATTTACGGCGTTCCCGTCGATATCGCGATCGAATATCTCGACAAAAAGCTGCCGCACGACAAGAGACTTTTCTATATGGGAGCGGAACGGATGCTGCTGCATGCCCAAAGCTTGACATTTGACTATCAAGGTGTCAATTACCGGTTTGAGTCGAAGATCGATTTTGAAAATCTGAAACGTTTGATTGTCAAGCCGAGCCAAAGAGCCGCAATGTTCCAATGATATATCGCGGGACTGACGCTTAGAGACTCATCCGAATTTGTCGGGAAAAGGAAAATTCCGACAATATGTTGTCAATCAAGCATCGGCATGACAAACTGAAAGGAAAATGTCAATCTTCTTTGTTGGCGAGAATGAAACCGCCGACTCCGACGATGACGACGAGGACCAAAAAAAGAATCATGCCGTAGTCGAGATAGGTCATGAAACGGACTCCCTTCTCTCCTCAGCCAGCTCCTGCTCTCTCAACTGTCCGCAGGCGGCACTGATGTCGAGCCCCTTCGATTCACGGATCGTGCACAGCAGACCCCTGTTCAGCAGATAATCCTGAAAGGCTTTCATTTTCTCCGGCTCCGGACGCTGGAAGGTTGTTCCGGGATAGGGGTTGAAATAGATGAGGTTGACTTTGGATTTGATCCCTTGCAGCAGCTTGAGAAGTTTTTTTGCGCTGGCGATGTCGTCATTGACATCCTTGATGACAAGATATTCGAACATGACGCGTTTTCGTGTGTTGACAGGAAAAGCTTTTACAGCGTCGATGATCGAAGCGATATTGTAGGCTTTGTTCATGGGTATCAACTCTTCCCTTAACGCATCGTCAACGGCATGGAGACTAATAGCCAACTGGACGCCAAGCTCCATTTCTCCGAGCTTTTTTATTTTGGAACTGATGCCGCTTGTCGACACAGTCTGTCGCTTTGGAGAGATGCTCAGTCCATTCTCGTTCGCGAATATCGCAATCGATTTTGAAAGATTGTCAAGGTTGTCCAGCGGTTCCCCCATGCCCATATAGACAATATTGACGCGCCGGTTGCTGGCAATGTCATTGTCCTTTTTTATTTCGAGCACCTGCCCCACGATCTCCCCTGCAGTCAGGTTGCGCACAAAGCCGCCTTTTGCTGTAAGGCAGAAGGCGCATCCCACCTTGCAGCCTACCTGGCTTGAGACGCAAACGGTAAATTTGGGATGATGCAGCAGTTCGCCGTTTTCGTCGTAAACGGCATCTTTCATCTTCAGAAGTACCGCTTCCACTGTATGGCCATCCTGCAGCTCGAAAAGATATTTGATGCTTCCGTCGATGCTTTTTTGTTTCTGAACGGTTTTGAGCGGAGATATAACGAAACGGCTCTGCAATTCCTCGCGAAGTTTTTTTGGCACATTCTCCATCTGCATGAAATCGGAGATGTGGTGCTGATAAACCCAGTTGTAAATCTGCTTGGCCCTGAATTTGGGCGGAAACAGCCTTTCAAGCTCTTCTTGTGTGTAGTCAAGAATCGATGGTTTCAAGGTTCGGTATCCTCTTGGTCAAAAAATTTGTCAGGCGACGCATCGCCTCCTCGTGATTTGTCACAAAATCCCTGTGGGCGTTTTCGTCGCACATATTCGTTACCACAAAAATGCCGCCGCATGGAATATTGAAACTTTTCGCCACCTGCATAACGGAATAGAACTCCATATTCTCCAATCCGATGCCAAGTCGATTGAATGCGCTGGCAAGTTTGAAATCTGTCGTGATATAGTTGCTTGAGTTGACAATGACCGGATGTTTCGAATGGGCTAACCTTTCAAAGGGTGTTTCACGTGAAACATTCTCGTCCGAAACGATTACATTCTCCTCCAGCGGCGTGTAGCTTTTCTTCTGGAGAAAAGAGAGTTCGATCTGGCTCGCCGCTTTCGATTCCACAATGTCGAAAATCCGATACTGCCCGTAACTCCCTGCACTGCCGACAAAGAGCAGAAATTCGGGCGGTGTTATCATGACGAGCCGTGTCAGATTCACGGCGCTTTCGCACAGGCCCATGCCAATTGGCGTGGCAAAGGGAAACGTTTCGCTGTTGCCGGCACAGACGATCATAGGCGAACCGGAATGTTGTGTTCGTGCAGATATCGCTTCAAATCCATGATTTCGATCTCCCTGAAGTGAAAAATCGAAGCGGCCAGGGCGGCGTCCGCGCCTGCATCGAACGCTTCCTTGATATGCTCCATCGTGCCGGCGCCGCCGCTCGCGATAACCGGAACATGCACTGCCGTCCCGACGGCATGGTTGAGCACATTGTCGTATCCGGCTTTCGTGCCGTCGGCATCCATCGAGGTAAGAAGTATCTCCCCCGCCCCTCTGTCGACCACTTCTTTGGCCCATTCAAGCACATCGATGCCGGTATCGATGCGCCCGCCGTTGATGAACACGTGCCATTTTTCGGGTGCGACCCGCTTGGCATCGATGGCCACGACGATACATTGGGAACCGAAACGCTTCGCGCCTTCGTCGATAAAATCGGGACGCTTGATGGCAGCGGAGTTGACACTCACTTTGTCGCATCCGACATTGAGCAGGGCGTAGATGTCATCGAGTTTGCGAATGCCGCCGCCCACTGTCAATGGAATGAATACCTCTTTGGCGACTTCTTCGACAATATGGACAATGGTGTCACGGTTTTCGTGGCTGGCGGTAATGTCGAGGAAGGTGACCTCGTCCGCACCCTCTTCGTTGTAGCGTTTGGCAACCTCCACGGGGTCGCCGGCATCCTTGAGACCGACGAAGTTGACACCTTTGACCACTCGCCCGTCTTTGACATCGAGACATGGGATGATACGTTTCGCAAAAGTTTCCAAATAACACATCCGTTCGCTATTTTTGTATAATACACAATCAAACCGTGCGCAAAGCGTGAGGACCCGGCACAGATTCGCTTGTGTATTTCTTTCCGCATTATATCCAATTTTGTCGCGCTGACGCTTCATGATTTAAGCGTTTTTTAAAAAAATAATCTTTATTTAAGAAAAGTTTCAGTATGATTAACCGCAATTCCCATTCGACCGACAGAAAGCGAGCCAAGAAAAAATTTGGCCAGAATTTTCTGAAAGACGAAAGTGTGCTGCGCAGGATCATCGAATCGATGCCCAACGACGACAAACCGGTCGTGGAGATTGGGCCTGGATTAGGTGATTTGACCAGGTACCTGGTCGAGGAAAAGGATGTCACCGCTTATGAGGTGGACAGAGACCTTTGCGAACATTTGCGTGAACGTTTCAAAGCAGCCATAAAAAAGGGCCGGCTGAAACTGCGATGCGGAGATGTTCTGAGTCACTGGGAACGAGAGAGTTTGGAAGACCGGCCTTATCATCTGGTTGCCAACCTCCCCTATTACATCGCGACAAACATCATTTTACGTGCGCTAAAAGACCCGAACTGCTCCACTCTTCTGGTCATGGTGCAAAAAGAGGTGGCCGAAAAATTCAGCGCGAAAGCGGGCGAAAAGGCCTTCTCGGGTTTGGCCATACTCGCACAGAGTGCCGGAGAGGTGCGCCGGATTTTCGACGTGCCACCCGAAGCTTTCGTTCCGGCGCCCAAAGTGATGTCGTCAGTGCTGCAGATCGTCAAAAAATGCACGCTTGACGATCCGGCGTTCGAATCTTTTCTGAAAACGGCTTTTACCCAGCCGCGCAAAACGCTGGCCAGGAACCTCTCGGCCCGTTTTGACAGAAAAGATGTCGCCACGGCACTCGATGCCCTCGGTCTCGCTCCCTCTGTCCGCCCCCACGAAGTGGAAACATCCCTCTATCACCACCTATACAACATTTTAAAAGGTGATACAGATGGACGAAAAGAAACCACAGGAAAAGAGCAACGCATCAAACAGCGGCAGCGGTAACAGCAGCGGAAGCAATCAGCAAAACAGCGGTTCCGGCAGCCGCGGCCGGCGCCCACGGCGCCCGAAAAACAGCACAGGAAAGAGCCAACAGCAGGGCGAGAAACGGCAGGATCAGCAAAAGAGCGGCCCATCCGGCGGTCAGGGCAGATCGCGCGGCGGACAGAGAGGACGCGGTGGGCAGAGAGGTCGGGGACGCGGCAGCGCACGAAACCCCGAGTCCCACTATAAAACACCCGCCAACGTCAAACGCAGCAGCGACGGCATCTATACCGACATCAACCAGGCGATCGCGGCCAACAAAGCGGTCCATGAGGAGCGTCTCAACACCGCTGCCAAGATCGACATCGGCAACAAGGCACGCGTCCGCTTCACCCCATTGGGCGGCCTGGGCGAAATCGGCGGGAACATGGCGGTTCTCGAGACGGAAAACAGCGCCATCATCATCGATGTGGGAATGAGTTTCCCCACCGAGGAGATGCACGGTGTCGACATCCTCGTTCCCGATTTCAGCTACCTCCGTACCATAAAGGACAAAATCGCGGGCATCGTCATCACCCATGCCCACGAAGATCATATCGGAGCGGTTCCCTACCTCTTCAAAGAGATGAAGTTTCCCATTTACGGCACGCCGCTGCCGCTGGGGATGATCGCCAACAAATTCGACGAGCACGGTCTGAAAAACGACAAAGCCAAATATTTCCGTTACGTGGAGAAACGCAAACCGATCAAAATAGGCGATTTCGAAATCGAGTGGATCCACATGACCCACTCGATCATCGACGCCTCCTCGCTGGCGATCCGTACGCCGGCCGGCATCATTATCCATACCGGAGACTTCAAGATCGACCACACACCGGTCGACGGCTATCCCGCCGACCTGCACCGGCTGGCCCGCTACGGCGAAGAGGGGGTGCTGCTGCTGCTCTCCGATAGCACCAACTCGCACAAACCCGGCTTCACCCGCAGCGAAAAGACGGTGGGGCCGACCTTCGACCACCTCTTTGCCAAAGCGAAGGGACGGGTGATTATGTCGACGTTCTCCTCCAATATCCACCGGGTCTACCAGGCGATCGAACACGGTATCAAATACGGCCGCAAGGTGGCGGTCATCGGCCGGTCGATGGAACGCAATCTGGAGACAGCCAGGCAGCTTGGCTACATCGATCTGCCCGAAGATATCTTCATTGATGCGCACGAAGTGGTTCGCTACAGCGACGAGGAAGTGCTGATCGTCACGACCGGAAGCCAGGGAGAGCCGATGAGCGCGCTCTACCGCATGGCGACGGATGAGCATCGGCACATCAAGATCAAGCCCAGCGACACCGTCATCATCTCCGCCAAGGCGATTCCGGGCAACGAAGGGAGCGTTTCGAGGGTCATGAATCACCTCATGAAAGCGGGCGCGACGGTAGCCTACCAGGATTTCAGCGAAATACACGTCTCGGGCCATGCCGCGCAGGAGGAGCAGAAGCTGATGCTGCGCCTGACCCAGCCCAAATTTTTCCTGCCGGTCCACGGGGAGTACAACCACATCGCCCGCCATGCCAAAACGGCGGTCGAGTGCGGTGTCGACGAGCGCAACATTCTACTGATGAGCGACGGCGACCAGGTGGAGATCACCCCCAAATACATGAAAAAGGTCAAGGCGATCAAAACCGGCAAGACCTATATCGACAACCAGGCCAACGCCGAAATCCAGAACGATATCGTCCTCGATCGACAGAAGCTGGCGACGGAGGGAATCATCATGATCGTGGCTCAGATTGATCAGCGCACCCACAAGCTCATGGGCCATCCGAGGGTCAGCTCCTTCGGTCTTGTTGCCGACAAAGATGACAAAAAATTCGCCAAAGAGGTGGAGGCGATCATCGAAACCTATATGATGCATCAAAAAGATGCCGAGCAGCTCGATACGCGGACCATCGAAAACGATATACGGCAGGCGGTACGCAAGCATGTACTCAGAAAGATGAAGCGCTATCCGCTCATCGTTCCGACAATCTACGTCGTCTGACATCTCCGGCACGGGGAGGGCATGCCCTCCCCTCTTTCGCAATTATGATAAAATCTACCAAAAAAGACAGGGAGATCGATGAATCTTCGCGACATTGCCAAAGAGGTCCTGCAGACCGAAGCGCAGGCGCTTTTGGATGCGACCCGGCGTATCGATGAAAACTTCGACAAAGCCGTCGAAATCATATACGGCACGCGGGGCAAATGCATCGTGACAGGTGTCGGAAAGTCGGGGCTGATCGGTACGAAGATCGCCGCGACACTGGCGAGCACGGGAACGCCAAGCTTCTTCATCCACCCCACCGAAGCGCTCCACGGCGATCTGGGAATGATCGGCCCGGAGGATTCGGTTCTCGCCATCAGCTACAGTGGCGAAAGCGAAGAGCTGATCAACATCCTCCCCCATATCAAACGGTTCGATATCCCCCTGATCGCGATGGCGGGAAATCCCCGATCGACGCTGGCCGGCTACGGGGATGTCTTTCTTTCGATCCATGTCGAAAAAGAGGCGTGTCCTCTGGGGGCCGCACCCACCTCATCGACCACGCTGACCCTGGCACTTGGGGATGCGCTGGCCGTGGCGCTGATGAAAAAGCGCCGGTTCAGGGCCGAAGATTTCGCTTCGTTCCACCCTGGAGGCACACTGGGCAAACGCCTCTTTGTCAAGATTGAGGATCTGATGCGCCGGGAAAACCTGCCTGTCATCGGCACGAAAACCCCTCTCAAAGAGGCGGTGGTGGTGATGAGCGAGGGGCGCCTGGGGAATGTGCTGATTCTCGATGATGAAAAACGGCTTGTCGGGGTGCTGAGTGACGGCGATGTCCGGCGCGCACTGATGAAAAAGGATTTTTCGATCGATACCGATGCCTTGAAATATGCCAATCTCTCGCCAAAAACATGTAAAAATCCCCGTATGCTCGCTGCCGAAGCGCTTGAGATGATAGAAAACCATAAAATCCAGATGCTTCCCATCGTTGACGAAGAGGGACGTGTGAAGGGTGTGCTGCACCTTCACGATCTGGTAGAAGCAGGAATCAAATCATGAGCCGACAAAGGCCAAAAACAAGAGAGGGAGTGCGTCTTAACAAATTCATCTCCCACAATACGAAATACTCCCGGCGCGAAGCCGACAGGCTGATTGGTGAGGAAAAGGTCGAGGTCAACGGCAAAGTGGTGACCGACCTTTCGACCCGCATCGGGGAGGATGACAGGGTCAAGGTCAACGGCCGGTTCGTCAAACCGCGGCCAATGCATGAAATGACGGTTGTTGTCTACCACAAACCCAAAGGGGAGCTGGTGACAAAAAGAGATCCCCGTGGTCGCAGAACCATTTACGACTCACTGCCGAAACGATTCGCCCATTTCGTGCCTATCGGACGGCTCGATTTTGCCAGCGAAGGGCTGCTGCTTTTGACCGATTCCCCCCGTGTGGCCGACATTCTGATGCGAAGCAACCTCGAACGGGTCTACAATCTCAAGCTCCGGGGCAGCATCACCCCCGCCATGGAGAAAGCGATGCAGGAGGGGATCCGGATCAAAGGGAAAAAGGGAGCCCATGAAAAGAGTGAGATCGATGAGATGGCGTTCGCCCCTTTCTTCGCCTATCAGATACTCAAAAACGAATCCAACTATTCGAAGATCCGGGTGGCGATCGGCGAGGGAAAAAACCGGGAACTGCGGCGCTTTTTCGCCCATTTCGAACGGGAGGTTCTCGACCTGCACCGCATCAGTTTCGGCGGCATCAGCCTCAACAACCTGCCCAAGGGGAAAACCCGCTTTCTGACCCAAAAAGAGTACGATGACCTGCACGCTTTCATCAAGGCGCAGCAGGAGGCGGAATTTCTCGGGAAAAAGAAAAAACAACGAGAGGAGGAGTAAAAGCAGATGACGGAATTGAAAATCAATACTCGGCATACATCCGAAATGGTGGATATCACCGAAGAGGTGCGTGAAGCCGCGATCAAGAAAGGGATCAAAAGCGGGCTTGTCGCCGTCTTCACCCCCCATACGACCTGCAGTATCGTGCTTTTTGAAAACATCGATCCGAAACTGCGGCGCGATTTTCTCGAGGCGATGGGGCGCATCGCTCCCGCCGGCTACGGTTACCACCATCAGGGGGAGAATGCGGCGGCCCATATCAAATCCGCCATCTGCGGCGCGCGCGTTGTCGTTCCGATGGAGAACGCGAAACTGATGGTAGGCCAATGGCAGGGGATTTTTCTCTGCGAGTTCGACGGTCCGAGGGAGAGAAGAGTGATCGTCCAGGTCATCGGGTAGTCTCCCAAATACCGGAAGCGGCTTCCGCGGCGTCGCTGAATCATGCGTAAAAATCTTGCTCTCCTCTACCGTCCCAGAACGCTTGGGGATTTCATCGGACAGGCCCACCTGCTCGCGCCCTCTTCCCCCCTTCGCAGACTGATCGAAGAGGATGCACTGCAGCACAGCTTCTTCTATGGCCCTCCGGGCGTGGGCAAAACCACTCTCGCCCGCATCGTTGCCGAGAGACTCGATTACCCCTTCTACGAGTTCAATGCCACGACACTCAAAGTCGACGAACTCCGGTCCATATTCAAAAAGCACGCCCACGCGCTCAGAAAGCCGCTTGTTTTCATCGATGAGGTCCACAGGCTTACCAGGACCCAGCAGGAGGTTCTCCTGCCCTTTATGGAGCGTTACGATGCGTTAATCATCGGTGCATCGACCGAGAACCCCTACTTCTCGCTGACGGCGGCGATGCGCTCCCGATCGCTTCTTTTCGAATTCAAACCCCTCCGGCGCGAGGATCTGGAGAAGATGCTCGCGCGCGTGACAGCCAAAGAGGGGATCGAACTCGACGCGGAGGCGAGAAACTATCTGCTCGACTCCAGTGGCGGCGATATGCGTGCGATGCTCAATCTTCTCGAGGCCGCTGCCGGCGTGAAACGTTCCATCGATCTGCCGACGCTCAGAAGTCTCCGTCCTGGCGCACTGCATGACGGCAGCAACAGTGCCGACACCCACTACAACCTCATCAGCGCTATGATCAAGAGCATGCGGGGAAGCGACATCGATGCAGCCTTTTACTGGATGGCGCGGCTCATCGTCGGAGGCGAACCGCCCGAATTCATCGCCCGGCGCATGGTCATCTTCGCAAGCGAGGATATCGGCAACGCCAATCCCAACGCCCTGGGTGTCGCGGTCGATACGATGAATGCCGTAAGCCGTATCGGCTATCCCGAAGCGCGTATCATCCTGGCCCAGTGCCTGGTCTATCTCGCATCCTCTCCCAAATCCAACGCCGCCTATGTCGCCGTCAACAAAGCGGTCAAGGCGGTGGAGAAGGGAGTGATCCAGCCCGTACCGAAACATCTGCGAAGCCCGGACCATCCCGGCTACCTCTACCCTCACGATTTCGGCGGCTGGGTCGAGCAGGCCTATCTTGAAAAGCCTCTGCATTTCTACGACTCAAAAGGTGTCGGGTACGAAAAACGTCTCGACGAGTGGATCAAGAAGATCAAAGGCAAGGAGCACTGATCTCTCTTTTATGCCCGCCCGATGCCTTCGAACTCGTCGTCCATGCACGTGACGGCATCCCGGTCGACGATGCGGCGGCCGGTTCGGTTCATAGGATTTTGTACCGGCTCTATGCCATCCAGATGAGACCCGCGAATCGCCCCGTTTTCCCCTCTTTCCGATAAGAGTAGTGGTTGGGAGAGCAGGCGGTGCAGGTGGCGGAAATCTCGATATTCCGGGCTTTCACTCCAACGTCTTCGAGCATATCGGCATTGAGCCGCTGCAGATCAAGATAACGACCGTTCATATAGTGCGGACCGAAACTTTTTTCGACAATAGCGGCCAGATCTTCGCCGATTTCGTAGCAACACGGGCCGATCGAAGGACCCATGAGGGCATGAATGTCGGCGGCTTCGCATCCGAACCTCTCCTGCATCGTTCGAACGGTTTTTGGAGCGATTTTCAGGAAGGTGCCGTTGCGCCCGGCATGGACGGCGGCAATGACGTGCCGGACGGTGTCGTAAAGAAGCAGGGGAATGCAGTCGGCTGTCATGACGGCAAGAGCGACACCCGAAAGGTCGGTAACCAGGGCGTCGCAGGCCGGAAAGGTGGCAGTTTCCGCCTTGGCGACAAGGCGGATGAGATCGCCATGAACCTGTTCCATCCAAACGATGGGCACATTGCCGATGGCGCGGGAGAGAAGAGTGCGGTTGCGCAGGACATCCTCTCTGCGGTCGCCTACGTGCAGGGCGAGGTTGAAAGAGGTGTAGGGTGGTCGGCTCACACCGCCGCCGCGATCGGTGAAGAGGGTTTTGATGGTCACAGACGTTTGGCGGATGTCAGCCTGTAGCGGGTATAGACGATCGGCTTGTTTCCGATGATCCATGCCTCCTCGACCGACTGAGGCAGATGAAGACCGTCGTATTCGCCATAGGCATGGACGATCATCTGCCATGTAGCCGCTCTTTTTTCGTTTTTGCCCGGACGTATCCTGTCGCCGCTGATCGCTTTGACGAGATCACCATCTTCGTCGCTTTCAAAAACGACGGATGCGGTGAGGTTGCCGTCTTCGATGATTGCTTTGACATGCCGTTCGTCGATCGGTTCGTAACGGATACAGCTACAGCGCAGAAGCGCGGGATTGAAAAGGCCATAGGCCAGCAGGCGTGCCAGTTCGGAGCGGGAGAAAGCTTCCGAATCGAATGTGCCGGTCGGGATGATGCCAAAGAGCATCGTCTCCATTTTCGAATGGCCGGCATGATAGGTTTCGAGGGCATTGAAGGTAAGGAGGGGATTGCTTTTGAGACGGATGGCCCAGAGCATGTCGGCAGAAGGGCGCAGCAGGGTGAGGGCATGCATGCCGATGGGACGGGAGGAGGGTTTGCGCCTGAAATCGCCCGCCGTCTCCAGGACGATCGTTCGGTACTCTTTTTGAGGGATGCCGGTACGGTTCAGGTATCGTTCGATGAGGGAAGGCAGAACCTCCCGGCGCGGCAGCGTACCGTTGTTTTCACTGAAAGCTTTCGCGAGCGTCTGGAAGGTGGTGTCGAAGCTCGCTTGGCCGTACCAGACAAACCCGGCATTGGCCAGAATGAGCAAAATCGCGACAGCGATGATTTTTTTCATGAGAGGAGCCACACGGTTTCCTTGTAGAATTTTTGGGAAATTATACCAATATTTACTTTCTGTTTACTATTCGTTGGAAGGCGTTTACTTTACATGTTCTACAATACTCTTAACCATTTGACAGGGCGTCAATGGTGTCGGCTCTCTTTCAAACCCTATGCACGCAAATTGCATTCTTACTCCCTTGGGCACCTTGTAGGGGTGCCGCGCAAATTGCCTCCTTTCCTAAAAGACCGTAGAAGCGCATAGGGTTTGAAAGAGAGCCGATCCTCATTTTTGCCTCATGAATCAAGGAAAAGGCGACAGACAGTGTGTCATCGTGACGATTGACAAAAATGTCACACGCCGATTTTCTATCCCTGAAAAGCGCTAGTGTGCAACAGAGAAAAAGAAACAGACGAAGGAGATTTCTATGAACGGAAAAGTATGGGTTCTTTCAGCAGTATTGTCCGCTGCCCTGGTGGCGGGCAATGTCCATTTCAGCCAGGCGCCCGCCGCCGAACGAGTCATGCCGGAAGCGGGCAAGATTCTTTCGTTCAACAAAGCGATCGAACATGCCAGCCGGTGCGTTGTCAACATTTCGGCCAAGAAAAGGATCAAGGAGAATATCCCCCAGGCGTTCATGGATCCCTTTTTCCGCCAGTTTTTCAATATGCCTTTCGGACAGATGATGCCCAGAGAGCGGATTCAGCGATCGCTCGGTTCCGGTGTCATCGTGACGAAGGACGGCTACATCGTTACCAACAACCATGTGGTCGACGGTGCGGATGAGGTGCATGTGACACTTCCCGGGGACACGAATGAGTACAAGGCGAAGATTGTCGGCACCGACCCCAAAACTGATGTCGCCGTCATCAAGATCGAAAAAA
Source organism: Hydrogenimonas urashimensis (assembly GCF_016593255.1). NCBI lineage: Bacteria > Pseudomonadati > Campylobacterota > Epsilonproteobacteria > Campylobacterales > Hydrogenimonadaceae > Hydrogenimonas > Hydrogenimonas urashimensis. Next base: position 1,476,933 of record NZ_AP023212.1, on the reverse strand, counting down.
AGGATCTTCCGGCGATTAAAATGGGCGATTCCGATACCCTCAAAACAGGCGATCTGGTTTTTGCCATCGGCAATCCCTTCGGTGTGGGCGAGAGTGTCAGCCAGGGAATCATTTCGGCTCTGGGCAAAGACAGCATGGGGATCAACCAGTATGAAAACTTCATCCAGACCGATGCGGCGATCAACCCCGGCAACAGCGGCGGGGCGCTTGTGGACAGCCGCGGTGTTCTCATCGGCATCAACAGTGCCATTCTGACGCGAAGCGGTGCCAACAACGGAATCGGGTTCGCGATTCCCGTCAATATGGTCAAACGGGTCGCCACCCAGCTGATCGAACACGGGAAGGTGGAATACGGCTATTTGGGTGTGAGCATCAGCAATCTCGATCCAACGTTGCAAAAAGTGTACAAGAACAAAGAGGGGGCCGTCATTCTCGATGTCGACGAAGATACGCCGGCGAAAAAGGCGGGATTGAAGCGGGGCGACCTGATCATCGAAGTGAACGGCAAGAAGATCAAGGATGCCAGCGACCTGAAAAACGTGATCGGATCGATTCCGCCCGGCAAAGAGGTGACGATTGCCTACGAGCGCAACAAGAAGGTCGAACATGTGAAGGTGAAACTGGCCGAATTCCCCGACAGCAAATTCAAAATCGAAGGGGACAGGGGTGTCGTCAATGGGTTGACACTCCAGAATCTGACACCGCAGATTCGCAACCAGCTCGGCATTCCGGACGATATCGAAGGGGTGATCGTTTCGGAAGTCAAGCAGGGAAGCGAAGCCGATAAAGCCGGATTTATGCCGGGAGATATTATCATTCAGATAGAAGATACGATGATCAAAGATGTCAAGGATGTTGAAAAAGCGATGAAACGATACAGCGGAAAGAAACGTGTCTATATCAACCGTCGCGGCATGATTCGCATTCTCGTCGTCGAATAGGTCGAGACAAAGGGGATCAATGGTCAAAGTGTTGATGATCGAAGATGACGAGGAGCTTGCGGAGATACTGACCGAGTATCTGCAGCGTTTCAATATCGAGGTGACCTCCGTGCCGGACCCTTTTTTGGGGCTGAGCGCGCTGGAAACCGAACACTTCGACCTGGTGATCCTCGACCTGACCCTGCCGGGGATGGATGGGCTGGAGGTGTGCGAAGAGATTCGGAAAAAGACCAATGTGCCCATCATCATCTCCTCCGCACGCAGCGACATTACCGACAAGATCGTCGGTTTGGAGAAAGGTGCGGACGACTATCTGCCCAAACCCTACGACCCCAGGGAGCTGGTGGCGCGCATCAAAACGATTCTGCGCCGTATCGGACGTGACAAAAGCGAGCATGAAAGCCAGCGCGCCGACCTCTATCTCGACGAATCGACGAAGATGATCTATCTCTATGGCGAGCCGCTCAATCTCACGGCGGCGGAGTACGGCATTTTGGCCTATCTGCTCGAACACGCCAACGAAGTGGTCTCCCGCGAAGACCTTATCTACAATGTCGATGCGGTCCATGAAGAGAGCTCCCTAAAAAGTATCGACGTGATCATCAGCCGCATACGCCATAAGCTGGGCGACAATCCCAAGCACCCCCGTTTCATACGCTCCGTGCGTGGCCTTGGGTACCGCCTGACACCATGAGACAGCCGCTTCGCCGCGTATCGATCTTCGTCTTCATCGCCGCGATCTTCGCGATCGCCTTTCTCGCCGCCGGAACCGCCTTCTACTTCTACAGCATCAACGACCGGTTTCGCCACAACCAGATGGTGGTACAGCGCAATATCCTCTTCGCCCAGAATATTCTTCTGCGCATCGAGCGCGGGGATACAGCCGACAAAATTGCGGAAACATCCAGGAAGTACGGTATGAAATGGATTCTCGACAGGGAAGAGGGGAAAGCGCTGCTGATGGGCGCCAGACTCCTGGGGCGGCAGCCGACACCCTCCGGGTTTATCGATATGCTAAAAAAAGGCGATCACATCTATGTGCTGATCAATGCCCGCGGCAAGCTGATCCTGTTCGAGGATCTGAAATTCAGGCCCTACGACCCGCTTGTCGTCTGGGTCTATTTCGGAGTCACCGCTTTCATCATGCTTCTGATTTTCTGGGCCATCTGGTTCAAACTGCGGCCTCTCAAATACCTGCAGCGGTGTATCAGGAAATTCGGGGAGGGGGAGCTCGAGATTCACTGCCGGATCGACGGGAGCGACGAAATCGCCCAGGTTTCCCAGGCCATCGACGAAGCGATCGGTCGCATCCGCCTGCTCATCAGCTCCCGCAATCTCTTTATCCGAAACATCATGCACGAACTCAAAACCCCCCTGACCAAAGGGCTTTTGACAGTCCAGATGCTGCCCGAATGCAAGCAGAAGGAGCGGCTGGAGCGCATATTCATGCGTCTTGACAGCACCATCAGCGAATTCGGGACAATCGAGCAGCTCAGCAGCGGGAAATTTCCCCTTAGCCTCCGACCCATCGTCATGCAGGATCTGGTGGATCAGGCGATCGACCTGGCCATGATCGAAAAGGAGAAGGGCAGCTACGATATCAAGCCCGCACGCATCGAGGGGGATTTCAAGCTGCTCAGCATCGCCCTGAAGAACCTCATTGACAACGCGATCAAATACTCGCCCGACAAAACCTTCCGTCTCATCGCCGACGAGGAGGCGATCATCGTGGAAAACCGCGGCAAGAAACTCCCCCATTCCCTGGCGTATTACATTCAGCCCTATACGCAAGGAAGCGATGCGATCAGTGGACTGGGGCTGGGACTTTATATTGTCGACATGATCGCAAAAGCCCATGGCTTTGGCTTCGAATACCGCTACGAAGATGGCAAAAACCGCTTCATCGTAAAATTTTAGGCTCCATTGCGAAGCCGCTTCTGTCACGGGAACGAATTCTAAACGGAATTTAAAGAAAAGAGAGTATAATTTCGGTCCCGGTTGACCCGTTAGCTCAGCTGGTAGAGCAATTCCCTTTTAAGGAATGGGCCGTTGGTTCGAATCCAACACGGGTCACCACTTTCTTCTTCATGGTGCGGTGGTAGTTCAGTTGGTTAGAATGCCGCCCTGTCACGGCGGAGGTCGCGGGTTCGAGTCCCGTCCACCGCGCCATCCTGTCACAGACATTCCATTTCAGAAAATCGAAATTTTACGAGAAAACACCACCCGCTTCGCTTAACCTCTGCGGCTTCATTTCGTTTCTGCCGCATCTCTTAGCGAAATTTTGACAATCCCGAAATATTCGTGAAGCGCCCGGCAGCTGTTATACAGGGCGTCGATTTGCGGAAGTAAGTCGTATCCGTCCCAAGGCTCTTTCGAGACGTGGAAATCCGTGGCGGCCGGAACCGCATCGATGCCGAAATGGGCGAAAATCATCAGGGCGCGCCTCATATGCGAGGCCGATGTGACGACAACAACTTTGGGTGATGGGGGAAGAAGCTGCCGGGTGTAGAGGACATTCTGGTAGGTATCGAGACTCCTCTTTTCCGGCAGAATGGCGAACCGTTTTTCGTAGGCCTCTATGCGCGGAGGTTGGGTGGCCAGAATGGGTCCGAGATCCTTAAGTGTATCGAGGAAAGCGTCGCCCTCCGTGTAGCCGTGCAGTCCGCCGCCGCTGACAATGAGTGGCAGATCGAGTTTTTTGGCGACAATCAGAGCGTAGACGGCACGTTTGAACGCCAGCGTTTTGAGCGGGAAGTTTGGACTCTCTTCAATCTTTCCGCCACCCAGCATGACGACGGCATCGGCATCGGCGGGAAGCTGCACTTTCCGATAGGGCGCCTCCAGCGGTTCCAGCAGGGCGTGCCCGACAGGCTCGAGACTCAACAGATAGAAGAGCGCGGCAGATGTGGCGAAAAAGGGGCGCCAACGCCTGGCGAGAAGGGCCGCAAGGACCAGCACGAGGATGAAGACGCCCGGCGGCAGGAAGAGGGCACCGAAGAGTTTGGAGAGGGTGTAGATCAAAAGAGGGTCACACCCTTTTCACCGAGCTTGAGAGACCCGATGACATAACCGTCGCTTTGGGCGAGGACATCGTCGACATTGTCGGGACTGACCACCAGCACCATCCCCACTCCCATATTGAAAGTGCGGAACATCTCCTCTTTTGCGACATGCTGTCCGATTAGCTCGAAGATGGGCAGGGTGCGAATCTTCTCGATTTCGATCACGGCGTGCATATTGTCGGGAAGGACGCGGGGGAGGTTTTCGACAAGACCGCCGCCGGTAATGTGGGCAAGGGCATTGATTTTCTTCTTCAGCGCCTTGAAGGTCCTCACATAGATACGTGTCGGCGTCAGCAACGTTTCGATAAGCGGTTTGCCGTCGAACGGATCGTCGAAACTCATCCCCAGCTTTTCGAAGAGCAGTTTGCGCACCAGCGAGAAACCGTTGGAGTGGATGCCGCTGCTTGGAAGGGCAACCAGGACATCCCCCTCCCTGACATGTTCGAGGCGGTTCATCTCCCCCTTTTCGGCGATGCCGACGGAGAAACCGGCCAGGTCGAAATCGCTGTCGCTGTACATTCCGGGCATCTCCGCCGTCTCACCGCCGATGAGGGCGCATTCGCTCTGGCGGCACCCTTCCGCGATTCCCTCCACGACCGCTTTGGCGTCGTTGACATCGAGTCTGCCCGTCGCGTAGTAATCGAGAAAAAAGAGAGGGGTTCCGAAATTGCAGATGAGGTCGTTGACACACATGGCGACCAGGTCTATGCCGACGGTGTCGAGCCTGCCGCTCTCTATCGCGAGCTTGAGTTTTGTTCCGACGCCGTCGGTGGCAGCCAGCATGACGGGCTCTTTGTACCCTTTCGGGACCGCGTAGGCGCCGGCAAAGGAGCCGATCCCGCCGATCACGTTGGCATCGAATGTCGATTTGACGGCGGGTTTGATCGCTTCGACGAAGGCGTTGCCCGCATCGATATCGACACCGGCATCCTTATAGCTGACTCTGCTCATTTGTCACTCTTTTGTTTGTTCCAGTCGCACGGTCCGAATATCTTGTTGAAGAACCAAAGTGAGGGACAGAAATTGGTGAATGCCCACACCAGCATCATCAGGATGATGAAAAGCTGCAGCGCCACACCGATTTTAAGCGAAAGCGCATTGCCGGCAGCGCCCTGGGCCAGAAACATCAGGGCGAGTCCCAGCATGATCGCCGTCAAAATTCTTTGAACTCTTTCCGCGCACATACCATTCCCTCCGAAGGATAAAATTTTGCAAAATTATATCACAACTCATCGCGGGAAAGATGTTGGTTGATCGATGCGATTTTCTGCCTCATCCGTCCCGATTTTCCTTTGCGGATATCCATTTTGATCGTCGTATAGACCCGGTTGCAGTCGGGTTCTAGAACCGAATAGGCCAGATTGATGAGACGGGTCGCCTCTTCGACACTCTCGCATTCGAAAATCGTGCCCATGGGCGTGAGCTGAAAATCGATGCCGCGCTCCTTGAAAACTTTCATGATACGGCTCACATAGGCGCTGACACTTTCGCCCTTGTCGGTCGGAAACATGGCGAACTCAACCAAAGCGCTCATTGAGACTCCTTATTTGTGCTTTTGAATATAATATGAAATCCATTCTTCAATAAAGATGCAAACGTGAAACAAAGCGGCAAAGTTCAATTTCTTTTTTGGCTCTTTTCCCTCTCCGTCATGCTTTATCTCTGGATTATCTGGGTGGCGGTGCAGACTTTCGTCCTCGGTGACGCCACCCGTTCCGAATTCCCCGAAGATCGGGTGGCGCTGCTTTTCATACTCTACGGCATTCTGGTTCTCTCCACGCTTGCGGGAACGACCGTTGCCATCTTCATCAACAACAAACGCTATATCAACCGGTTCGGGGTGATGGTGATTCTCATCTTCATCACCTTTTTGGCGGGGAAAGGTTTTTTTGGCTGAAGAGGGGAGCCATTGTTTCGGAAGCGCTCTTTTTCTTCAAAAAACTTTTAACCGATTTTGCTACAATCGTTCAAAACTTCCCGACGGAGAAAGAATATGTGGCTGACTCAGGGAGTCGTAGATATTGTAAAAAACGAATACAAAGTAAAAGAGAAACTCTTTGACCAAGACGGTGTCGCCGTCCTCGATTCCGGATTTTTCGGAAAGATTCTCGTAGAAGACGACGTGGCGCTCTATTGCGAGCACGACAGCGCCATGCGGCACGAAGTGCTGGCGCATACGGCAATGTGCAGCCATGAAGAACCCCGAAAGGTGCTGGTCATTGACGGCGGTGACGGTGCGGTGGCGGCGGAACTGCTCAAGCACAAGAGGGTGAGCATCGATGTGGTGGAGCGCGACAGCGATATCGTCGATGCCGCCAAAATCTTCGGCTGTTACGACAGAGCGCTGGAGGATGAACGTGTCACTTTCAAGACGGAAGACCCCCTCGCCTTCCTTGCCGAAGCAAAAGAGGGAACCTACGACATTGTCATCTTCAACCGATTCGACGAAATCTACCTCGATGACGCAGCGGTGATGGCGCAGACCAACCGTGTTTTGACACAAAAGGGTCTGGTCGTCATGGATGCGAGCAGCCAGCTTTTCGACATGGCGGGCCACAAAAGCGTTCTTGCCGCACTGGGACGGGAATTCAAGATCGTCATGCCCTTTCGCTACACGTCGATGGTACGCACAGGCGGCGAGCAGTGGTTTGCTTTAGGAAGCAAGTTTTTCCACCCCACGGCCGATATCAATCTTCAGCGCGCCGACCTGACCGACGGATTTACCTGGTACAACAGCGATCTTCACATCGCCCAGTTCGCCCTTTCGACAGGCACGTTCGAACTTCTTAAAGAGTATATCAAGCGTTGACATGGCATTTGAGTACGCGATCGCACTGACCGGAGGTATCGCAAGCGGCAAATCCACGGTATGCAACCTTCTGAAACTCTACGGTCTGCGAATCATCGATGCCGACGCCATCGCCCGCCGTATACTGGACGAGGAGGCCGCCGCAATCGGAGAACTTTTCGGTCCCCGATATCTCAAAGAGGGCCGCATCGACCGTCAGGCACTCGGAAAACTGATCTTTTCGGATGCTGTCGCCCGCCGGGAGCTTGAGGCTTTTATCCATCCGAAAATCAGGGAGGAGATTGCCCGCCAGAGTGAAAAACAGGATGCTCTCAAAGGCCCCTACATCGTCGACATTCCTCTTTTTTTCGAAACCGGCAGCTATCCGATCGAAAAGGTTATCGTCGTCTATGCGCCACGTGAAATACAGAAGAAGCGTCTGATGGAACGGGAGGGGCTTGACGAAGAGGAAGCCGAAGCGCGCCTGAATGCGCAGATCGATATCGAAGAGAAAAGACGGCATGCCACATGGCTCATCGACAACAGCCGGAACCTTAAATATCTTCAGCGTGAAACGGAACGCATCTTCGACGAAATCACCAAATCCCGGGCATCAAACTAACAATTTCTCTTAATATAAGCACCTTTTAAGGTATGGTATAATTCCGCAGTTTTTTAACACTCCCTTAAAGGAGCCACGATGACGGCCGGCAAATATTCGGCAAGCGGGAATGACTTCGTTATTTTCCATACCTTTGTCAAGGTTGACAGAAGCGACCTTGCCAGACGTCTCTGCCACCGTCACGAAGGCATAGGCGCTGACGGGCTTATCGTCCTGCTGCCCCATCCGGAATACGATTTTCAGTGGCAGTTTTACAATGCCGACGGCAGCGAAGCGGAGATGTGCGGCAACGGAAGCCGTGCGGCGGCACTCTACGCGCACAGCAACGGGCTGGCGGGCGCGCGTATGCGTTTTCTGACACTGGCCGGTCTCATCGAGGCCGAAGTGGAAGGCAACGTTGTCACCAGCGAGTTGACACCACCTGTCATGATCGACAAAACCATCGAAGCCTTCGGGGAAACTTGGTGGCTCATCAATACCGGTGTGCCCCATCTCGTGGCGCTCAAAGAGAGTGTCGACCGCTTCGATATCGAAGAGGCGCGCACGCTGCGGCAGCGTTACAACGCCAATGTCAATATCGCAGCCGTCGACGGCGACATCCTTCGTGTGCGCACCTATGAGCGGGGGGTCGAAGAGGAGACACTCGCCTGCGGCACAGGCATGGCGGCCTGTTTCTACCGGGCCAATCTCGAAAAGAGGGTGCCCGATCGCATGAGCGTCGTTCCAAGAAGCGGCGAACGGCTGCATCTGGCGAAAAAAGGGGAGACGCTGACTCTGAAAGGAGAGGTGCGTCACACCTTTGACGCCGCCATTGACAAATTGACTACCGGAGAAGATATTTGACCAGATTGATTACAGGATTTCTGCTGACATCGGCGCTGCTTTTCGCCGATGCGGTGAAATCGTTTCCAAAAGAGTACTATGCCATCAAAGATGCTAAAAAACAGAAAGAGGCATTCGTCAAGATTCTCTATCCGCTAATTGTAAAAGCGGAGGAAAAGATCAAAACGGAGCGGACTTTTGTCGAAACCTTTTTCGCCAAACTCGAACGCAACGAAATCGTCACGCCCCTAGAGCAGGCGAAGCTTCGGGCGCTTGCGAAAAAGTACCGTATCAAAAACCTCTACGCCAAAGAGGAGTATAGAAAGCGGATCGATACGATCCCTGTTTCGCTGGTGCTTGCCCAGGCGTCGATCGAGAGCAACTGGGGACGCAGCCGCTTCGTCCGCGAAGCCAACAACCTGTTCGGAGAGTGGACCTGGGGCAAAAAAGGGATCATCCCAAAAAAACGGGAACCTGGGAAACACCACAAAATCCGCATTTTCGATTCCCTGGAAGAGTCCATCGCCTCCTACATGAAAAACCTCAACCGCCATTGGGCCTACGAAGAATTCAGGGAGGCGCGTTATCGTGCGAGAAAAGAGGGAAAAGCTTTCAACGGCTTCGTCGCGGCGGCCTATCTTCTTCGCTATTCGCAACTGCGTGAGAAGTACACCGTGATGGTAAAAAACCGCATCGAAGAGTATGCGTGGAATCTTTACGATGCGCCGGAGCGGACCCCGGCGCTGCAGAGCGGAAACGAGATGGCGATGCTCTCCTACCGGATTTTCGCCAACACCAACTGAAATTTCGACCCCGCCATGGCGGGGCATCTTTCTACAGCCCCGCTTCTTTGATCGCTTCTGCCTGGAAATGGGCGATCAGCGGCTCGATAATCTCGTCGAGCAGACCCCCTTCCATGATTTCGTTCAGACGGTACAGTGTCAATCCGATGCGGTGATCGGTGATTCGGTTCTGGGGATAGTTGTAGGTGCGGATGCGCTCGCTTCTGTCTCCCGAGCCGACCTGTGCCTTCCTGTCGGCGCTGGAGGCAGCGAGCTGCTCTTGAAGATGCTTTTCGTAGATGCGGGCCTTGAGGATTTTGAGTGCCTTCTCCTTGTTTTTGTGCTGGGATTTTTCATCCTGCATCGAGACGACGATGCCGGTGGGAATGTGGGTGATGCGCACCGCAGAATCGGTGGTGTTGACCGACTGTCCCCCGCAGCCGCTGGAACGATAGACATCGATTTTCAGATCGTTCGGGTTGATCTGCACATCCACATCCTCGACCTCCGGAAGCACGGCGACGGTCACGGCGGAGGTGTGGATGCGCCCCTGTGATTCGGTCGCCGGTACCCGCTGGACCCTGTGGGTGCCGGCTTCGTATTTGAGGCGGCTGTAGACCTTCTCGCCTTTGATGAGCGCCACGATCTCCTTGTAGCCTCCGGCTTCGCTTTCGCTGGAGCTTTCGATAACGATCTTCCACCCTTTGTTTTCGGCATAGCGGACGTAGGCTTTAAAAAGATCGCCGACAAAGAGGGCCGCTTCGTCCCCGCCGGTTCCCGCTCTGATCTCCAGGTAGATGTTTTTGTCGTCGTTGGGATCTTTGGGGATCAGGAGAAGTTTGATTTCGTCGTTCATCTTCTCCAGCTGCGGTTCCAGCTCTTTGAGCTCCTCTGCCGCCAGCTCACCCAGCTCCGGATCGGAAAGAAGCGACCTGTTCTCTTCGATCGCCTCGACCGTAGCGATGTAGGCTTTCGCTTTCTCTACAAGCGGTTCGAGATCCGACTGCTCTTTCGAGAGTTCGGTCATCTTTTTGATGTCGCTGGTGATTTCGGGAGAACTTAAAAGGGTGGTGATTTCGTTGTAGCGGTCGATAAAAGGCTGAAGTTTTTCTCGTAGCATGGGGGTGCCTCAGGCGCGCGGATTACGCGGCGCTGAGAGCGTTGACTTTGGATTGGAGGCGGCTTACTTTGCGTGCCGCGGTGTTTTTCTTGAGAATGCCTTTGCTGACATACTTGTGAAGTTCGCGGTTGGCGACTTTCATCGCGGCTGCCGCCGCCTCTTTGTCACCTGCCTCGACGGCGGCGATAACGGCTTTTGTGATGTTTTTGATGCGCGTTTTGTAGTAGCGATTGCGGGCTGTACGCTTCGCTGTTTGACGAATGCGTTTGATTGCCGATTTATGATGTGCCATGTGGTATAATCCTTGTCATTAGAAAATTTTGGGGAATCATAGCTTAAAATTTATTAAATTTAAATTAAATGTAAGATTTCCGAAGAGGGAGAAAAATGAGACTTTTCGGCACTGACGGTGTCCGCGGCATGGCGGGCAGGGATCTCGATGCGTTCGTCGCGATGAAGCTCGCCATGGCGGCGGGGATCTATTTCAGGCAGTATGCGAAGACCAACAAGATACTCGTGGGCAAAGATACCCGACGAAGCGGTTACATGATAGAAAACGCCCTTGTCAGCGGCTTGACAGCGGTAGGTTACAACGTCATCCAGATCGGCCCCATGCCCACGCCGGCCATCGCCTTTTTGACCGAAAACATGCGGTGTGACGCGGGCATCATGATCAGCGCCAGCCACAACCCATACGAAGACAACGGGATCAAGTTTTTCGATTCGCGCGGGAACAAACTGAACGAAAAGGACGAGGCGGCGATCGAAAAGATCTTTTTCGATACCGAGCGGATGATTCACGCACAGAAAACCGGCAAGGAGATCGGCTCCTCCAAGCGGATCGACGACGTGATCGGCCGCTATATCGTTCAGCTGAAAAACTCCTTTCCTCTCGATCTGACGCTCAACGATATCCGCGTGGTTCTCGATACCGCCAACGGCGCGGCCTATCGCGTCGCCCCCACCGTATTTGAGGAGCTGGGTGCCGATGTGATCGTTATCAACAACAAGCCCAACGGCTACAACATCAACGACAACTGCGGGGCGATGCATCCGGAGACGCTCAGCGAAAAGGTACGGGAATACCGCGCCGATATCGGCTTTGCCTTCGACGGGGATGCCGACAGGCTCGTGGTCGTGGACGAAAAGGGTGAACAGGTGGATGGCGACAAGCTGATCGGCGCCCTGGCTCTTTATATGAAAAAGGATGGACGGCTCAAAAACGACTGTGTCGTCGCGACGGTCATGAGCAACCAGGGATTCGAGGATTTTCTGGGCAGGCACGGCATCAGGCTGGTGCGCTCCAATGTGGGGGACAAGTACGTGCTCGAAGAGATGCAGAAGAACGACTGCGTTCTGGGGGGCGAACAGAGCGGCCATGTCATCTTCAGCGAATACGCCAAAACAGGCGACGGCCTGGTGACGGCGCTGCAGACGATCGCGCTGGTTCTTCGCAGCGGGAAAAAGACAAGCGAAGTTTTGAACCCTTTCGAGCTCTACCCGCAGAAGCTGCTCAACCTGAGGGTGGCCGAAAAGAGACCGCTCGAGTCGATCGAGGGGTTGAAGGAGAAGGAAGCCGCCATCAAAGCGGACGGCCTTCGCTCCCTGATCCGCTACAGCGGCACCGAAAACAAACTCCGCATCCTGCTGGAAGGCAAAAGCGCCAAAAAGATCGAAAGCTGGATGGAGGATCTGGAGAAATTTTTCAAAAAAGCGCTCAATGCCTAGGTCGTGGGCCGTTTTTCTGCTGGCGCTCGCGGGCATCTTTCTGATCGATCAGAGCATCAAATCGATCTTCCTCGCCGGTTGGCGATGGGAGAGTCCATGCATTTCGCTGACACTAGTTTTCAACCGGGGTGTCGCCTTTTCGATGTTCGCCTTTCTCGGTCCCTGGCTCAAATGGATTCAGCTGGCGCTTCTGGCGGGCGTGCTGGGATACGTGGTCCGCGGAAGCCACCTGAAGCGCTACAGCCTCCCCCTGGGCCTGCTTTTCGGGGCGGGTCTGAGCAATATCTCCGACCGCTTCGTGCACGGGGGTGTCGTCGACTATGTCGATTGGCACTGCGGTTTCGACTTCGCTGTTTTCAACTTCGCCGACGTGATGATCGACCTGGCGGTTCTGTGGATTTTGATTCTGAATTTTAAGAAAAAATAAAAGAATCTTTTGTATAATTCCGCTACCAACAGTGGTCGCGTAGCTCAGTTGGTAGAGCACTACCTTGACATGGTAGTGGTCACAGGTTCAAGTCCTGTCGTGGCCACCACTTCGCTTCTCTCCAAAATCCCTGAATTTCCAGCCTTAAATGTTTTTTTATACTTCTTTCATGTATAATACTCCGAACATTCGAAATTTTAACCGGTTTAAACAAGGAATTGCTTGGAAGAAAAAGAGATCATTGCCTATAAAAAAAGAGATGGGCAGATAATCGATACCCAAACCGCTGCCGAAACCGATTGCAGCGACTGCGAACCTGTCTACTTCGACAACTCCCCCGAAGCCTTGGAAGTCATCCGCCACTCCGCCGCCCACCTGATGGCGCAGGCGATCAAACAGCTCTATCCCGATGCGCAGTTTTTCGTCGGCCCTGTTGTTGAGGAGGGATTCTACTACGATTTTCGCGTCGACGAGAAGATCAGCGACAGCGATCTCAAAAAGATCGAAAAAACCATGCAGAAGCTGGCGAACAAAAAGATCCCGATCGAACGCTACTGCATTCCCAAAAGCGAAGCGGAAAAGAAGTTTGCCGGAGACGATCTGAAGCAGGAAGTGATGAAGCGGATCGAGGACGAAAGGCTCTGCATCTACCGCCAGGGGGACTTCGAAGACCTCTGCCGCGGTCCCCACGTTCCCAACACGAAATACCTCAGAAACGTCAAACTCACCCGCGTGGCGGGGGCCTACCTGGGTGGCGACTCCGACAAAGAGATGCTCACCCGCATCTATGGCATCGCCTTCGCCGACAAGGAGACGCTCAAAGAGTACCTGGCGATGATCGAAGAGGCCAAAAAACGCGACCACCGCAAAATCGGCACGGAGCTCGGGCTTTTCATGTTCGACGACGAAGCGGGGGCGGGGTTGCCTTTCTGGATGCCCAAAGGGGCGCGTCTTCGCAGCAAGATCGAGCAGATTCTCTGGAAAGCCCACCGTCGCCGCGGGTATGAGCCGGTACGCGGACCCGAAATTCTCAAAGCCGACATGTGGCGTACCAGCGGCCATTACGCCTGCTATGGCGAAAACATGTACCTGACCGAAATCGACGGCCAGGAGTATGGCCTCAAGCCGATGAACTGCATCGGCCACATTCTCATCTACAAAAAAGATATCCACAGCTATCGGGAGCTGCCGCTCAAATATTTCGAGTACGGCGTCGTTCATCGCCATGAGCAAAGCGGCGTCCTTCACGGTCTGTTGCGTGTCAGGGAATTTACCCAGGATGACGCCCACATCTTCTGCACACCCGATCAGATCAAACCCGTCGTCATCGAGGTGCTCGAATTCGTCGACAAAGTGATGGAAGTCTTCGGTTTCGATTATGAGATGGAGATCTCCACCAAGCCCGAAAAAGCGATCGGAAGCGACGAAATATGGGAAACGGCGACAGAGGCCCTGAAAGAGGCGCTGGACGAAAACGGCTTCAAATACGGGATCGACGAAGGGGGCGGAGCCTTTTACGGCCCTAAAATCGATATCAAAATTACCGATGCTTTGAGAAGGAAATGGCAGTGCGGAACGATTCAGGTCGATTTCAATCTTCCTGAACGATTCGAAATGGAGTATGTGGATGAAAAAAACGAGCGGGCGCGTCCGGTGATGATCCACCGCGCGATTCTCGGCAGTTTCGAGCGCTTCATCGCCATTTTGACGGAGCATTTCGCCGGGGAGTTTCCGATGTTCATCGCACCGACGCAGGTGATTTTCGTGCCGATCGCCGAGAATCATGTCGCCTACGCCAAGGAGCTGGCGAACGAACTGGCCGAATTCGATATCGACTGCGATATCGACGACAGGAACGAATCACTGGCCAAACGGGTGCGGATGGCGGAGAAGCAGAAGGTGCCGATGATCGCCATTATCGGAGACGAAGAGGTGGCGAACCGCAAAGTGGCGGTTCGCGACAGAAGGAAACGCGAACAGTTCGATCTGGACGCGGAAGCATTTATCAAACTGATCAAGGAGCAGACAAGTGAGGTCAAAATTTGAGTAAAAAAAACGACGTAATCATGAACGACGACATTCGGGCCCGGGAGGTTCGCCTTGTAGGCGATGACGGTACGCAGTACGGCGTTGTCAGCCGCGACGAGGCGCTGAACAAGGCGGCCGATATGGGGCTCGACCTCGTTCTGATTGCGCCGCAGGCCAATCCGCCGGTCGCCAAAATCATGGACTACGGGAAGTTCAAGTACCAGCAGGAGAAGAAGAAAAAAGAGGCGAAAAAGAAGCAGAAACAGATCGAAGTTAAAGAGATCAAACTCTCCGTCAAGATCGCCGACAACGATATCGGCTACAAAGTCAAGCACGCCAGGGAGTTTCTCGAACAGGGCAAGCATGTCAAGTTCCGTGTCTTCCTGCGGGGGCGGGAGATGGCCAACCCGGAAGCGGGTGTCGAAGTACTCAAAAAAGTTTGGCCGATGGTCGAAGATATCGCCGAACTCGAAAAGGGGCCTTTCCACGAAGGACGCTACATCAATATGTACGTGGTTCCCAAAAAAGAGAAACCCGGCAAAAAGTAGTTCGGCTTTGGCAGAGCGGCCATAGGCTCGGGGCCGAATCGGTGATTGATTCGTTGCCGCCGATTTCTGCATTTTCGACTTTTTTGCTATAATTACGCCCCATTTTGCACACGGATTCTCCGTGTCGATCTTACAAAGGAGGAAGTTCATGCCCAAAATGAAGACGGTACGCGGCGCTGCAAAGCGTTTCAAGGTCAAGAAAAGCGGCAAAATCAAACGCGGCAGTGCGTTTCGAAGCCACATTTTGACCAAGATGAGTCAGAAACGCAAACGCAATCTTCGCAATCCGCAGTATGTAGCGGATGTCGATGCAGCACGTGTCAAAACGATGCTCGGAATGAAATAATTCCGACAGGTATCAAGCAAGCGTTCCCCTGAAAAGGGCAAGTCCGGCAAAGCTCCGGCACCGAATCATCAAAAAGATGTAAGGTAAAGAAAGGAAAAAAACATGCCACGAGTCAAAACGGGAGTCGTACGACGACGCCGACACAAGAAAATTCTGAAGCTTGCCAAAGGCTTCTACAGCGGTCGAAGAAAACACTTCAGGAAAGCGAAAGAGCAGGTTGAAAGAAGCCTGGTCTATGCCTACCGCGACAGAAAACAGAAAAAAAGAGAGTTCAGAAAACTCTGGATTATCCGTATCAACGCAGCGTGCCGTCTGAACGATATGAACTACTCCACTTTCATGCACGGATTGAAAAAAGCCGGTATCGAACTCGATCGCAAGATTCTGGCCGATATGGCGATGAACAACCCGGCAGCATTTGCCAAAATCGTCGAGCAGTCCAAAGCCGCTCTGGCGTAACGAACCTTCCCGCCTTCCGCGGGCGGGTTTTTCAACTTCTCTTCACTATTCTCCTCTTCGCACTTTCGATATAATATCACCTAAAAACATCTAAGGTGTATCGATGAAAAAACTGTTGGCACTTATGCTGTTTGCGTGCCTGTCGTTATGGGCGGCTGTCAATGTCAACACAGCAGATGTTGAAACATTGACACAAATAAAGGGCATAGGCCCCGTCAAAGCGAAAGCGATTGTCGATTACAGAAAAGCGCATGGCCGATTCAAAAACATTGAAGCGTTACAGAATGTACGAGGGATTGGACCGAAAACCGTGGAAAAAATCCGGTCGGAAGTGACGGTCAAATGAAGATATTGGTGACCGGAACCGCCGGATTTATCGGGTTTTATCTGGCCAAAAGACTTCTTGGGAAAGGGTACGAAGTCGTTGGGTTGGACAATATCAACGACTATTACGATGTCGGCCTGAAATACGGAAGACTGAAAGAGCTCGGAATAGATTCCGACAAAATCGAGCCCAACAAACGGGTTGACAGCACCATTGACGGACACTGTTTTTACAAAATGGATCTGGCGGATTCCAAAGCCGTCAACAAACTTTTTGCAGAAGAGAAATTCGATGCGGTCTGCAATCTCGCCGCCCAAGCCGGTGTGCGCTATTCACTCGAAAATCCGATGGCCTATATTCAGAGCAACCTCACCGGTTTTGCCAACATTCTGGAAGGATGCCGCAACCACGATGTCGAAAATCTCTGCTACGCCAGCAGTTCGAGTGTCTACGGCCTGAACAAATCGATGCCATTCAAGGTAAGCGACAGTGTCGACCACCCGGTCAGCCTCTATGCGGCGACGAAAAAGAGCAACGAACTGATGGCCCACACCTACAGCCATCTTTACGGCATCAGAACAACCGGTCTGCGCTTTTTTACCGTCTACGGCCCATGGGGCCGTCCCGATATGGCACCGATGCTTTTTGCCGATGCCATTTTGAATGGCCGTCCCATCAACGTATTCAACTACGGCAAGATGGAGCGGGATTTCACCTATGTCGACGACATCGTCGAAGGGGTGGTCCATGTGATAGAAAAACCTGCCGACCCCGATGAAAACTTCGACTTTCATCACCCGGACCCCGCTGCATCACCTGCCCCCTACAGAGTCTACAATATCGGCAACGGCAGCCCCGTCAAACTGATGGACTTCATCACGACACTCGAAAAACATCTCGGCAAAAAAGCGCAAATGAACATGATGCCGATGCAGCCCGGAGACGTCGAGGCGACATGGGCCGATACGAGCGCATTGGAAAACCATTTCGGATACAGGCCGCAGACCGGATTGGATGAGGGAATAGGAAAGTTTGTGGAGTGGTACAAAGGTTTCTACAAGGTTTAAAAAGGGACATGGATTGACTTCGCTTCGTAAAGACATGGTTTGCCAAAGCAAGAAGTAATGGTTCGAAAGGACTATAAAAAATATGTGAAAAACAGTTCATGGCTTCTTGTAGAAAAAATTCTCAGGCTGATCATCGGACTGTTTATCGGTATATGGATTGCCAGAGTTTTGGGTCCTGGAGAGTATGGCAATTTGAGTTATATTCAAAGTTTCGTAGCCCTCTTTTCCGCCTTCACCACATTGGGTATCAGCGGCATCGTTATTCGGGAGATTGTTGCCAATCCGGAGAAAAGCGATGCAATTCTTGCAAACGCCTTTACGTTGAGGTTTTTCGGAGCTTTGGGTACCATGGTTCTGATATTTGTATTGCTCCGATGGTTTGCCCCTGACAGTAGGCTCGAAAATCTGATATTATTGGCTTCAGCAGGTCTCTTTTTTCAGGCTTTCAATGTTCTTGATCTCTATTTCCAGAGCCAAACGCTGAATCAGTATAGTGCCTTGGCCAACATTGTTATGCTGATTCTCTCTGCGCTGCTTAAATTTTTTCTGATTGTTTACAATGCACCCTTGTACGCGTATGTTTGGGCTCTTCTCTTCGATAGTGCGGTGCTTGCAATGAATCTTCTTCTTTTTTATCTTAAAGCCACTGCAAAGAAGTTTTCAGATTTTTTGCACTTTTTTGACAAAGTACAATTTTCTGAAATTGCACTTCTTCTCCGTCACAGTGCACCGCTGCTGCTGTCGACATTCATTATCGCAATTTACGCACAACTGGATCAGGTTATGTTGAAACATATGGCCGATGCCGAAACGGTTGGACGATATGCTGCAGCAGTACGGTTGAATTCGGTATGGTCACTCCTGCCTTCGGTCATTTTGGTTGTGGTTACCCCTTCATTGATGTATTCGGAAGAGAAGATAAAGGAGAGTGTTGTATCATCCTATGCCAGTCTATATAAACTTTTAGCTCTTTACAGTTTTTTGGTCCTGGCCGCAACGTGGATATTGTCGGACTTCATTGTCGGCATGACATTCGGAGAAAAATATAGACAGGCAGCTTCTGTTTTGAATATTCTGGTTATTGCAAATCTCTTTTCCTATTTTGGTGCAGCAAGCAGTCGTTGGTTCATCAACGAAAAGCAAGAAAAGAAAATTTTATACAGGAATCTTTTCGGAGTAGGGTTCAATATTATCGGTAATTTGATGCTTATTCCTTCCTTTGGAGCGTATGGAGCGGCATTTACGACACTTTTGTCACAGTTTTTAGCCAATTTTCTATATGATTATCTGGATAAAAGTGCACGAATTGTCTTTTTTCAGAAACTGCGTGCCATGGCTTTTGTGATGATGCCGTATCGGTGGCTTCCCGAAATTATGCAATACAGGAACCGCATAGCGTGATAGAACGGAGATACTCCTACGAGGATGCGAAACATTTCATACGTCGGCGTCAACTCTATATACTGGATACTGTGACGGAGATATGCCGCCGTCACAATCTAGCCTATTGGCTCGATGCCGGTACACTGCTCGGTGCCGTGAGGCACCAAGGGTTCATACCATGGGATGACGACATCGATATCGGTTTAATGAGAGATGATTACGAAAACTTGATAAAATATCTGGCCGTTGAGCTTCCAGACGATCTTGTGCTGCAAACACTCTCGACCGATCCCAAATATGGCTTTATGTTCGCCAAAGTCAGAGATCGCCACTCTCATATACATGGAGATATCGAGTATACCTATAACGGTGTATTTATCGATATTTTTCCCTTTGATTATGTTCCGAAATCAAAATTTATTCTGAAAATCCAGTATGCCATCATCCAAACGATCGTGGGCCTTCGTTATGCAGTAGAGTTTCGGAGAGAGAAAATCTGGCTGAAAAAAAGTCTCAAGTATTTGGTAGACAAAAACTCGATATATAGATTTCTGTATAAGCTGGCCTTTGGGCTCAACTATATTTTTAAAAGCGAAGAGGATGTGGGCAATGGTCTTGTCTGTCCCTGGGCTTTTTTCAAATCGATTCGACCAAAAGAGGTTTATCTTCCTCCCGGAAAAGTCGAATTCGAAGGGAAAGAGTACAATGCCCCCCATGATATCGATCGATACCTTAAAGCTCTGTACGGAGAAAACTATATGACGCCCATCAGGTCAGGACACGATCATATTGGTGAAATTACACTATTGCGGGAAACGAAATGAAAGTGCTGCATATCAATCTTCTGGATAAATCGGGAGGTGCTGCCAAAGCTGCCTATCGTTTACACAAAGGATTGCTTGAAGCAGGAGTGAAGAGTGAAATGCTCGTTCAACTGAAAGAGGGAGATGACTATACCGTGGATGGTCCGCAGGGGAAAATCGAACGTTTTTTTGCAATTCTTCGTCCGACTCTGGATCAAATGCCGCTCTTGCTCTACGGAAAAAGAGAGAATGTATTGTTCAGCCCTTCTTTTCTCCTCTCCCGAAAAATGCTGAAAAAAATCCGATCGAAAAAGCCCGATATCGTACATTTGCATTGGATATGCGGTGGAACACTCCGCCTGGAAGAATTGGCAGAAATAGAACAGCCCATTGTCTGGACACTCCATGACATGTGGCCTTTTACCGGCGGATGCCATTACAGTGGTGATTGTGACAGATTTCTCGATGGCTGTGGCAGGTGTCCGAAGCTCGGGAGCACGAAGAATGGCGATCTGAGTCGCCGGGTCTTTCGGCGGAAAGCAAAAATATATAAAAGAGTGCAAAACAGGCTTACAATCGTGGGACTGAGCCACTGGATTGGTAATCTGTCGCAAAAGAGCATACTGCTTGGAGATATTCCTCATGTCCATCTTCCAAACCCGATCGATACCACACTTTACAAACCGATTGACAGGCATGTGGCAAGAGCATTGTGGCAACTGCCGGAAAACAAACAATTGATCCTTTTTGGAGCAGTTTCAGCTACGGAGGATCCGCGAAAAGGTTTTAATGAACTACGTAAAGCACTTTCATTGGTTTATAAAAAGACGAAAGATGTCGAATTGGTGGTATTTGGCAGCGGGAAACCCGAAAGGGGTGACGGTTTTGATTTCAAGGTTCACTATGTCGGCCACCTTCATGATGATGCCGCACTGGTCTCGCTTTACAATGCAGTGGACGTGATGGTTGTTTCAAGTATTCAGGAGGCCTTTGGACAAACGGCAAGCGAAGCGATGAGTTGCGGGACTCCTGTCGTAGCTTTCGAGAGTACGGGATTGCCGGATATCGTAAATCATAAAGAGGACGGATACTTGGCAAAACCTTACGACGTCAAAGATTTGGCCGATGGAATCGGATGGGTTTTGGAAAATGAGGATTATACCCTTTTGCGCATCAATGCCCGAAAAAAAATTTTGAAAAAGTTCGGGAGCAAAAAAGTAACAAAACAGTATATAGATCTCTATCGGAATGTGATGCGGGCCGAAAATCCACAAAGCCGGAGAGAATGATGCCTCGGACGACAAGCAATCCGGATGGTCCGAAAATCACAATTGTTACAGTTGTGTACAATGCGCTGGAAGAGTTGAAAAAAACCGTTCAAAGTGTAGCCAGTCAAACCTATCCCCATCTGGAGTACATTGTCGTGGATGGGGGATCGACCGATGGAACGATCGAATTCCTGAAAAGTAGTGAAAAGGTGGTCAGTAGATGGATCAGCCGTCCCGACAGGGGTATCTATGACGCCATGAACAGGGGTGCTGAGCTGGCCGATGGCGACTATATACAGTTTTTGAATGCAGGCGATACTCTCTATTCGGAAACGGTGCTTTCCGAGGTGGCACAAAAGCTGAAAGAGAATCCTGCAAAAGTACTGTTTGGACGTGCGTTGACTGGTTCGGAAGAGCGGATATCCTGGCTCTATCCTTCTGTCGAGGCACCCGCCATAACGGAGTGGTTGAAAAGCCACGATCCCAACCATCAGGCGATATTTTTCCCGAAAAGTTTTTATAAAAAACATCAATATGATTTAAAATACAAAATTACCGCCGATTTGGATTACAAGCTTCGTGCAAAAAAAGAGATCGGCTATCTTTTTATCGATCGGGTTATCGTAAAATTTGCACTTGGTGGCGTATCGACACAAAACGGAAATTTCGGTTTTATCACTCAGCGCATAAAAGAGAGTGTTATGCGAAATCTGGAACATCGTTTATACAGGGAATTGTTAATGGATCCTTTGAAAATTCTCTTCAAGTTCGCTCTGGCAAAAACGTCAGGAGAAAAAGAGTACGAAATTATCAAATTTTTAAAGAAGTATCAGTAAAACATCAAAAGGTTGGCAATGAGAAAAAATGTGGCTGTGATTTTAGCAGGTGGAAGTGGTACGAGGGCCGGATACGAAAAACCGAAGCAATTTATGAAAATTGCAGGAAAACTTGTCATTGAACATACCATAGAAAGATTTCAGAAACACCCTCTGATTGATGAAATAGCCATCGTTTCCCATGCTGATTTTCTTACTTTGATTGAAGAGATTGTCAACCACAACAGCTATGACAAAGTCAAGAAAATTCTTCAGGGGGGAAAAGAGCGTTATGAATCCTCTCTAACGGCAATCGAAGCTTATGATGAAGATTTACATCTCATTTTCCACGATGCAGTCAGGCCGCTGGTAAGCGACCGGATTATCAAAGATGTGGTGGAGGCGTTGAACCGATACAATGCCGTAGATGTGGCGATCCCGGCTGCCGATACCATCATCGAAGTAGAAAATGACCGCATCGTCAACATTCCAGACCGCAGCCGACTTTATAGGGGACAGACTCCTCAGGGGTTCAGGAGGGAGACTATCAAAAAGGCCTATGATTTTGCACTGCAGGATTCCGCATTCAAGGTAACAGACGATTGTGGTGTCGTCAAACGATATCTACCCGAAGAGAAAATTTATGTCGTAGCGGGCGAAGAGGCTAACATGAAATTGACTTACAAGGAAGATTTTTATCTTTTGGACAAACTTTTCCAACTCAAAAGTATCCAAAATCTCGACAACGATCCATCTCTTCTCAAAAGATTGGAAGGAAAAAGCATCGTCGTTTTCGGAGCCAGCTATGGAATTGGGCAGAGTATTGTCGAGCTTGCCGAAGCAAATGGAGCTCATGTTCACGGTTTCAGTCGTCAAAAAGGAAAAGTGGATGTCTCCGACCCCAAGAGTGTTGCCGAAGCGTTACGGAGCGTCTATGAAAAAAAGGGCGCAATCGATTATGTCATTAATACGGCGGGACTTCTGCACAAAGAGCCTCTCAACCATATGGATTATTCCCGGATTGAGGAGGAGATTCGTGTCAATTATCTGGGAAGCGTCAATGTGGCAAAAGAGTCTTTTCGCTACCTGAAAGAGACAAAAGGCGCTTTACTGCTTTTTACTTCGAGTTCCTACACACGCGGGCGAGCCATGTACAGTATCTACTCTTCGACAAAAGCGGCGATTGTGAATTTCGTACAGGCTATTGCAAGTGAATGGGAACCTTTCGGCGTGACGGTCAACTGTATCAACCCTGAAAGAACGGCCACTCCCATGCGCCGTCGGACATTCGGAAAAGAGGATGAGAAGACACTTCTTCAACCCACCGATGTCGCCCGAGTATCCCTTCAGTCTTTATTGCTCGATGCGACCGGTCAGGTGATCGATGTAAGGCTTGCCAATCTTGAAAATGGATAACGTACAAAAAGCCCAGCGAACGATGCTGGAGCTTTTGAAAGCTTTCGACAGGGTATGTCGCAGGCATAAATTGACCTATTGGCTCGATTTTGGAACACTTCTTGGTGCCCGACGTCACGGAGGTTTTATTCCCTGGGACGATGATCTTGATGTCAGCATGCCTTTGGGGGATTACAAAAAGTTTATGCAAGTGGCTGGAAAAGAGCTGCCCGAAACGATTTTTCTTCAGCACAAGCGTACAGATCCTGGGGTCCCCAACCACTATATCAAGCTGCGTCACAGGGGCAGCTGGCTTGTCGAAGTGGAGGAAGCAGGACGGGAAGTTCCCTACCATCAGGGTATCTTTATCGATATCTTTCCGGTATGCTTTGTAGAAACCCGCAAGGTGGAGCTTTACAAAAAGATTCTCTTTGTCACCAAAATTTTTTCCAACCGATATATGCATGTCGATTGGGCGGCACGAATGGGCATTCGACTGCTGGAGCAGTTCTGCCAAAATGAGGGGGAGACAGTCGTTGCGGGAGGAGAGAGTCTGCATTGGTTCAAACCTTATGGGAAAAAGCATCTGTTTCCTTTACGGCAGATCTCCTTCGAGGGAGGAGAGTATCCCGCTCCTGGCGATACCGACTATGTGTTGGAAAAGATTTTCGGCCCTGATTTTATGACGCTGCCTCCTGTAGAAAAGAGGAAAGCGCACAGTATCAAAATTTATCCCCATACCCCATGTCCCAAAGAGGAAGAATGGAAAAAAAGACAGCCGTGATTATGAGCCTTTATAGCGGAGACAATCCAAAGAAAGTAAAAGAAGCGCTTGAAAGTCTCTATTGCCAGTCGTATCGTCTGGATATTTTTATTCAAATCGACGGCCCTGTATCCGATGCAATGGAAAAATGGCTGGATGAAGAGTTGCGAAACAGAAGAATAAAGTATCTTGGAAAACGAAAAGAAAACCTGGGACTCGCAGACAGTTTGAACGATCTTCTTCACGTGGTGCTGAAACAGGACTATGCGTACATCGCCCGCATGGATGCCGACGACATCAGCATGCCGGACCGCATCAGAAAGCAGTACGATTTCATGCAGGCCCATCCCGATGTCGATGTGGTCGGCGGAGCGATCGAAGAGTTTTCCGATGACGGAGATTACAGAAAGATTGTCCGCTATCCCTTGAGCCATGAAGCGATGTTCCGGTTTTTCAAAAAGCGCGTACCTCTGGCGCATGTCACGGCTTTCTTTCGCCGTACTTTTTTCGAAAAGGCGGGATACTACCCCACGCAATCTCCGACAAACGAAGATACGCTCATGTGGATGGAAGGGTTCCGTAACGGCTGCCGTTTCGCCAATATACCGGACATTGTGGTCAGAGTCCGGGTGACATCTTCCTTTTTCGGGCGTCGGGGAGGTCTGAAAAAGGCGTGGAGCGACTTGAAAGACCGCCTGCTCGTCATACGGACTTTAGGATATAATTTTGATGCATATTTTTACGCCCTGGCACTCTTTGGAGTCAATGTTGCACCGGGATGGCTGAAAAAAATTCTCTACAAGAGGTTGCGATGAAATTTTTCGAAGATAAAAGAGTAGAGGAACTCTCCGTCGGCCAGATGCTTTGGCTGATGGCATTTGCCTACCTTTTTGGTATCGCACTGCGGCTGATCTGGGCGCACTGGGCGGCCGGCCATCCCGAATTTTTTTGGAACGGCGAAATCATGATCAACACCAATGACGGCTATTTTTTCGCTTCGGGTGTTCAAAAAGAGCTTTTCGGCACTCTTCAGCACAATCCCCGGGTCCCCGATATTTTCTATACCGCCACCGTCTTTTTCACCTACCTGGCTGCCAAGCTTTTGCCCTTTTCTCTTGATACGGTGATCCTCTACATGCCGGCGGTCATTTCGAGCCTCGTGGTCGTACCCATCATCCTGATCGGCCGTCTCTACCATTCGACGCTCATGGGCTTCTTCGCCGCGCTGCTGGGGGCCATTGCGTGGAGCTATTACAACCGGACGATGGTGGGCTATTACGACACCGATATGTTCTCGGCCATGGCGCCCATGTTCATCCTCTACTTTCTCATCGGTGCCATCGAAAAAGAGGACTATCTCCATCTGCTTCTTGCGGCGGCGATGATCGTTCTATACCCTTTTCTTTATGACATGGGACTCTCGATTGTCTATGCCATGGGCCTCATGTTCATGCTTTACATGGTCGTTTTTCACAGAAAAGAGCGTTTTACCTACCAGGCCGCCGCCATTGTCGCATTGGCTCTGATGCCCTTTTACTGGCCTCTCAAAGTGGCGGCGGTGGCGATTGCCGCCATTGTTTTCAAGCGCGATCTTCTTGGGCCCCTGCATGAAAAACTGGTCGCGGCGGTGGCTGTGCTGCTCTTTTTATGGCTGGGCGATGTTTTCCCTCTTATATGGCACAAGATAGCGAGTTATGCCGTCCGGGGCACCGAAAGCGGTGGGCTGCACTTTTTCCAGGTCAATGCCACGGTGAGGGAGGCGGGCAAAATTCCTTTCGAACTGATGGCCAAACGTATCAGCGGCTCGGTGCCGGGTCTTTTTGCGGCACTGCTGGGCTATCTGCTGCTGGTTTTCAGGCACCGCTCCTTCATACTGGCGCTTCCGCTCATCGGCATCGGGGTCTTCTCGTTGTGGGGAGGATTGCGATTTACCGTCTACGCCGTGCCGGTGGCGGCGCTGAGCCTTGTCTACCTTGTTTTTGTCGCGACCTCTTTCATGCAAAACAGCCGGTTGCGGCTTTTTGCGATAGGGGCGTTGACGTTTCTGGCGCTCTGGCCCAATATCATCCATATCCAAAGCTACAAGGTGCCCACTGTTTTCAATGCCGACGAAGTCCGGGTTCTTGACCGTCTGAAAAAGATGGGTGACGACAGGGACTATGTCGTGACATGGTGGGACTACGGTTACCCCATCTGGTATTATGCCGACAAGAACACGCTCATAGACGGCGGAAAACACGATCATGACAACTTTATCGTTTCCGAAATACTGGCGACATCGTCACAACTCGAAGCGGCGAGGCTGAGCCGTATCGCCGTCGAAACCTATGTCTCTTCGGGCTACAAGGTTGTCGCCGATACGCTCTTTGCGCAGAAAGGGTCCACGCCGATCGATCCCGAACGTTATCTCAGGCAGCTCGCCGAAGAGGAGTCGGTGAAGCTGCCGGCGAAAAGCCGCGAGATCTATCTCTATCTTCCCTATCGTATGACAGACATCTTCCCGACAGTGACCCTTTTTAGCAATCTCGATCTGAAAACGGGAAGGCAGCATCGGCGGCCCATCTTTTACAAGATTACCAATTTCCGGGACACTCCCGATGAATTGATCCTGGGCGGCGGTGTGAAGCTCGACAAACGCCGGGGCGTTCTGCATCTTGGACGTCAGGAGATGCCGCTGCACCGTTTTGCGACGACAGTGATCGACAATCGGGGCAAAACGCATGCAAATGTCCAGACCGTCCATGCCGATGCCGATCTATCGCTGATTTTCATGAAAAGCTACGGGAGTTTTCTGCTGCTTGATGAAAAGATGTTCAACTCCCTGTTCGTGCAGCTGTTTGTCCTGGGCCGT
Source organism: Hydrogenimonas urashimensis (assembly GCF_016593255.1). Taxonomy (NCBI): domain Bacteria; kingdom Pseudomonadati; phylum Campylobacterota; class Epsilonproteobacteria; order Campylobacterales; family Hydrogenimonadaceae; genus Hydrogenimonas; species Hydrogenimonas urashimensis. Next base: position 1,450,590 of record NZ_AP023212.1, on the reverse strand, counting down.
TACGACCCCGAGCTTTTCGAGCTGGTTGAGGACTCACCGTGGGCGAAGGTTTACAGAATCAGGCTATGAAACCGTCCGATGAGGTCATCAAGCGGACTTTCGACATTGCGCTTGCGGCGGCGGGACTGGTGCTGCTTTGGCCGCTCATCGCGGCGGCATGGGTCGTGGCCTCCGTGGAGACGCGAAGCAACGGATTCTTTTTTCAAACCCGTGTCGGCAGAAACGGGCGGCTTTTCCGTGTCGTGAAGATCAAGACGATGAAACCGGTCCGGGGCATTGCGACGAATGTCACGACATCGACGGATGTCCGCATCACAAAAAGCGGCCGTTTTTTCAGGAAAACGAAGATCGACGAGCTTCCCCAACTTTGGAATATCCTCCTGGGAGATATGAGTTTTGTGGGGCCCCGGCCCGACGTACCGGGATTTGCGGACAGGCTGGAGGGCGATGACAGAATCGTTCTTTCGGTACGTCCGGGCATTACGGGTCCTGCCACGCTCAAATACCGGGACGAAGAGGAGATACTCGCCGGCAGGCACGATCCGGAACGCTACAACCGCGAAGTGATATGGCCCGACAAAGTCAGGATCAACAAAGAGTACATCCGAAACTGGAGTCTGGCGGAAGATATCAAAATCATCATCAAAACGATCGGGGGCGCATAGATGGCCGAAAAGATTTTTCTCTCACCTCCCCATATGGGCGGCAGCGAACTTCGGTATGTCAAAGAGGTTTTCGAAAGCAACTATATCGCCCCCATCGGTGCGTTCATCGACCGTTTCGAAGCGTCGGTCGCCGCATACACCGGCGCGAAACATGCCCTCGCGCTCAGCTCCGGAACGGCCGCCATCCATCTGGCACTGCGTGTCGCCGGAGTGGGGCGGGGCGACAAAGTTCTCGCCTCCACTTTCACTTTCATCGGTTCGGTGGCGCCCATACTCTACCAGGGAGCCGAGCCGGTCTTTATCGATTCGGATGAAAGCTGGAATCTCGACCCCCACCTGCTGGCAGAGGCGATAGAGAAACAAAAACCCAAAGCCCTGATCGTCACCCACCTCTACGGCCAATCGGCGAAAATCGCCGAAATCGCAGCTATTTGCGAGAACGAGGGGGTTGTGCTGATCGAAGATGCCGCGGAGAGTCTCGGTGCCCTCTACAGGGGAAGACATACCGGCACCTACGGGCGATTCGGCATCTATTCCTTCAACGGGAACAAAATCATCACGACAAGCGGCGGGGGGATGCTGGTAGGGCAGGGCAAAGAGGATATCGCCCGAGCGAAAAAGCTCTCCACCCAGGCGCGCGAGGAGACGTTGTGGTACGAACATACCGAATTGGGCTACAACTATCGCATGAGCAACGTGCTGGCGGCCATCGGGGTGGGGCAGATGGAGGTACTGCCCGAAAGGATCGCAAAAAGACGGGAGATTTTCGGATGGTACAGAGAGCTTTTGGGAGATATCGAAGAGATCGCGTGGATGCCGGAAGTCGAAGGTTCCCGCGGCAACCGCTGGCTCACCACCCTGACATTCGCGTCGGCCGATCCCATGAAGATCATCCGGGCGCTTGCGCAGGAGAGCATCGAGTCCAGACCCCTCTGGAAGCCGATGCACATGCAGCCTCTATTTAAAAATGCCCCCGTATACGGCGGCATGGTGAGCGAAAGGCTTTTCGCGAAAGGCCTGTGCCTGCCCAGCGGCACGGCGTTGCGAAAAGAGGATATTGAAAAAATCACATCGATTGTCCGGAGAGCCCTATGATGAAACCCACATTCGGAAAAAGGATCCTTTTCTTTGTGTTGAGCGATCTTTTTTTGAGTGCGGCCACGCTCTACCTGGCCTATGCGCTCCGGTTCAACTTCGCGATACCCTCCCACTTTCTCGACAACTTCTGGCGAATTTACAGCGTATTGGTCCTTTTTAAAATCGCCGCCTTTTTCTTTTTTCGTATCTATTTCAGCTCCTGGCGCTTTTTCGGCCTGCAGGATTTCAAGCGGCTCTTTTACGGCCATGTGGCGGCCTATACCGCCTTCGTCGCACTCTTCCTCGCTGCCAGGGAGTGGTTCATACCGATGCCCCGAAGCGCCATCGCCATCGATTTCGTTCTTTCGATGATGGTGCTCGGAGGGTTGCGCATCTCGAAGCGGCTTGTCATCGAATCGGCCGGCGACAGGGAGAAGAAAAAGTGTCTGATTGTCGGCGTAACACCCCGTACATCCCAGATCATCAAAAGCGCGCTCTCCGGGGAGATTCCCTACTACCCCGCTGCAGTCATCGACACGCAGGGCACCATGTCCGGCACCTATGTGGAGAATGTCAAAGTCTACGGCATGGACCGGCTGGCGGAGGTCATCGAGAAGGAAGAGGCGAAGGCCGCGCTGATCGCACAGCGGTTCGAACCCAAAGAGCTCGATGAACTTGTCGAAAAACTCGATGCCCTGGGTGTCCGGGAACTGAAAATGGTCTCTCTGCTTGCCGATCGCAACGAGCAGCTCAAAGACATCGCCATCGAAGACCTGCTGGCCCGGCAGCCAAAAGACCTCGATACGAAAGCGATCGAAAAGTTTGTAAAGGGCAAAACGATACTGGTCACGGGTGCTGGCGGCAGCATCGGCAGTGAAATATGCCGGCAGGTACTCAAATTCGGTGCCGCGCGACTTGTCATGGTTGACAACTCCGAGTACAACCTCTACCAGATCGCCGAACAGATGGATCCGTCGCGATCGGTGGCAAAACTGGTTTCGGTACTCGATCGCAAGAGACTGGCGCAGCTATTTGCCAAGTACCGCCCCCAGATCGTTCTGCACGCGGCCGCCTACAAACATGTTCCCCTGTGCGAAGAGAATGTCGAAATGGCGGTTGAAAACAACATTCTGGGTGTCAAAAACGTCATCGACCTCTCGATCCGGTACGAAGTGGAAAAAGTCGTCAACATATCGAGCGACAAAGCGGTCCGCCCTACCAATGTCATGGGCGCGACGAAGCGGGTCGGGGAGCTTTATGCGCAGAACGTCCCTTCCGAAAAGACCGAAATCGTATCGGTGCGTTTCGGCAATGTATTGGGCTCAAGCGGCAGCGTCGTGCCCAAATTCAGGGAACAGATACAAAAAGGAGGACCCGTCACCGTCACACACCCGGAAATCACCCGCTATTTCATGCTGATCCCCGAAGCCTGCCAGCTCGTACTGCAGGCGGCAGCCATGGCGAAAGGGGGTGAGCTCTTCATTCTCGATATGGGCGAGCCGGTCAAAATCGTCGATCTGGCGAAAAAGATGATCCGTCTGTACGGAAAGGAAGACGAGATCGATATCGAGTTTACAGGGCTGCGCCCGGGCGAAAAGCTTTATGAAGAGCTGTTGATCGACGAAGCGGAGTGCAAAACGCGGTATGAATCGATCTACGTGGCCAAGTCGACCCATTACGATATCGACGAACTCAACCGCGATATCGACGAACTTCTTGAGTCGGACAACAAACCGGAGGTTTTGAAGAGGATCGTTCCCGAATTCATGCGGCGGGAGGTCGACCGGCTCAAGAAGCCGGGCGCGGAGCCGGACGGAAGAGAGAAGAGCGCCTGAGTCCGGTCAGCACTCTGTCTTCAAAACGGCGCCGTGGGCGGCGTTGGAAACCAACAGGCTGTAGCGTTTGAGCCACTTGCTGGCGATCTCCTTTTTCTTCGGCTGCCACGTTTTTCTGCGGGCTTCGAGCTCCTCGTCGCTGAGGTTCACACGGAGAATGTGGGCATCTACATCCAGTTCGATGATGTCGCCGTCACGAAGCAGGCCGATGACGCCCCCCTCGGCCGCCTCCGGGCTTACGTGGCCGATCGAAGCGCCGTGGGTGGCGCCGCTGAAACGCCCGTCGGTGATGAGTGCCACTTTGTCACCCAGCCCCATGCCCATGATCAGGCTGGTCGGGGCCAGCATCTCCTGCATGCCCGGCCCCCCTTTGGGGCCTTCGTAACGGATGACGACGACATCGCCTTCTTTCACTTTGCCTTTCATGATCCCTTCGATCGCTTCGGGCTGGCTGTCGAAACAGACCGCGGTGCCGCGGAATTTGCGCATATGGGGTGCGATGCCCGCACTCTTGACCACGGCCCCCTCTTCGGCGAGGTTGCCGTAAAGGATGGAGAGACCGCCGACTTGAGAGTAGGGGTTGTCGATGGGGTGGATGATGGAAGTGTCCCTGATTTCGGCGTCGGCGATGCGCTCGCCGATCGTCTCGCCCGTCACGGTCATGGCGTCGAGTTTCAAAACGTCGCCCCGCTTGCTGATCTCTTTCATGACCGCACTGACACCGCCCGCGTTGTTGATGTCCTCCATATGAACGGTCGATAACGACGGTGAAATCTTGGCGATGTTGGCGACACTGTCGCTTAGTTCGTTGATTTTAGCCAGATCGAAATCGACCTCCGCCTCTTCGGCAATCGCCATCATGTGCAGTACGGTGTTGGTGCTTCCGCCCATGGCCATGTCGACGACAAACGCGTTGTTGACCGCTTTTTCATTCAGAATGTCGCGGATGTTTGGCCCTTCGGCCTTGGCCATTTCGACGATCCGCTTGGCCGCCGTGCGTACCATCTCCAGACGCTCTTCGCTCATCGCCAAAACGGTTCCGTTGCCAGGCAGTGCGATGCCCATCGCTTCGCACAGCGTGTTCATGGAGTTGGCGGTGAACATGCCGGAGCACGAGCCTCCGCTGGGGCACGCTTCGCATTCGATTTCGTAGAGCTGTTCGTCGGTGATCTCCCCTTTGGCCCGCTGCCCGACCGCTTCGAATGCCGTCGCCAGGTCGATCGCCGTTCCGTCTTTGAGGTGGCCCGCTTTCATCGGGCCGCCGGAGACGAAGATGGTGGGCACGTTGACCCGCAGGGCTCCCATGACCATGCCCGGAACGATCTTGTCGCAGTTGGGAATGCAGATGAGTGCGTCGAGTTTGTGGGCGTTCATTACCGTCTCGATGCTGTCGGCGATGATTTCGCGGCTGGGAAGTGAGTAGAGCATGCCGTCGTGTCCCATCGCGATGCCGTCATCCACGCCGATGGTGTTGAACTCGAAGGGCACGCCACCCGCTTCGCGTATCGCCTCTTTGACGATGCGTCCATACTCCTGAAGAAAGAAGTGTCCCGGAATGATGTCGATATAACTGTTGGCCACGCCGATAAACGGCTTGTCGAAATCTTCGTCTTTGAGGCCGGTCGCTCGAAGAAGACTCCGGTGCGGTGCACGTTCAAAACCTTTTTTGATAATGTCGCTTCGCATGAATATCCTTCCGAAAATTTTTGGTAATTGTATCGAAAAGAGCCTTACAACATCGGCTCGGACACCCAAAACAGTGAAGGGACTCTTTACATCAAAAAGATTTTGGGATATAATACCGGTCCCAAAACATGCGGGAGTAGCTCAGTGGTAGAGCACGACCTTGCCAAGGTCGGGGTCGCGGGTTCGACCCCCGTCTCCCGCTCCATAGGTTTTGAAAATCCACAGAAATTTGTATCGTTTTGATAACCGAACAAATTTTTCTGCCCGGATGGCGGAATCGGTAGACGCAAGGGACTTAAAATCCCTCGAACATTTGTTCGTGCCGGTTCAAGTCCGGCTCCGGGCACCAATTCTCGGTGTGGCGGTATAGCCAAGTGCTAAGGCAGCAGCCCCGCAAGGCTGTGATCCCCGTGTTCAACTCCGGGTGCCGCCTCCATTTTTATACGGCGACATAGCCAAGTGGTAAGGCACGGGCCTGCAAAGCCCTGATCCCCGGTTCGAATCCGGGTGTCGCCTCCAACATCCAATTTTCATATGGCGGTATAGCCAAGTGCTAAGGCAGCAGCCCCGCAAGGCTGTGATCCCCGTGTTCAACTCCGGGTGCCGCCTCCAGATGAGAGCTTTCGTAGGTTGACGGGGGATGGCTGAGTGGTCGAAAGCGGCGGTCTTGAAAACCGTTGAGGGTCACACCTCCCAGGGTTCGAATCCCTGTCCCCCGGCCACAGAGATAAGTTACGAGTGTTGAGTCGTGAGTATCGAGTAAAGCATCCAAAAAGCTCACTGCTCACAACCCGATTCTCGCTAGAGGGGTGTCCGAGTGGTCGAAGGAGCACGCCTGGAACGCGTGTGTAGGTTTACGCCTACCGAGGGTTCGAATCCCTTCCCCTCTGCCATACTGTAGACGAGCGTTCAGTCCGCCAGGGCGGTTTGAGCGCTCCTCTTCAGACCTGTGCAACGGCTTGGCAGGACAACGGGTCAGGACGGGAACGTAGCAGCCCACCCTGTCTCGCCGGGTGCCGCAGGGATCTGGGGAGGAGTCTTTTCTCCCCCATTCATACCATGTCATTCAACTACTCCATCGTCCGAACATCCAGAAAACTGCCGCTTTCATATTTTTTGACTTTTTCGAACGCCTCAATCAGCCGCTGCGCTGCCTCTTTCGGTGTCATGATGGGCCCATTCTTCAAGCGTTTCGCGGAGGGGTATTTGGTTTCGTCGACCTTTTCCGTGATATGTCTGACCATCGGTGTATCCACGACACCGGGTGCGAGTGCGGTAATATGGGTCGACTCCATTTCCCGGCTGTAGAGCTTTAACAGCGTGTTGAGGGCCGATTTCGAAAGCGAATAGCTTCCCCATCCTTTGCTCGCGTTGACGGCAGCGCCGGATGAGATGCCCACAATCTGCCTGACGGAAAGATTCATCGTGATCAATGTATCGAGAATGACTTTGTTCGCCCAGACGTTGGTGAGCATGACCGATTCGAGTTCGTAGAGAGAAGTGTGCCGCATCTCTTTGATCTCACCGAGGACACCCGCGTTGAGGATGACCAGATGCAGCGCATCCAACCGGTTTAGAAACAACCGCAAATGGGCAGATATACTCTCGGTCGCCCGCAGATCGAGAGAAAGATAATGAAAATTTTCGTGCCGAATCGTCGCTTTGCTCCTCCTCCCGACACCGTAAACCGCAACACCGCCTGCTAGATACTCTTCGGCGAGCGCCTTGCCGATACCCGAATTGGTTCCGGTAATGAAAACAGTCATCGCCATCCTTTTTTGAAGCATTGTATCAAAATGGCCCGCAGTTTCCCTTGGCTGCCGCATAGTTTATACAAGCATAAGCAAATATTTAACAATAAAAATGCAAAAAACTTGACAAAAACAGTATCAACTTGATATAATTATGCAAAATCATTGAAAAGGAGGTTATCATGCTGGTAACACGATTTGATCCTTTCGCTGAAATCCGGGAACTGGAAAAACGACTGCTTGGAGCGGTTGAAGTCCCGGCAAAAGGTGAAAAAGAGGCTGTAAGCGCATTTCTTCCGAGTGTCAACACACGCGAAGATGAAAATGCATACGTAATAGAAGTCGATGTGCCGGGTGTCAAAAAAGAGGACATCAAAGTCAACGTCGATTCTGAAAAACGGACATTGACCATCTCCGGAGAACGAAAGTTCGAAAAAGAGGTCAAAAAAGAGGACTACTACAAGATAGAGTCCAGCTACGGCAAGTTCATGCGCTCCTTCTCTCTGCCGGAAAACGTGGATGCAGAGAACATCGAAGCGAAGACGGAAGAGGGTGTATTGCGCATCACGTTGCCGAAAGTGAAAAAAGAGGAAAAAGAGGTCAAAGAGATTCCTGTAAAGTAAGCGAAGCGGCCTTTGGGCCCTTCGCTTGCCTGCTTTCAATTTTCTTCAAGTCCCCCTATGTTATAAATCTTCTAAGAACATTACAATCAGGAGTTCCTCACGATGAGCGATATTTTAAAAATCGGCAGGTACGAATTCACCAGCCGTTTGATTGTTGGAAGCGGTAAATATCCCGATTTTCAGACAACAAGGGATGCAACGCTCGCAAGCGGTGCCGAGATGATCACGGTGGCGGTACGGCGTGTCAACATCACCAATCCTGACGAAGAGAACCTGATGGATTACTTCAAAGACACCAATGTCAAATTTCTCCCCAACAGCGCCGGCTGTACAACGGCGGAAGAAGCCATCACCCTTTTCAGGCTCACTCGTGAGGCGACAGGGATCGATTTGATCAAACTCGAAGTGATCGGCGATACTCAAAAAACACTCTATCCCGATGTTGTCGAAACCATCGAAGCGTGCGAGGTACTGGCCAAAGACGGGTTCACCGTCATGGCCTATACCAACGATGATCCGATCATCGCGAAACGTCTCGAAGATGCGGGGGCCGCAGCCGTCATGCCGCTCGCCGCACCGATCGGAAGCGGACTCGGCGTGCAAAATCGGTATAATGTGGTATTCGTACGCGAAGCGGTCAGTGTGCCGGTGGTCGTCGATGCGGGAATCGGCCAGGCAAGCGATGCGGCTGCCGCCATGGAACTCGGTGCCGATGCGGTACTGACCAATACCGCCATCGCTCAGGCGAAAGAGCCGATCATCATGGCGGAAGCCATGAAACATGCCGTTATAGCAGGCCGCATGAGTTATCTGGCGGGACGTATTCCCAAGCGCCCCTATGCGACGGCGTCGAGCCCGACAGAAGGAATGATCCAGTTCTGATGCCGTCCTGCAGCGTTGTGTCGCGCAGAAAGGATACGAGATGCATTTTAATGGACTGAATGTCAAAAACGAGTTGAGCGGATGGATCGAATCAAGCGACGCGAAAGGGTGCGTCGACAGGGAGCTCTATCGGCTCAAGCGCTACGGAAGTCCTGTGACCATCGTCATGTACCGTTCCGAAGATCCGGAGTTCGAAAAGAAGTTCCACCGTCACAGCCGCCGCACCGATCATTTGATTCCACTGGCGGAAAAACATTTTCTGCTTCTTTACGGAAATACCGAAATTTCCAATACGATGAAGGCGATCGACAATCTGCGAATTCATCTAGAACACGGCGCCGACAACAGCAAAAACCGCATCGCCATCACGCAGCTCAAACCGGACGATGAGCTCAACGAGGCGCTGAAACGGCTGCTGACGCTCTTTGTCGTTGCCATCCAAAACAGCGACAGAATCGTCGACGACTCCTACCTGATGCGCTGAGACGAGTGCATGGCTTGACCCATCCCCTACGCAAATCCATTCAATAAAAAGAAAGGGAATTTTTATATGTTCAAAATTCCCATCAGATTCAGCATCATGAAAACCAGCGCAATCGGTGCGATGTAGCGTATGCTGAAACGCCATACATTGAAATATTTTTCTCCCATCTCGTGTTCGAGAGCGGCGTAAACGCGCTCCTTCTGCAGGATATATCCTACAAAAATCGCGATAAGCAATCCGCCCAGCGGCAGCAGAATCGAGTCGGTCGTATATTCGAGTATGTCAAAAAGCGGCTTTCCGCCGATGGAGAAGAGTGCGCCCCACGCTTTCGTGTAGCTCAGCAGCGCGCCGATACCCACCAGCCAATAGAGCAAAGAAGAGAAAATGACCGCTTTGTGGCGTGTCCAGCCGAAACGGTCGATGAGGTACTGAACCACCGGTTCGACAAGCGATATGGCCGATGTCAGTCCCGCAAAAGCGAGGGCGAGGAAAAAGAGCAGTGCGAGCACCGTGCCCAGCGTGCCGAAGTTGGAGAGAACCACCGGCAGCGAGATGAAGACCAGACCGGGCCCCTGGGCAGCGGGTGCGCCTTCGTGGAAGAGGAAGCTGTAGATGACAAGCCCCGCCACCAGGGCGATCAGCGTATCCATAAATGTGACGATAAAGGCGGTTTTGGTAATACTGGCGTTTTTCGGTAGAGAGGCGGCATAGGTCATGATGGCCCCCATGCCGAGCGAGAGGGTAAAAAACGAGTGTCCCACCGCCCGGACGATCGCCTCGGAGTTGATCTTGCTCCAGTCGGACGCGAACATGAAATCCCAAGCCTTCGAAAAGCCGTCGAGTGTCATGGCGTATGCCAGCATCCCGAAAAGAATCAGCAACAGGGTTGGCATCAGAATCAGATTGAATTTTTCGATACCGCCCTTGATCCCTTTGTGGACGATATATCCCACGATGATAACCGCGACCGTATGCCAGAAAATCTGGATTCCCGCTTTCTCGCCCACCAGCGCGTCAAAAGCCGCTTTTGCCTGATCCGTCTGAATCGGAAGTCCCGAAAAGATTTCGAAAAGATAGTAGAAAATCCAGCCGATGACGACGGAATAAAATGTCATGATAATAAGACCGTTGAAGCCCATGAAACCGGCATATTTCCACCCCTTTTGATTCGGCGGTGCCAGCTTCTCGAAGCTTCCGACCGTATCGAGCCGGCCCAGGGCGCCAACAAGCATTTCGGCTACCATGACAGAAAAGCCGACAAAAGTGATTGTGATGAGATAGACCAGTACGAAAGCCCCGCCCCCATACTCTCCGGTCATATAGGGGAATTTCCAGATATTGCCCAGGCCTACCGCCGAACCCGCAGCCGCCATGATGAATCCTATTCGACTGAACTGTGCCACTTTCATCGTTGTCTGCCTTTTGTATATTATCTTCATTCAGCTTCTGAAAAATAGCGACAATTATACCATTTTGTTGACAACAAAAAGCTTTTTGACTATAATTGCAGTCCACTTTTGGACGGGGTGTAGCGCAGCCTGGTTAGCGCACCTGGTTTGGGACCAGGGGGTCGAAGGTTCGAATCCTTTCACCCCGACCACGCAAAGTCTTAGATGGTGGGTGTAGCTCAGTCGGTTAGAGCGCCAGATTGTGGCTCTGGAGGTCGTGGGTTCGATTCCCATCATCCACCCCATCGTTGACAACCAGGCAAACACCCCAATTTTCAGCGCCCGTAGCTCAATTGGATAGAGCGACGGACTTCGGATCCGTAGGCTGGGGGTTCGACTCCTCCCGGGCGCGCCACCGTCAATCCAAACTTGAGCGCCCATAGCTCAGCTGGATAGAGCAACGGCCTTTAGCTATTGTTACATACGAAAAAAGGAGCCTCTATAGGGAAACGGAACCTATAGAGTGGATTGCACTGTATCGGGGAACCCTTAACAGATCGTGCTGATGGCAACCCCGAGGAAATCTGTAGTCGCAAAAGGTTGTGTAGTATGCACCATACCAAAACCAAAGGCGACTTAGGTGTTTTGAAGGCTCAAGTCGACCTGTTTGAGCAGGGTTATATGATCCTGCTGCCCCAAACGGAACATGCCCCATTCGATCTTTGTATATACAAAGAGGGTCAATTCAAGAGGGTACAGGTCAAATATAGAGCTGTTGACAGCAGAGGATCGGTTACCATACATTTCCGTTCTTCATGGGCGGACAGGCATGGTATTCATGAGAATTCGGTCAATAAAGAAGAGATAGATATTTATTGTATCTATGTGCCTCAGATGGATCGATGTTACTATTTTGATCCAAAGCGATTCAACAGATCTGTCACCTTGAGGGTAGAAGCACCGAGAAATAATCAGAAAGCGGGAGTAAAACTGCTTGAAGATTATCGCAGAGTTCCGTAGAGGCCATACGTGCAACACCTGAGATGGTGAAGAGATGGTCCAGACCACAAACCCGTAAACGGGGCAGTGAAAACTGTAGATGGTAAGCTAAGCCGTAGGTCTCAGGTTCGAATCCTGATGGGCGTACCACTTCATTGATATTTCAATACAACCGCGGACGTGGTGGAATTGGTAGACACGCCAGACTTAGGATCTGGTGCCGCAAGGTGTGGAGGTTCAAGTCCTCTCGTCCGCACCACTTCAAAATTTTAATTGGCGACTACTAAAGGTTTTTTGTCGAAAGTCGTCTTTTTGTCTATGTTATTTCGTTTGTGCGTTTGAAATCTCCTTTGTCGATTTTTCTTTTCAAATATATTCTATTACCGCCTGCTTTCGATTCATTATACATTTCGAAACCGTGTTTCCTGTACAGATTGATCGCGGGACGAAATGTGTTTGAATCATATGTATATACATGCAACCATTTTTTCCCCATTTTCCCTGCCATTTCGATGGAGAAATCGAGCAGTTTTTTGCCGATGCCAAAACCCCTGAACCTTTCCTGCACGCAAAACCACCCCAGCCAGCAGTTGTCAGGATCGTCCCCGATCTCCGTATAAAGACCTGTCAATCCGATTACGTTGAAGCTGCTTTGGTCCTTTGCGACCCGGTAAGACAAAGTTTCTACATCGTTTCGAAGAAGAACATTGGAATATTTTACGGCCTCGAGGCTTGCCCTGAGCAGTTGTTCTTCCCCATTGTCGGGATTGGGGAATGTCTTGTCCCTGAGAGATTCCGCTTCACGGATATTTGCAGGAGACAACTTTTCTATGAAGAAAGCGATATGCCGTTTTCGGGAGGAGCCTTGTCGACGCAATGGCATGACGCCTTTTGGTTTTGAGATTGATCCGCATTCGATTTCCTTTTGTTTTTGATGAACGGTAAAGAAACTCTCTTAAAGTGAGATTAATTATAATTTATAATAAACATAAACGATAATATACTTACTTCTTGGCTGAACAACCCGGATTGAGCCATCTCCCGAACTCCCTCGCGTATGCGGTATCAAATGAGTTTTTATACTGACCCCCAGCCCAACTGCACAATGTATAATACAGGAAATACAGGAGCAAAAAGTTGGAAGAACAGCAACCACAGATCAAACGCTTTACGGCCAAAAAGAAAATGGATATCGTGATGGATATATTCTAGGGCAAGACGACCGTGGCCGAAGTGTCGCGCAAGTATGATCTGACACCCGCCACCATTGAAGAGTGGATGGAGGAGGCCCGAGCGGGGATGGAGAACCAGTTGCGGGCCAGACCGAAAGATATCGCCGCAGTGTACGAAGAGAAGATCAAAGCGATGAAAGAGGTCATGGGAGAGCTGACGTTGGAGAACATCGCTTTCTTGTGAAGCGAAGCGGTTCGCGCAGCGAATCACTCTCTTCGAGAAAAAAGTACGACTTTTCTGTAGGGGAAGAGAAGAAGTGATGCGAGTTCAGAGCGAAATGAGAAATGAAGGCCATCCGATCAGCATCACGAAGCTCTGTCGTCTGTTCGACATTCCTCGTAGGAGTTTCTATTACAAGCCCATCCAAAGAACGCCGAAACTGGATGAAGAGCGCGTCAGAAAAGTCAAGGAGAAAATAAACGAGTTTCCGACCTACGGCTACCGGCGCCTGGCCCTGCTGGTGGGAATGAACAAAAAGGTGGTCCAGCGCATTCTGCGGCTCAAAGGCTGGCAGGTGCGAAAACGTTCCAAAGGCCATAGGCCAAGGGCCAAGGCGATGCCCTCACGCTCACAGATTCCCGATCGAAGATGGGCCATCGACATGACCCGCGTATGGAGCCAAAAGGATGGCTGGAGCACCCTGGCCGCCGTCATCGATACCTGTACCCGAGAGATTGTGGGCTGGAGGCTCTCAAAAAGCGGCAAAGCCAAGACGGCGGAGGCGGCACTGCAGGAGGGGCTCATCTACCGTTTCGGCAGACTCAAAAGGGTGGAAAGAGAGATCACCTTGCGAAGCGACAACGGATTGGTCTTCACCAGCAAGTCGTTCGCCAAAACGGTCAAAGATTACAATCTTTCCCAGGAGTTCATCACGCCCTACATCCCAGAGCGTCCGAGCCGAAGGCGACAGCCCCGCAGGCGGAGCCGAGGACAAAACGGCATGATCGAGCGTTTCTTCCGCACCATCAAAGAGGAGTGCATCTGGCATCACAACTTCAAATCGCTCAAGGAGGCCACCAAAATCATCGGAGACTGGATCGACTTCTACAACCACAAACGCAAACATTCGGCGCTGCGATAAAAAACACCTGTAGAGGTATTTCGTTTAGCGGCTTAGGTGTGCAGAAAGGGAGGGGTCTTGTCATAGACTGCGCCCATTCGAAAACCATTTGCCGTTTGCCGTTTTCATCAACTCCATATTCATAGGATCCTCTTCTCTTTTTCTGAACGGTTTTTGGATAGAATAAAATACATCAATCGATTGGAGAAGATGAGTGAAAATCGAAGCGATAGACCTGTTCTGTGGGGTGGGAGGATTGACCCACGGATTGAAGCGTGCTGGGATCCGCGTACGACTCGGGGTGGACGTGGACCGCGCTTGCGAGTATGCCTACGTGAAGAACAACGAGGCCGATTTTCTCGTGAAGTCCGTGGACGAGGTGACTGGAGAGGAACTGCTGGAACGTTATGGCGGGGGTTCGACACGTCTGTTGGCCGGTTGTGCACCTTGCCAGACTTTCTCGACGTACAACCAGAAGGCCTGTCCGACCGATCGTCGTTGGTGGTTGTTGTCGGAATTCGGACGACTCGTCGAAGAGGTGAATCCCGAACTGGTCACGATGGAGAACGTCCCGGGACTGAAGGATCGGGACGTGTTCGACGATTTCGTCGAGAAATTGAAGAAAAACGGTTATCGCGTCTGGTGCGACGTCGTGGACGCATCCGTGTACGGTTTGCCTCAGCGTCGAAAACGTCTCGTTCTTCTCGCTTCTAGAATCGGGGAGATCGAAATGCTCTCTCCCGAATGGCTCGGAACGACGACCAGAACCGTTCGTGACGCCATCGCGGAGCTCCCGCCTCTACGACATGGAGAAGCCGACCCGAACGATCCCCTGCATCGCTGCTCCGCTCTGTCCCCTCTCAACGAGGAACGCATCCGTCATTCGAAGCCCGGTGGTACCTGGCGCGATTGGCCCCCGCATCTCGTGGCCGAATGTCACAGAAAATCTTCCGGCAAGACCTATCCGGGAGTCTACGCTCGAATGACGTGGGACGAACCGGCACCCACGATGACCACTCAGTTCTACGGATACGGCAACGGCCGTTTCGGCCACCCGGAGCAGGATAGAGCCATCTCCCTGCGGGAAGGAGCGATATTCCAAGGATTTCCGCCCGATTACGAATTCGTTCCGCCCGATGCTCCCATCCATATGAAGACGATAGGCAGGATGATCGGGAACGCCGTTCCCGTGACGCTCGCCGAAGCGATCGGTGCGAGTCTCGTGGAACACGTTCGACGACATACACATGGAAAGAACGTGGCATGAGGACACCCGAGGATCGTCTATCGATCGGGAGGCTTCCCGAACCCGGTCAATTGGTGGAAGTACGTAGACGGCGATGGATCGTATCCGCGATCGAGGGTTCGGCGATGGCGAACCAGCATCTGGTCACACTCGCTTCCATCGACGAAGACTCCCTCGGAGAGGAGCTACAGGTGATCTGGCAGATCGAACCGGGCGCACGCGTTCTCGAAAGGGCGAGTCTTCCGAAACTCACGGGTTTCGACGATACCGAAAGACTGGAAACTTTCCTCGACGCGGTCGGATGGGGTGCCGTCACCAACGCCGATCGAAACTTTCTCCAGGCTCCCTTCAGGAGTGGTATCGCCATCGAGGACTACCAACTCGATCCACTGGTGCGCTCCATCGACATGTCCCGTGTCACTCTTCTGATCGCGGACGATGTCGGACTGGGAAAGACCATCGAAGCCGGACTCGTCGTGCAGGAACTTCTCGTGCGTCACCGTGCACGTAGCGTACTGGTGGTCTGTCCGGCGTCCCTTCAGATAAAGTGGAAGACGGAGATGTGGGAGAAATTCGGCCTCGAATTCCGGATCGTCGATACCGACTATATCCGCGGGCTCAGAAGGGAAAGAGGCGTCACCGCCAACCCCTGGACCTCCTTTCCGCGCCTGATCGTCTCCATGGACTGGATCAAGACCGGCGAAGGTCTTCGCACCCTCCGTGACGTACTACCTCCTCACGTCACCTACCCCAGACGCTTCGACGTGTTGATCGTCGACGAAGCTCACAACGTCGCTCCCTCCGGTACGGGAAGATACGCCATCGAAAGTCTGCGTACGAAGGCGATGCGTCTGCTCTCGCCTCACTTCGAGCATCGACTCTTCCTCAGTGCGACGCCGCACAACGGTTACACCGAATCCTTCACCTCCCTTCTGGAACTGCTCGACGATCGCCGCTTCGCGCGCAACGTCGTTCCCGATGGAAAAACCCTCGAAAAGGTGATGGTACGCCGTCTCAAGAGCGATCTCGTCGACGCCGAAGGTAAGCCTCTCTATCCCCGGCGTATCCTGAAAGCGCTCGAAATAGACTACGACGAGGAGGAATTGAAAGCGCACGAAACGTTGCGACGCTACACCCTTTCACGTATCGCACGCTCCGAGGGAACGCGTTGGGCCTTCGGCGAAACTTTCGTGCTCAAACTTCTCAAGAAACGTCTCTTCTCCTCACCACGGGCCTTCGCGACGACCCTTCGAAAATACGCGGATCGGGTCCTGAAGGGCGTGAGAGAGAGACGAAAGACGGTGGTCGACGAGAAGATCCTCCACAAGGCGATCGCCGAAGCCGCGGAGGAATACGCCGACGAAGGACGTCACGAAGAGGCGCTCGACGAAGCGGTGGAGCTGGCGAGCGAAGCGACCGTGCCTCTCGACGACGAAGAGAAGGGAATGTTGCAAGAGCTCCTCTCCTGGGTTTCCATCGCCGAGGGTCGTGCCGATTCCAAAGCCGAAGCGATTCTATCCTGGCTCGAAAACCATCTGAAGGATCATGGCGAATGGAACGACGAGCGGGTCGTTCTCTTCACCGAATACCGCGCCACTCAGAACTGGTTGCAGGAGATCCTCGTTTCCCACGGATACGGTGGAAAGCGCCTCGCCATCCTGCACGGTGGTACGCCCAGCGACGAGCGCGAGGAGATCAAAGCTGCCTTCCAGACCGATCCGGCCATCTCTCCGGTAAGGATTCTTCTCGCCACCGACGCCGCTTCCGAAGGCATCGACCTGCAGAACCACTGCCACTACCTCGTTCACGTGGAAATTCCTTGGAACCCCAACGTCATGGAACAGCGCAACGGCCGTATAGACCGGCATGGACAGAAGGCTTCCGAAGTCGTCGTCTGGCATCCCGTCGGCAAGGATTACGAACGAGAGAGCGCTTCGGGCGGGAAATTCTCCTCGCTCGCCGGCGACATGGAATTCCTGATGCGAGCCGCCATGAAGGTGAACGCGATTCGGGAGGATCTCGGTAGCGTCGGCTCCGTGGTGGCGAAACAGATCGAAGAGGCGATGCTCGGTCGCCGTCGCGAACTCGACACGAAACGGGCGGAAGAGAAGGCCGAGAAGGCCAGACGGATACTCGCCACCGAACGGGCGACGAAGGAACGTATCGCGAAGCTCCACGCGAAACTCGTGGAGACGAGAAGAGACTACCACCTCTCGCCGGAGTACGTGCGTCGCGCCGTCTCTCTCGCTCTCGAACTGGCGGGAAAACCCCCTTTGGAGCCGGTCTCCATGGAAGGATATCCGGAGGGAAGCCTCTATCGTGTTCCACCACTGTCCGGTTCGTGGTCCAAGGCCTTGGAAGGACTGCACCATCCTTTCACCCACGAACTCCGCCCCGTCACGTTCGACTACGAGGTCGCCAAAGGACGTGAAGACGTGGTGCTCGTCCATCTCGAGCACAAGCTCGTCCAGATGTCGTTGCGCCTGTTGCGCGAGGAGCTCTGGAGTCCCGAAGACGTGGGGAAGCTCCACAGAGCCGATGTCCGCGCCGTGAAAGGGCTTGAGGAGATCGTCGCCATCCTGCGTTCGCGCCTCGTGGTGACGGGAGGGGATTTCGCGACTCTCCACGAAGAGATCGTTCTCTCCGGCGGGTATCTGCGAGAGAACGCCCACGCCCGTATACGGACGTTGGGAACCATGGAAGAATGGTTGGACGTCGCCGTACCGATCTCGCCCGACCCCGTACTCGCCGATATTCTGAAGAGAAGATACGACCGCCACGGCGAGGCCATCCTGCGTGCCGCCGAAGCGCGCTCCAAGGAGCGCCTGGAACATCTTCACAACGCCCTCGATCGCCGCAGGGACGGAGAAATTCGAGACGTGACGAAAATCTTCGACGAACTCGAGGAGACGATACGCCGTGAACTGGAGGAGATGAAGAAACCGACACAGCTGCTCTTCGACTTCGCCGAAGAGGAGCGGGCACAGTTCGTCAAGGACGAGCGGGCTCTCGAAAGACGTCTGAAACGCATCCCTGAAGAGAAGAAGAAGGAGATCGAAACGATCGAAAGAAGATACGCCGACCGGCGCCACCGCACCTTCCCCGTCGCCGTGACGTTCCTGGTTCCCGCCGAAATCTACGAAGGGGGTGGGCGATGAGTCGCGACGTGAGACACTACGAGTGGCTCTCCCTTCTGGAGATATCGGGCCCTTTCCTCTCGGTCGAGGTATTGAGGGAGGTTCTGCCGCAAGGACTCGAAACCGTCGACGCTTCCTTGCGAAAACGTCTGGGAATCGCCTTCGACGAGTGGGAGGACGCACTCTACGGCGACGATCCCGACTTCGACGCGCTGCACCGTGCCTGGATCGACATGGTACTCTCGGAGGCTCTGGGTTACGACGAGAGAGAGTGCGTGAAAGTGAACGAAAAGGCGTACCGTTACGAACCGGCCGGTTACGACGCGAGTTTCCACGTCGACATGGCGATAGTGAAAGAAGGAGAGAAGATCCCATCCTTTCTCGTTCGTATCCTTCCACCCTCGTCGACTCCGGACTCGGTTCCCGAAAAGGATGGCTGGCCCGCTACCACCGTGGAGCGTATGACGGCGCTCTGTCGTGCCGTCGGCGTACGATTCGGCCTCGTCACGAACGGGGAGCGTTGGACGTTGGTGAACGCACCCGCTGGATCGGTGGCCTCCACCGTTACCTGGTACGCCAGACTCTGGTTCCAGGAACCCGACACGCTTCGCGCCTTCACGACACTACTCGGTGTGCGCCGTCTCTACGGACCCGACGATGAACGTCTGGAGGCCATGATCGACGCTACCCTGGAACGACAGGAGGAGGTCACCGTCACTCTGGGCGAACAGGTCCGTCGTGCCGTGGAGGTGCTGGTACAGGCACTCGACCGCGCCGACGAAGACC
Source organism: Hydrogenimonas urashimensis (assembly GCF_016593255.1). NCBI lineage: Bacteria > Pseudomonadati > Campylobacterota > Epsilonproteobacteria > Campylobacterales > Hydrogenimonadaceae > Hydrogenimonas > Hydrogenimonas urashimensis. The sequence continues at coordinate 1,431,738 of NZ_AP023212.1, read as the reverse complement.
GAAATCGGGAACTGCTCCGGGATGTGGAGAGCGAAGAGCTCTACGAAGCGGCCTTGACGGTGATGATGCGCCTGGTCTTCCTGCTTTCGGCCGAGGAACGATCGTTGCTGCCACTGGGAGATCCCCTCTACGACCAGCACTACGCCGTTTCGGGATTGCGGGCGAAACTCGAGGAGGAACGCGACCGTCACGGCGCGGAGGTGTTGGAGCGCCGCTACGACGCATGGTCGAGACTGCTGGCGCTCTTTCGTGCCGTCTACGATGGAGTGGAGCACGAGAGCATGCGTATGCCGGCTCTGGGTGGTTCCCTCTTCGATCCGGACCGTTTTCCCTTTCTGGAAGGCAGATCGAAAGGATCCCGTTGGAAGGAAGAGAACGCCGAACCCCTTCCCATCGACAATCGGACCGTCCTTCTGGCCCTACGCGCCCTCCAGATCCTCGAACGTTCGGGCGGAGTGACGAAACTCTCCTACAAGGGGCTCGACGTCGAACAGATCGGCCACGTCTACGAAGGTCTGCTCGACTACACCGTCCGACGAGTCCACGGAGCGACGCTGGGTCTGAAAGGTTCCAGCAAGATACACGATCCCACCGTCGGTCTCGAAGATCTCGAAAGGTGGATGGACACGGGTGTCGAAACCGCCGCGAAGAAGTTGAAGGATCTCACTGGACGTTCGCTCTCCGCGTTGCAGAAGGAGCTCTCCGAAGAGGTCGACGACACGTTGTATTCCGAGGTGCTCCAGGCCTGTGATGGAGACACGGCACTCGCCGATCGCGTCGCTCCTTTCGCCCATCTGCTCCGTCGGGACGCCTGGGGTGAATTCGTGGTATACGGCGACGGTTCCTTCGCCGTCGTTCCCGGGGGCGATCGTGCCGCCACGGGTGCCCACTACACGCCGAAATCTCTCACCGAAGCGGTCGTCGCCACCACCTTGGAGCCCGTCCTCTACGAAGGCCCCGCGGAAGGGAGACCGAAAGAGGAGTGGAGACTTCGATCCGCACGGGAGATCCTCGACCTGAAGATCTGCGATCCGGCCATGGGATCGGGAGCCTTCCTGGTGCAGGTCTGTCGTTATCTGGCCGAACGCCTGGTGGAAGCCTGGAACGAAGCGGAACGCGAGGGGTATCGCGTGACGATCGACGGGGAGGTGAAGGCGACTCTTATGGACGAGGAACCCATGGTGTCCGACATCGACGAACGACTCCTCGTGGCGCGTCGACTGGTGGCCGAGCGATGTCTCTACGGTGTGGATCTGAATCCCATGGCTGTGGAATTGGCGAAACTCTCCATCTGGCTGGTCACACTCGCCAAGGACCGACCTTTCGGTTTCCTGGACCATGCCTTCAAGGTGGGGGATTCGCTCCTGGGCGTGGAGGATATCCGGAAGCTGGAGACGTTCTCCATGGATCCCGATAGGGCCAGACCCACGCTCTTCGCTCCGATCCTACGAAAGGAGCTGCGAGAGGTCTTGAACATGCGAAAGACGTTGCGCGAAATCGCGATCCGCGATATCGAAGACGTTCGGGAGATGGGGCGCATCGACGCGGAAGCCGAACGTCGACTCGCCGCTCTGAAGACCGTGGCCGACGCTTTCGTCGGTGAAGTTCTGAGAACCGGCGGCAAGACGAGAGATCTCGTACGCACTCTCGAAGCGCTCTCCGCCGAGGTGGCCGAAGCGCTCGAAGGCGACCACGATGCCCTGGCGCGAATCGAAGCCACGGCGAAGAACGACCTCTCCATCGACCTACCCGAAGGAGCACCACCGAGAAAGCCTTTCCACTGGGCGTTGGAGTTTCCCGAAGTCTTCGTCGATGCCGACGGATTCGACGCGATCGTGGGCAATCCGCCGTTTCTAGGTGGAAGAAAAATAACTTCCATGTTTGGAAAAACTTATCGAGATTATCTCGTGGAAAATATCGCCAAAAAAGATGGTGCAGCCGATCTTGTCGCCTATTTCTTTTTGCGAGCGTATGAATTGTTGAAACATGAAGGACTATTTGGTCTGTTGGCTACGAATACCATCGCGGAAGGTATCACACGAGAAGTTGGCTTGAAAAATTTACTTGAAAAAGAAGATGCTTTGATCGTCAGAGCTTATCCGAATGAACGATGGCCTGGCAACGCCGCCGTAGTGACGAGCCGAATTCATTTGATGAAGTCCAACGAATGGAAGGGTTCGATTATATTAAATGAAAACAACGTATCGAAAATCAATAGCTTTCTTACGGATGAAGACGATAGAACTCCGACTAAATTGAAAAACAATCACGATAGGACTTTTCAAGGATGTATTACACGAGGAACAGGCTTTATTCTCGACAAAATCGAAGGAGAAAGAATACTTGACGAACATGATGAATACGAAATTGTCGTTCAACCTTTCATGAATGGACGAGATTTCACTTCCTCACCAGTCCAACAACCTAGTAGATATGTGATAAATTTTTGGGATTGGCCGCTGGATAAAGCCAAGAACTATCCAATAGTGTTGTCGATTGTCGAGGAACGAGTGAAGCCTGTTCGAGAAGAAAGAAAAGAAGATGGTTCTTGGAGAATTACCACGGAATCTATTAGAAAATTATGGTGGCAATTTGAACATAATGGGTCTAGAATGTTTCATGCAATCGGTCGTGGAAATTTATTTGAGAAACATCCAGCAGGAGAATGGCCAAAAGAACCATTCAAAAAAGTTTGTATTATTCCTCGTGTTTCAAAAATGCTTACTGTCGCACTAATTTCCAATACTATTATTTTTTCAGATGCCGTCGTTGTTATAGCTTATGAAAAGTTTTCCTACTTTGCCCTTCTCCAATCCGCTTTCCATAACGAATGGACGTGGAAGAACGCTTCGACACTTGAAACGAGGCTTCGCTATACCCCCTCCGATTGTTTCGAAACCTTCCCGTTCCCGGTAGCGTTGCATCCCGATTGGCGACAGGTCGATTTCGACGATCCCGTCGTCGCGAAACTCGAAACCATCGGCGAGCGTTACCACGAAAACAGAAGAAAGATCATGCTCGACCGCTGGATCGGCTTGACCGATCTCTACAACCTCTTCCACGATCCCACCGTGAAGGACCACGACATCGAAGAGTTACGCCGACTCCATGTCGAAATGGACGAAGCGGTCAAGGAGGCCTACGGCTGGATACACCTCGACCTGGAACACGGTTTCCACGAAGTCCCATACCTTCCCGAAAAGGACCGGATCCGCTTCACCGTCTCCGAAAAAGCCCGCCTCGAGATCCTGAAACGCCTCCTCGATCTCAACGAAGAACGCCACCGTAAGGAAGTCGAAGAGGAAGCCGCCAGGAAGAAAGGTGGCGGGAAGAGAGTGAAAAGAGACGCAGGAGGGTTGTTTTGAAAAAACCGATTTTCGTGGTCGCTTCTTCTTTCGATGGAACCGTGGATTATATGATCGAAAAATACGAGGACGATTTCAGTTTCGTAAGATTCGATATAGATAGAATGGACAAATACGGGATTTCGATAGACACTACAAGTGGTACACAAAAAGTGAAATTCGTGTCCGAAAATTTTTGTTCCAACGATTTGTTCAATGATATATCCTCGATCTATTTCAGAAAGATTTTTTTTCCGGAACTGAACGAATATGACAAGAGGTATCGTTCATATATGCTCAAAGAAATATATGGATTCGTGTCAGGTCTTGTCGATAGCTTCGTCGGTAAAGTGCTGACGAAGCCATACATCCTCAGACGAACCGAAAACAAGATATATCAACTTTTTTTAGCCAAGGAACTTGGATTCGACGTTCCGAACTCTTCGATAACGAACGATCCCGAATACGCGACATCGACTATAGAGAGGGGTGATTGGATCGTGAAACCCGTTACCACGGGAAAGCTCAATGAAAATGCGATCGTCCAAACGAATAAAATCGTTACCGACACCATCGAAAACATCGAACTTTCTCCGATATATCTTCAAGAATATGTAGAGAAGGAATACGAACTTAGAGTCACTGTGATAGACGACAAATTCTACACTGTAAAAATAATCGCTTCCGATAAGACAGACTGGAGGAAAAACGAACATAATAACATATATGAATTGATACCTACTCCGTATGATGTCGAAAAAGAATGTAAAAAATTCTTGAAAAAAATAGGCATGCGTTTTGGATGTTTCGACTATATTTTTTCGAAAGGTAAATATCGTTTCTTGGAATGCAATCCAAACGGTCAATGGTTATGGTTGGAAAAAAAATTGTCACTCGATATATCCAAACATATTCTGGAGTACCTGAATGCCTGATAAATTTCTGATCGTATATTTTTTACTTTCTTTAATTGCAATGACGACAAAAGGGTTGAAGTGCGAATATCGAAACATGGTTGTTTTCAATTTCCTGGATTCTCTTTTATCGGAACTTCCTATTCTACAAATCAGTCAGGACAGATATTTTCATGAAGTGATGAACTTCACGGAATCACTTAGAATTTCATTGATCTATATTCCTTTCGGTATTTATAAAATATATCTATTTTCATATTCAGACACGGATGGATTCAGTTTCATCAAAGTGTTGAAGCTGATCGAAGACATAAACGATCCCGAGATAAAACGAATGGAAAAGGATATCGAAAAAAATTTTTCCAAGAGTTGGAGTAAAGTCAGAAACGGTGATATCGGTCGACATGTCGATTTTTTGAAATCCCGTTGTCAATATTACTCGGAAATAAGAAATACCGCCTCCATCAAAGCGACTTTCTATATAACGATCGTCGCCGCCATAATGTCGGTATATATTAGCAGAATTGACAATTTCGACGGCAATGGACTCAGATTGGATATCGAACATCTTCTATATGGACTGATAATGCTTTATTTGCTCAATATCGTGGTCATACTCCTGGCCTATATCGGTGTAGGTGGTTATAGATTGATGAAATATTCGACGTTCAGGGATGAAATCGACAACGAAGAAAAAGGTTTGTACTATCTTTGGTACACCAAATTTTTACGACTTCAAAAATATTCTTGGAAAGACACCAATTTTATATTGAATACCGAAAAATTTATAAGAATATTGTTTTTTTGGTATTTGATTTTGACGATATTCAAATTTTTATGGAGGTAGATACGATGAAAAAGCCCTATATATCCAAATATGAAGAGAAAGACAATGAAAATAGGTCGTCCAACGAGGAGAAGAAATTGTCGAAGGACGATACTACACTTACTCGTACAATCGAAATCAGCGATGAAGACAAGCTTTACGAAAGGGGAATGAAGGATGTATAAAAAACCTTATATTTCGAATTACGAAACCGATATGAGGACAAAAACCTATTCAGCAGCGGATACGATTTTGACAGAGGTGACAGAAGCATCGGATGAGGACAACTACGTAGAAACCTCCGATTGCGACGGTACCACCGTCGTCACGAAAAAAATGGAAGATAGTGATCCGGATTCGTTCGTATAGATATAGAAACGATGTCCAAATTGAAAAAATTGATTCGTTTTGTTGGAGAACTGTCGTATGAACCTTACAACTATGGAGTTTTTTTGGCTATCGATCGTTTCGGTGCATTGGGTGACAAGGGAATCGATCCTTTCAAGAAAATCGATCGAATAACCGGTACGATCGAAGACCCTGACGAAACGAGATGGTTACGGACGATAATATTCTCGAGTTACATTCTGGAAATGTATGTCGTCTATGCCCATGGGAGGAAAAGGCTTTTCATAGATACCGAGTATTGGTCGAATGTGGAGGGACAGAAAGTTTCACATTCAGATAGATTGCTTTTTTCGAAACTTTACAATACATTCAATGATATTCACGTACATCGTGTTCCTAAAATCGACCCTTTGGCTGATTTGATACTACCTATAATATACGAACAAATGGAATTGCAAGATAAATATATGTCGTCTTTTGTGAGATTCCATAAAATTTATGCTATCAACGAAGAAATAAACGAAATTTTCGAAGAGAGAAAAGGTCTATCACTCAAAAAAAGCATCATTCTGTCCTGGGTACTCTTCACCTTTCTTTCGAAGGATGAAAAGATGAGTGGAACGATCGATAAGAATTCTTTTATCGATTTTTGCAAGTCTATCGATGTGAGTTCGGAAGAGATCGAATCTTTTTTCAATCTGATAGCGTTGAGGAGGGAGGTGTTCAGGAAGAGATATTTTTCATTGAGACAAACACCGGACGGATCTTGGTACGGATGGGAGCAACGTGAAGCGTTCGACAGAGGATTGCCAAAAGTTTCTTATTTCTATCCAATGATCGACAACGAAAATGGAACGTATACTTTGGTTTCCTACACCGCATATAAAGAATATCTCAAGCTGAGGGGCTTCTATAGAACGATGACCGAAGAATTCGCGGATATCGAATTCAAATCGAGATATGCGGGACCACTATTCGAGGATTACGTTCGTGATCTCTTTTTTCGATACGACAGAGAAAACGACTTGGATGGATTCATAGGTGGTAACGAAAAATACAAAGTAGGCAAGAACGAGTACGACGAGCCGGATATCGTGTTCAAAACCGACGATTACATACTCTGTATCGAATGTAAAAGCACACCTTTTTCTCTGGGACTACTAAAGGAAAGGGAGCCGACGCATTTGGAAAGAATGAAAGACGACGTGTCGAAGTCGGAAAAGAACATTGAAAGATTCGTGAAATGCAGATTGACCGAAACGGAACGAGCTAAAAAAATCGTCAAAATATTGGTTTATTACGATATCCCTCATCTCGTAATGGCATCCTTGGTCAAAGAAGTACGTACTGCCGTCACAATGAGCGATTTTTACATTATGGATATAGAGTCTTTGGAGATGTTGTCGATGACATGTGGACAGCCAATACCGAAAGTACTTGAGGATTATTTGAAAGATTATCACAAGACTCATCAAGACATCAATACTTTTCTGAGAAGTTCTTACGAGTTCGATGCATACGACGAAGAAGCGAATGCTATTATCAAAGATTTGGTTGTAAAGGAATTGTGTCTGCCCACTACCGAAGAAAAGGAAACAACATGATGCCTATGAACAATACCACCGCTTGGATATTGAAAATCACCCGAAATACGATTCTGAAAAGATTCCACGTGACCTTTCGTCACACTGGAAGCATCTCCTTCCCCGATATCGAAGAAGGTGATGCTTTCCTACTCGTGAACGATACCGACGGCATCGTCGCTTTCGCTCGCATCTATCGTATCCGTGAAACCACGAAAGAGACGACCTTCTACTTCGACAAGATCCATCGACTGGACTCTTTCATGTCACTGGCGGAACTCGGACTGGAATCGTCACCTGAAAATATCGTCGTCCGACGTCTGGGCCACGATCGATTCGAAGAGGCGTGTCGTCGTGCTTGTGGGGTCTCTTTCGAAGAGATTCCGCCGATCGAAGGGAAAGATCCGATGGAGAGGGCGTATATACGGTCCTTGCTGCAGCTCGCCGTGCAGGACGATCTTTTGGGACCCGCCATGGGACCGCACGAAGAGATTATCGGCATGAGCGTGCGTGAGCGCTATCTGATGGGTAAACTCGCACCGGTGAACGCGAAACCGGAACAGACGGAGATGGTGGAACTGGATTCGGCGGAAGAGTCGAACGAGGACGACTCGACGAAAGAGGTCGACACCACTTCCAACCAGTCGCTCGTCCCCTCGTCGTTCGGACTCACATTCTGTGTGGATGCCGCCGTACGGCAGCTGTCCGTGGAAGCGGAATGGGGGCGCTACGAGAGGACCGAAAGCGAGACGAAAGTGGGTGAGAACGAAAAACCGTTGCGTTGCTGGAAAAGGATACCCTGTGGAGGGAAGATCGTTCTCGACGTGAAGGAAGGAATCGTGGAACCGAAGGAACCCGATCCAACGGCTCCAGGCGTGGTGATACAGGGAAAGATCTCGCAGCCTCTGGAGAACGGCGACAGACTCGTGACGCTCTTTCTGGTCGACACTCAGCAGGAACCATTGGAAAATCGCGACGCCGCGTGGGTCTTCCAGCCGAAACTCTCGGTTTCGCACCCCGAAGGGGAGGCGATCTTCCGCAGACGTCCCGTGCTCGAAGAGAGTGCCTACGATCCGGAGCGGGAGACGTTGGAGACACTCTACCGCAAGCGGGTGGAATTCGCCATCGGTCACGGCGTATCCGTCCACGCCGAAGTCTCCGAAGGGAATTCGGAGCGAGCGATGCGTGTGGAGACCGTGACGATGCCCGAAAAGGAAATAGCCGTCACGGAGACACCGGGTCTGCGAGACCGGGATCGTCCCGCGATGAGGGAGATGGTCGAAAAAGGTCATCTCGACATGGAGCGTCTGGCTTCGATGGAAGTGGAAGCTTTGGAAACGGCGTTACGCACGCTCACCGACGACTACGCACGATGGATCGAAGAGAACGAAGCGCGAATCGACGAAGAGTTGCCCGAATCGAGAAGGAGAAGTGCACGGGATTCGATGAATCGGTGCCGGGAAATCCATGAGCGGCTCGTGGAGGGGGTCGAAACGCTGAAAAAGGACGAAAGAGCGCTCGAAGCCTTTCGTTTCGCCAATCGAGCGATGGCGGAACAGCGCATCCACAGTATCTACACCCTGAAACGGCGACGAGGAAAGGCGGTGGATCTCGACTCGCTACGAGTTCCGGGTAACCGATCCTGGCGTGCCTTCCAGCTCGCCTTCCTGCTGCTTTCGGTTCCCGCACTCGCCGATCCCACGCATCGTGACCGAACTTCGCCGTTGGAAGCCTACGCCGATCTGCTCTGGTTCCCGACAGGGGGAGGAAAGACCGAAGCCTATCTGGGTGTCGCCGCCTTCGCGATGGGGATACGTAGACTACAGGGAAAGGCGGATGGATACGACGCGACGCGAGGGCTCGGGGTGATCATGCGATACACCTTGCGTCTCCTGACGATCCAGCAGTTCCAACGGGCGACCACCTTGATATGCGCCATGGAGGTGGAAAGGAGAAGGAATCCCGAAAAGTGGGGCGAGGAACCTTTTCGCATCGGGTTGTGGGTCGGACAGAAAGTGACACCCAACACGACGGAAGAGGCTCATAGGGCGATAGAGGAGATACGAAACGGCAAGAAGGTCACCGCCTCCTCTCCGACCCAGCTGTCGAGCTGTCCCTGGTGCGGCTCGGAGATCGCACCGGGACGGGACATAGAGGTCGACAAGGATCGTACGCGTACCGTACTGTACTGTGGAGATCCGCGTGGAAAATGCGATTTTTCCAGAAGAAGATCGCCTGGAATCGGCGTTCCCGTCGTCGTGGTCGACGAAGAGCTCTATAGACGGCCTCCATCCATGCTGATCGCCACGGTCGACAAGTTCGCCCAGATGGCGTGGAAAGGGGAGGTGAGAACGCTTTTCGGAAAGGCGACGATGGAGTGCCCCCGTCACGGTCTGATCGCCCCGGATTCTCTCCATTGCGGCGATCACCGGAAAAAGGGCCGTTCGGAGGCGACGAAAGCCAGGCCCATCGATCCGCTCCGTCCACCCGATCTCGTGATTCAGGACGAGTTCCACCTGATTTCCGGCCCACTCGGTACGATGGTGGGACTCTACGAAACGGCGGTGGACGACGCGTGTTCCTGGGAGTGCGACGGAAAGCGCGTGCGTCCCAAGATCGTCGCTTCCACGGCGACGGTACGAAAGGCCGACGAGCAGGTGAAGAACGTCTTCGTCCGACGGGTTTCGATCTTCCCGCCGTCGGGTATCGATATCGAAGACAACTTCTTTTCCGTCCAACGTCCTACGAACGAAGTGCCCGGGCGGAAGTACGTGGGGATTTTTTCCGCGGGAAGTTCCCGTCCGGCCATGCTGATCCGTGTCTACGTCGCGCTCCTGACGGCGGCGCAGGAACTGGCGGAGCGTTTCGGAGAGGCGGCCGATCCGTACATGACTCTGGTGGGTTACTTCAACTCCTTGAGGGAACTGGGAGGGATGCGCCGTCTAGCCGAAGACGACGTACGGACACGCTCCTACAAGGTCCGGATGGATCGAAACATCGAAAGGCCCCATCTGGCACAGAGGGATCCCTCCACCATCGTGGAGCTCACGTCGAGGGTGGCCAGCGCGGACATTCCGAAGATGCTGGACGAGCTCGAAAAGCCGTTCGTCGTGGAGCGAGCCGATGGCGACGGGTGGAAAGTGGTGAAAAAAGGGAAAGAATCGGCCGTGGACATCGTCCTGGCGACCAACATGCTCTCGGTCGGCGTCGACGTGGACCGCATCGGTCTCATGGTGGTCAACGGACAACCGAAGAACACCGCCGAATACATCCAGGCCACCAGCCGTGTGGGGCGTTCCTATCCCGGGATAGTCTACACCGTTCTCACCTGGGCTAGACCCCGCGACCTTTCGCACTACGAAACCTTCGAACACTACCACGATTGCTTCTACAAGCACGTCGAGGCCCAATCGGTGACCCCTTTCTCTCCGAGAGCGATGGACAGGGGACTGACGGGTACGATGGTGTCCATGGCACGTACGAGATACGAAGAGTTGGCCCCCAACGAGGGGGCCGGCGAGCTGAAGAGTCCGTCGGACTCCAGAATCGTGTCCGTGGAAGAGGAGATCGTCGCGCGGATGGAAAGAGTGAAGGATGTATCCGCCGGTCAACTGGCTAGAAGTATGATGGAGGAACGGGTGGATCGATGGACGAAGGAGGCGAACGAGAAAGGCCGCAGACTCGGTTACGACGTGAAAAGGAAGAAAGGAGAGGTCGCCGCGTTGTTGAAGCGGCCAGGTGTCGAACCCTGGGATATCTTCACGGTACCCACCTCGATGCGGGAGGTGGAGCCCGGCGTGAGACTCGTCTTGGAAGAGAGAACGCTGCAGGAGAGCGACATGCCGACATGGAGAATACGCGAAAGGAAAGGGGAGAACGATGGCCGATAGATACGTGGTGGGATCGATACGCCCCAGCCAACTGCTCTGGACCTACGGTCCCGGTGCGATGATCGACCTACCGAACCTTTCGGTGGTGACGATGGGACTGGATCATTGGGACGTCGGTCGATGCGAGCGGGTCGAAGAGGCCCGCCTGCTCTCCATCGTTCGCAGGACGCTCGGTCCACAGGTGAAAAACCTCTTTCTCCCACCCATACCGGAGAACGAGGAGGCCGATCCCTTCTCGGCCGAAGCTAAGGTGGGAGTTCCGGTACTCGTCTTTCCTCGATGGCTCCGTTGCGTGAAGTGCGGCACTCTCGCCACGGTGGATTCGGGACTGTTCAAAGTCAGAACCAATCCCTACAGACCGGACACGACTCACTACGAACACGTGACTTGCGATAAGAATCGTGGACGACCGGCACCCGCGGTGCCCACACGTTTCATGCTGGCCTGTCGGGCGGGACATCTCGACGATTTTCCCTGGCACTGGTTCGTTCACGACGGCCCTTCCGATTGTCGAGGAGTGTTGAAATTCTACGAAACGGGCGCTTCCTTGCAGACCGAGAACCTCTGGGTGGAATGCAAGACGTGCGGCAAGAAAAAATCGATGGCCCGGGCCTTCGGGAAGGCGGGAGTGAACAATCTACCGGCTTGTAGGGGGCGACATCCACATCTACATATGTTCGATGGAGATTGCGAGGAGGAGGCGAAAGCGATATTGCTGGGAGCCTCCAACGCCTGGTTTCCGACCACCGTCTCCGTACTCGCCATTCCATTGGAAGAATCGCTGGATCAGTTCGTGGAGGACGGTTGGGATTACTTCGAAGACGTGGAAGACGAAGCGGAATTGAAGGTGGTGCTGAAGACGTTGAAGAAGGCCAACAAACTGCATGGAATCGAGAAATACGATCTCGAAGAACTGTGGAAAGCGATCGAAAGGAAACGAAAGGGCGAGACGACTTCCGTGAAGGAGGAAGACGTGAAGAGGCCCGAATGGAAAGTGTTGACGAGCTCCGAACCGCCGAAGGACTGGCCCCATTTCCTCGCGGAGGAGGTGGGACCTCCGAAAGGTTTCGAAAGTGAGTTCCGAAGCGTTCTCCAGTTGAAACGCCTACGGGAGGTGGTCGCGCTCGTGGGTTTCACGCGTATCGAAGCGCTCGACGAAGCGGTGGAGGAGGAAGAGCGTCCGCCCTCGGCGCCACTCTCGCGCACGGCCCCCGAATGGGTTCCGGTCTCGGAAGTGCACGGTGAGGGGATTTTCCTCCGTTTCGACGAAGAGGCCGTGAAACGGTGGGAAGAGAGGACAGCCGTCCGTGAGCGAGACGAATCGTTGAGAAAAGGACATGTGGGGTGGCGTAACGCACGTGGACTGGATCCTTCCATCGGATATCCGGGGGCTCGTTACGTCATGATCCACACCTTCGCCCATCTGTTGATTCGCGAGCTGGCGCTCGAATGCGGATACAATTCGGCCAGCCTGCGAGAACGGATCTATGCCGACGAGGGGATGGCCGGTGTACTGATCTACACCGCCGCACCGGATTCGGACGGTACTCTTGGCGGTCTCGTCGAACTGGCCGAACCCGAAGCGCTGGGCCGTACCATTCGACAGGCACTCGAGAGAGCGAAAGTCTGCGCTTCGGATCCTCTCTGCGCCGAGCATGAACCGGACAGGGACGCGACGACCCACGGAGCGGCATGCCACGCCTGTGTCTTCGTTTCCGAAACTTCCTGCGAAAGAGGCAATCGTCATGTCGATCGGGCGTTCGTCGTGGAGACCTACGCCACGAAAGGCACCGCGTTCTTCGACGAGAGTTCACGATGAATCCGGAGCTGCGCTCCTTTCTCGTCGAACTGGCCTCCAGATACGGGAGGGAGAAAAGCGAATATCTGGCCAAGCTTCTCGATGGAATTTCGACGATGGAGAAATTACCTTCGATCGTGAATCGATTGGGTGGGTGGATGAATACCGACGATCTGGAAACGCTTGCCGAAATGTGCGAACGTTCGTCCGATCTGGATTCTTCCCTCTGTGCCGAAGCGTTGCGTACTGCCACGATGACTCTGGAAAACGAAAGAAGCCGTGAAAAAGTCTCACTGGTGTGGACTGGACCGACAACCCCTTTCGTATCCACGAGGAGCACGAAAAGCGTTCTGATCGACATCGTCGGGCGGGCGAGAAGTTCTCTCTTTCTGGTCAGCTACGTCGCTTACGACGTGGATTCTATCGTCCAGGCGCTCGGAAAAGCGCTGGAACGGGGAGTGAAGATCGAGTTGCTGATGGAATCGACGGAGGCTCATGGTGGGAGAGTGACCATGGATTCGATCGGACTCCTACGTGAGAAATTGCCCGGAGCCATATTCTACTGGTGGGACGAAGAGAACGCTTCGGTTCACGCCAAAGGTGCCGTGGTCGATGGGAAAAACGCGTTCATCACGAGTGCCAATCTCACAGGTGCGGCGATGGAACGGAACATGGAGCTTGGTGTTCTGATCGAAGGTGGAGAGGTACCGAAAAGACTCCACGAACACCTGGAAGCCCTGGTGACGACGAAAAAGATAAAGAGAGTGGAGTGATGGATACCGTCGACAGAGCCACTCGATCGAAGATCATGTCGAAAGTCGGACGCGAAGCGACGGGACCGGAGATGAAACTGCGAAAAGCCCTGTTCGCCAGAGGATTCCGATACCGGCTCAACGTGAAGAAATTACCGGGATCTCCGGATATCGTACTGCCGAAATACAAGGCGGCGATTTTCGTACACGGTTGTTTCTGGCATCGGCACGAAGGGTGCAAATACGCCACCATGCCGAAGAGCCGTGTCGAGTTCTGGACGAAGAAGTTCGAGGACAATGTCGCACGAGATCGCCGCAACGTCGAGAAACTTCTCGAAATGGGATGGAGAGTACTCGTCGTATGGGAGTGCTCGTTGAAAGGGAAAGATACCGGGAAAGTGGAACGAACGATCGAAGAAGTCGTCCGTTGGTTGAAGTCCGACGTACGATTCGCGGAAGTACCGAACGATTCGATAGACGATGTTTCGGGATTGGAAGAAAAATTATTGGACGACTCGTGATTTACGATCGGAAAATCGAATGTGGATGAGAAACATGGCATTTCGAATCGCTTGATGACGCATTTATGGTAAAGGAGTCGACTGTCGAAAGAATGAAAGATTCGGTAATTTTTGGTTCGTCTTTAGAGATCGCATCCTCATCTATTTTCCGAAAGTCGCGAAGCGGATTTCGAAAGAACGTTCGACAAATCCATTGTCACATTGTATGGAGGCGAATCGTCGATCCATTTAGTCCGAAAATGGACATCGTATTCTTGTCGGGTGATTTCGAAATCGGAAATAATTTATCCGTTCTGACAATCATGCTGAATCCATTTTTTTCAAAACTTGGAAAAAATCGGGACTGTCTAGTTGGGTGAAACCATCGATGTATTCGATTTCGAAAAAGAATTGGCCGAGGGAAGCTCTTGCTCCACGTTCCTGACGGCCTGGAATTCTTCTTTGGAAAATATTGAGATGAACGAAAAAATTGAAGAATCGGTATCGGTATTGGGTTTGGAGGGTTTTCTTAAATTTTTCATTTGTTCGAAGTGAGTTGGGATCTATCCGATTTCGAATGAAGTATTGGTTCCGCCAATCTAAGTGAAATGACGTAGAGATGTTCGAATGAAGGCGGAAGTGTGTGGTATGAACAAACGCGTATGCCAACAACGAAGTAGCCGGGAATGAATCGTCATATCGAAAGGTCGAGCGACAAACCGCGATTGCGATATGTTCTTATGTGAAAACAAGGGGACCGTTGGAAATTGTTTATCGGCCTGATAAATCCAACATTCCACTACGTTGACACAAAATTTCTAACGGTCCCGTGTTATGTATTCACCCTTTTTGTTTCAAGATACGGTCCAACTTTTCGTTTTCCTTTCTGGCTTTTTTGAAATGGTTGGCTGATAGACGTTTGTTGATTGAACCTATGTCCTTGTGACCGAGAATTCCTCTCAAGACAATTGCCTGATATTGTTTTCCGTCAAGGTGGATACCAGAATATTCCTCATATAAAAGAGATTGTCGATGCCGATTTCTCGTTTGAATTTTGCATCTGCCGATCGGTGTTTTTGGGTCTCTTGCCAATGACAGGACTTTTGAAAAACCAATTTCATCACGCTGTTCGGTATTTCAAGAAGTGCATCATGCAAATTTGGACGTCGTCGCTGGTACATTTTTGGACGTCGTCGTTTAACGTCCATCCAGGTGGTTTTTGGTGGGTTTCGTAATAATACTTGACAGAAGTATCCAGGGTGCTATCGGATTGAATCCTTATCCACACCATACCTTTTGTCCCGTTCGACCTATTTACCCATCCATTCTCTCGCTTTTCTCTCCTTGCATTTGTGACCCCGGGATTTTTTTATTAGAATATAGCATCGAAACGATGGAGTTGTCATGCAGCATGGTCATTACATCAGAGAGTGTCGCGAGAGATTGGGGCTGACGCAGGAGGGGCTTGCGGAAGCGCTCTATCTTTTCGACGACGACCGTTTTCAGGGTGTCGATATGACGACAATCAGCAAATGGGAGAGGGGAGTCACCCATCCTCCCGTTGCGCGCATGTCGGCGTTGATACGCTTCTTCCAGGCAAAAAGCGGCAAGCCGCTGCCCTGTTGGGGCGCGATGAAAGAGCGCGATGTCGAGACGTTGACCTACAGCGGAGAGGTCTCCCGAATGTTGGGACATCCCAGGAGAATGGTGCAAAACACACCTCTTTCGGTCGATTTCGCGAAGGGGTTTTCGCTTCTGTCTCTGCGGGGGCATCCCCGTGCCGGCGAGATTCTCGAACTGACGGCCATGATGATCGACGAAACCAACTCTCCCTATACCCGCGTTTCCGCTGAGCGCCTGAAGCGCTGGATGGCGTATCCCGACCATCTTTTCGTCGCCGCCGCCTACAAGGACACCTTTCTCGGGTTCTTTTTCATGCTCCGTCTGAAGCCGGAGAGTTTCGATGCCCTCATGCGGTTTAAAAAGCGCAAAAATGAGCTCAAAGAGGAGGATTTCGCCATGGCGGGGGAGCCCGCTTGCATCTATCTTCTCGCCTTTTTCTCCCTGACCCAGCAGATAGGCACGCTGCTTTCGGCCAGGCTCTATGCCCATCTCATCGCCCATCAGTCCGAGATCGAAGAGGTCGGTTTCGTCTCATCCATGCCCGAAACGGTCCGCATCGCCCAGAATATGCCGCTCGAACATACCGATACCTACACAGACGGCGACACGGCGATCAACGCCTACCGCAACGATCTTTTCGCGATGCTCTCTTCCGAGACGATGATCCGAATACTTTTTTCAAAACATCGCAACCGCTAAGAAGCGAAAGTTCCAGCCGGTCGATTTCGCTATCGAGCGGGGCGATCGATAGCAGATAGCCCTCCCGGGAGAGACTCCCCTCTTTGAGACGGCGGTAGAGGTCGTGCCGTTGCCGATAGAGCGCTTTAAGCCCGATGGAAAATTCCTCTTCGGTGTCGTCGTCGAACGGATAGATCCTCTGCTTTGGGCTCTTTGAAAAAGGCATCATGCCCGCTGCCCCGATCCCCGGCGGCACCTCCGCGCGGCCGTGCGGGAAGATGGTCTCTTGCTTCTCATTCTTTTTCCTTCCTGGCTCCGTTGATGCCATTGTGGCGAAATCGGCGGCGGGGGAGAAGGGCATATTTCCACGATCGTTTTTTTAAATTCGACCTGTTCGTGCGGGCCGAAAGAGAGAAGGGGGCGTAGTGAAAAAAACGTTTAGGCCTCCTCCTCCCCCGCATGGGGGAGTTCCAGCGCCCGGATATGGCCGATGGCGTTGCCGGCGATGCCCCGGATCGAGCCGTAGAGGGCGGTGGTGTTGTCGAGGACTTTGGCGATCTGCTTCTCTCTTTGCTTCCAGATCCGCATCATCGCCCTTTTTTCGCTCTCCAGATCCGCCTGCATCTGGGTGAACCCTTCCACGATCGCTTCGATCTGCATCCGAAACTCGTTGGAGGTGAGGTAGCTGTAGAGCAGGCTCATCTTGTCGCTTCGGTTCTCCTGCGACTGCGCGGTCAGAGCCACGCGGATGATCTGTTCCCGCAAAATGGCCGAAAGCGCTTTGAACTCTTCGTAGGTGCAGACCCACACGCCCTCCACGAGCCCCATTCGCTCCATCCCTTTCGGAAGCGCCTCGGTCACCAGCACGCCGATGTCGGCCCCCTTTTCCCGGATGTCGGCCTTGAACTTTTCGATCCAGCTTTTCTGGAACTCTTTCGTGCGTTTGCTCTCGTAGTAGATGGTGCCGCAGTTGGGGATTTCGCGGGTGTTGACGATCTGCAGGCAATCGGCACCCCGCACCCCTTTTCTGATCTCCTCGATCGTATCGAAAGGGAAGTGCGCGCTCAGCCACGTTTCGATGGCGAGCTCCTGGACTTCTCCTTGCATCTGCTGGCTTCCCTGCTCCGCCTTCCGTTTCGCCTCCTCCAGCTGCCGCCGCAGCTGCTCGAGCTGGCTCTCCTTCTCTTTGAGTTTCAGTTCGCTCTGCTCGGCCAGGGTTTTGGCGATCTTGTCGCGCTCCTTCGCCAGCCGCTCGCTCAGCATCTTCTCCGCTTCGAGCTTCGCCTTTTCTACGGCCTCCTCGCCGGCGCGCTTGAGCTGCTCGATCTGGGCCTTGGCCCGGTTGAGCTCCTTGACCTGCTCGCTCTTTTCGGCCAGTTCCTTGTTGAGCATCTCTATCTGCTCTTTCTGCTCCTCCGCGATTTTTGTCTTGAGCTCCTCTTCGAGCTGCCGCCGTTCGCGCTTGAGCTGTTGGGCCACCTGCTCGCGGGTCGCGCGCTCCAGCTCTTTTTGAAACGCCGCCTCCTGGGCCCTGATCGCCTCCTCTTTCTGCTTGAGCTGCTCCATCGCCTCTTTGTATCGGGCGCGGTGCTCCGCCACCTCTTTTTGCAGTTTCGCCTTCGCCTCGTGCTCCAGTTTGGCGTAGAGACTCTGGCTGATATCGATCTCGGTGCCGCAGTTGGGGCAGGTGATGGATGTCCGGTTCATGCGTCTTCCCTTTGCATCTTTTTTTATGGAACTTTATCGAAATTTCGACAGATCGCGAAAGAGGTAGCCGTTTCTTCCCGGCCTCTTCTATGAAAAATGCTCTGGCGCTTGGCGCGTGAAAGCGGCATCATGAGGGTATGAAGATAAATTGTCAGGAGGAGTGAACCATGAAAATCACACCGATAGAGGAGCTGAGCGAAAAATTCAGGGATCTTAGATCCGATACCGGAACGAAGTTGCTGAGCCGCCGGGAGATCGAAGTGGGCTCGCTTCGCTGCGTCTACGAAGAGTGGGTGTGGGAGGAGATCGTCGTCCGCACCTGCATCTTCGCCCGGGAGGATGTCGAAGGCATGAGCGACGACGCGCTGCGGAGGGTGCTGGGGCTGGGCGGTACGGACGCCTCCGTCAAGCGCGACGAGGAGTATGTCTTCGTCAACTGCACGCTCTGTGAAACCCGCTGATGCCGCGTCCGATGCCCTTTAACTGGTATAATACAAAAAACCCGCTCCCTGCCCGGCTGCAGCGGGGGAGTGGGGCGCAAAGGAGGGGCGCGATGGTCAAAAGGGTGGCAGCGGGACTCTTCGTGGGCCTGGCACTGGTACTGGGAGGCTGCGGCGGGGGCGGCGCCGAAAAGAGCGTGGCCGACGCCGTATCGGCCTATTACGAGGAGCAGATCGAAGCGATGCTCGAAGCGCTCGACGTTCCCACCGACGAGCGGGTGGCGCAGGCGAGGGCCCAACTGCCCCAAAATACGTTCGGGGAGTTCGCCGAAGTGCTCTACTGCAGGAGCGAAGCGCCCGACGCCGATGCGGACCGCATCCCCTCCCTTGTCGCGCTCATCAACTATCTGGGCTTCGAAAAAGGGCGGGTCGAAAGCGGCACCGAAGAGGCGCTGCTGGCATGGATGCGGGCGCGTGCCGACGCGACGGCACGGGGCGAGAGTCCCGAGCATGGCACGACGCTGGCGGCGCTTTTCGGGGAGGCCGCGAGCCTGAGCGGGGGCGATATCTTCCTGGCCCTCGTGGCGGCCCACAACCTCCTGCGGGAACACCGGCGCGACGCCTCCATCCAGCGCGCGCTGCAGAACTACCGGGGCGACGGCGGGGACGAAAGCGGCGCGCGCTACCATCTCTTCGGGATGGCCCTCTACGCGTTCGCCTACGCCTACTTCAGCGAGCACCCCGACCGGGCCTCGGAGATCGACATCGATCTTCTCGATCCCGAAAGGGTCGCGCTGCTGGCCGAAGGCGCGGTCTCCGGAGACATCCTCACCGATACGATGGAGTACGCCGTCGATCTGGAGGGAATCGAGCTGGGAAGAGACCTCTACGAAAACCTGATGGGAAGATCCCTGGATCAGATCGCACAGAGTGAGGATTTGAATGTTTCAACATGCGACACACTCTGATGCCGGCATGCGTCACTCCGGCTCTCTCATCGTCTATTTGGGATGCTGCCAGCGATGGAGCGGCAGGGGACGTGGATCGTTCGATCCTTCCGCCGCAGGGTTCACGCCGCGCCGTGAAAGAAGGCTTCGATCGTCGGCAGATGCTTCTCGAACCCCTCGAAGACGTGGGAGCCCCCCTCCTCGACGATCGTTCTGGCCCCTTTGAGCCGCTCCATCGCGACGCGGTAGTCGAGCACCTCGTCGCCGGTCTGCAGCAGGAGCATATACTTTTCGGGGTGCTCGATGGTCTCGATGCGGATTCGTTTGAGGGTTTCGATGTGGCTGGGGCTCCATTCGAAGCGGCTGAGGTCGTAGAAGTTGGGAACCATGCCGCTTTGCGTCAGGGTTTTGTGCGGCTCCGTGGAGGGGTTCACGAGCACCGCCTTGAGGTCGTAGAGCTCCGCCAGTTCGATGGCGTAGAAGCCCCCGAGCGACGAGCCGATGACGTGGACCGGTTCGTGAACGATCGTTCGCTCCACGATCTGCGAAAGCGTGTCGAGGGCCAGGTCGGGAATGTGCGAAAGGGTCGGGGCCAGCGACTTCTTGCCGAAATATCGCCGGACCATCCGCGCCTTTTCGCCCCGTCCGCTGCTGGCGAAACCGTGTATGTACAGAACCATAACCGCTCCTTTTCCTCCTGGTCTGGTCTATAACGATAGCATATTCACTCATAAGATATTTTAAAATAAGGTTCGCCGAGGCCCCGGCGGCGTGCGGGATGTGCGCGAAGGGGGCCTTTGGGTTTTCGCCGCTTCCGGCCTTTTTGCGTCAGCAAAGTATCAATAACTTTTTTGTACAATTGCCGATTATATCTATTACGATGAAAAACCGCAGGAAAAAGTTATGGCAACCGAAACAAAGCATGAGATCGACGAGGACGAGATCGATATCAAGGAGATATTCGACACCCTCAAGCGCTACAAAATCTCGATCGTCGTCATTACGCTGCTGCTGACGCTGGGCGCCGCCCTCTACGCCTACGTCGCGCCGAGCATCTACCAGGCCAAGGCCTACATCGAGGTCCAGGAGGACGAAAACGGTCCCGGCAACATGCGGGACTTCCTGGCCATGGCCTCCTCCGGTGTCGGAGCCAACATCAACAACGTCATCGACACCTTCCAGATGCCCCACATCGGCCTCAAGGCCCTCGAGCAGGTCACGATCGGCATACGCTACTACCTGATAAAGAACTTCAGAAAGCGCGAGCTCTACCGCAACTCCCCTTTCGTCGTCATCCCGAAGATGACCGCCCCCAACGCTCTGCGCAGCACCTTTAAAATCTTCCCCATCAACGAGGAGTCGTTCCGTCTCGTGGTCGAGCCGAGCCTCAAGGAGAAGATCGCAGACGGCGTGCGCGGCCTGATCGGCGACGTCCCGCCCGAGGAACGCCCCTTCTCCTACGACCACGCCCACAACTACGGCGAGGAGATCGATTCGCAATGGTTCTCCCTGACCGTGCAGAAAGTCTACGACCCCGCGGACGGAGAGTACGCCTTCACCCTCACCCCCAACCCGATGATGCTGGGCTTCATCCAGCAAAATCTCTCCGTCGCGCCCCTCTCGAAGGAGGGGACCATCGTCGAGATCTCCTTTTTGGACCCGGTGCCGCAGCGGGCCAAGGAGATCGTCAACGCCCTGATCAACGCCTACATGGGCGAGTCGATCGATCTCTCCGCCCAGAGCGCGCAGAAGAAGCTCAAGTTCCTCGACGAGCAGCTCGCCGCCATCAACAAAGCCCTGCAGGGGTCCGCCGAGAAGCTGCAGGAGTTCAAGAGCAGCCACATCATCACCAAGATCGGCCAGAAGGCGACGCTGACGGCCGAGAAGATCAGCGAACTCCAGCGCCAGCTCTACGAAATCGACATGCGCCTCTCGGTGCTCAAAAACCTGCTCGAATACCTCAAGACCCACCGCAACATCAAAGGGATCAACGTCGAGACGATGTCCGCCTCCAACCCGACGATCACCTCGCTGATCCTCAAGATCCAGGAGCTTTACGCCCAGCGCGACACGCTGCTGGCGTCGGTGACCGAATCGCATCCTGACGTCGTGAAGGTGACCAAGGAGCTCGAGAGCCTCCGCCACTCCCTGATCGAATCGATCAAAAGCAGCATCCGCGGGCTCGAAAACCGCAAGCAGTCGCTGCTGGGCATCATCGAGGAGAACGAGAAGGAGCTGCAGGCGCTTCCCGAAGAGGAGCGCAAACTCGCCCAGCTCAACCGCAACTTCATGGTCAACGAGAAGATCTACAACTACCTGCTGGAAAAACGGGCCGAGACCGCCATCGTCGCCGCCTCCGCCGTGCCGAAGGTCAGGGTGGCCGAAAACGCCTTCGTCGGGGAGCGGCCCGTCAAGCCCAAGCGCGGCCTGATCATCGTGCTGGGCGTCGTGCTGGGGCTCATCCTGGGCATCGCTTTCGCGTTCTTGCGCAACTTCCTCGATGACACGATCAAGAGCGCCGAGGGGCTCGAGCGCCTGACCAAGATCCCCCTCTACGGCGTCGTGCCCCACTTCACGGGGCGCAAGAACATCAGCGCCTTCCACGAGGCGCTGCGGGTGATCCGGACCAACCTGGAGTTTTTGCAGAACAAAGGCAGCTCCAAGGTGATCACGATCACCTCCACGGTCCCCAAGGAGGGGAAATCCTCCATCGTGACCGAGCTGGGCAAGATCATCGCCAAAAGCGGCAAGAGGGTGATCCTCCTCGACCTCGACCTGCGCCGCGCCCGGGTCCACCAGCTCTTCCGCCTCGCCAACGAGAGGGGGGTGAGCACCCTGCTGGTCAACAAATCGACCCTCAAGGAGAGCGTGCAGTACACCCAGGAGAAGGGCTTTCACGTCATTACGGCGGGCCCGACGCCCCCGAACCCCTCCGAGCTGCTGATGTCCAAAAGCTTCCGCAGCCTCATCGCCTCGCTGCAGAGCGAGTACGACTACATCCTTCTTGACTCGCCCCCCATCGGGGTCGTCTCCGACGCCATGGCGCCGATGCGCATCTCGGACATCACCCTTTTTGTCATGCGTGCCGACTATTCGAAGAAAGCCTTCCTCAAAAACATCAACTGGCTGGCCGCCGAATACGACATCACCGCCGGCATCATCCTCAACGACGTCAAGGTCAGCGCCAAGAAAGGGGCCTACGGGTTCGCCTACGGCGCCAACTACGGCTACAGCAACAAGTACTACGTCTAAGAAACATTGAAGCGGCCTCCTGGCCGCTCCAACGCCCGTTTCACCAAACATTAAGCGAAAAATTGTGATAATCAGTCAATTCGCGTACGGTTTCAAAGCCGCATGCGAAAATCCAGTCAAGGGGATGCCGATGTCTGCAGAAATCATCAAGACACCGGAAGTGGAAGTAGTCGACGCCAAAAAACGGGCGTTCATGAAGAAGTTCGGAAAGTACGCGGTCGTGGGCGCCGGCATGGCGACGCTGATGACGCCGACGCTCTCGTCGGCCAACAACTACTGCGGAAGCGGCAGCGGCCACGTCACCAACGAAATGCAGGTGGGCGATTCGCGTGTCGTCTCGGGCACGTGGGACACCAATGCCATCGACAACGAAGACGGCTGGATGGCCCAGCTCGACCGGACCGAGACGGGGTACCACATCGAGCAGGGCACCATCTCGACGACCGACAACCTCCATGCCGGCACCTTCACCGGCGATCTGTGGCCCATAGATGAGAACCTCTGGAACGGCCAGGGCACGGCCGTCTTCCAGGGCCAGTCGTGGAGCTGGACGGCGCTGGGCGACGCCTCAACCCGCGACATCACCTGGAGTTACTGCCCGCAATCCATGTGACGCGCCGGCGGGGACCCCCGCCGCGCCAGGTTTTCTCTCCTCTTTTCCCCTCACCCCTCAACCTTTGAGCGATTGCGCCGATCTTGTTTTCGGTTGTCCGTTTTTTCACAAATGACGACCCAAATCGATAGAAGGGGGTACCGATGTCTGCACGAATGATCAAAGCGGCAACGGAAGGAAGTATCGTCGACGTGCGAAAACGCGCGTTCATGAAAAAGTTCGGAAAATACGCCGTCGTGGGCGCGGGCATGGCGACGCTGATGACGCCGACGCTCTCGTCGGCCAACAGCTACTGCGGAGAGGGCAGCGGCCACGTCTCGACGGAGATGGAGGTCGGCGACGCCCGCGTTCTTCACGGCACATGGGACGCCGACCGGATCTACAACGAAGAGGGGTGGATGGCGCAGCTTCGACGGACCGACACCGGCTACGAGATCGCCCAGGGCACCATCTCGACCGATGACAATCTGCACGCGGGCACCTTCACCGGCCGCCTCTGGCCCGAAGAGGACAATCTCTGGAAAGGCAGCGGCACCGCCGATTTCCAGGGCCAGACATGGGCATGGGAAGCCATCGGCGATCCCGCGACCCGTGACATCACCTGGACCTACTGTCCCGGCACGTAAGGCAAGGGGAGAGCCCTCTCCCCTTCATCCGCCGGCAAAACTCCCCTTTTCCCCGTACCGCGACCCCGCTGTTTTGAGCAAAGATTAAGCGAGAGTAGGCGATAATGACCCATCTCGTGTATGCATACCGAATACGCGAAATCTTTTTCAAGGGGATGCCGATGTCTGTAGAAACCATCAAGACACCGGAAACGGAACGAGTCGACGCCAAAAAACGGGCGTTCATGAAAAAATTCGGAAAGTACGCCGTCGTGGGCGCGGGCATGGCGACGCTGATGACGCCCTCGCTCTCCTCGGCCAACAACTACGCCATCAAAGGCAGGGCGAAAGTCAAATTTTCCATGCCCGGAGAAAACGAAGGCGACATCATCGCCGGCGGCAAATGGAGAAGCAAGGCGATCCACGCCGGAGAGCGAAACTGGGACGGCTACTTCCACCGCGTCGATGAGGACCGGTACAAAAGTACCGGCATCTTCACGTACAAAGAGCGGGGCAATCTGCAAAGCGGCACATGGAAAGGCGTGTGGAACTACAGGGAGAACAAAAACAAATGGGTCGGCAAGGGGGTCGTCGACATCGGCAACGACGGCACCGTCGACGGCCACTGGAAAGCCTGGAGAAAGGCGGGAAGCGACAAAATCCGCTGGACGGTCACGGGCCTTTGAAAGCCTCCCGCTCCCGCTTTGCGTGGAGCGCGCGCCCTCTTGCCGGCGCCGGTCTTTGATGCCCGGGGCGCCTTCGCCCCGCCGACCCCGCGCGCCGCTTTCACTGTTTTTTCCTTCAAAGGGAGCGCGCAAAGAGACTTTTGAGAGAGGCTCTTGTATAATCCCCTATCATCACTCTTAAAAAGGCGGGACGCAGTCGTGGCATCCGAGGAAAAGCGAATCCAAAAAACCGTTTCGATTGTCGAGGACGAAGGCCACAAGAAGCGGTTTCTTCAAAACTATCAGAGCATCCGGCTGCACGGCGAGAGCATCGACGTGCTCATGGACCCCTCCTCCTCGTCCGTTGTCACCTATGTCAAACCCGGAACCATCGAGCGCAAGGTCTACCGCTACAAGGACCGCGCCGGCGACTTCTGGAAGGAGATCCACAAAGTCGTCGTCAACAAAAAGCAGCAGGTCATCTTCGTCGAAAAACGCTACCGCAACCACCAGTACGTCACCTCCTTCCGCCGCCGATGGAACGACGGCAACGCCGCCGACTGGATCATGAAGCAGATGCGCGACAGCGAAGAGGAGGGCTGAGCCGCTCCTTTTTTCTTCCATGCCCGGGCGCCCTCTCTTGCCCGGGGGATTTTAATTGAACATTCAATTTTCCTTTTTTACAATAGATTAAACCCACTCTTTAACCAACATGAAAGCGCGGTGCCCTCCGCGCCCTCTCGGCGCGCGGCGGGCGAAAGAGGTGCCGCCATCCGCGGCATCGGCAAAAGTCGAACGAAAGGAGCGACAATGAAAGAGACAACGCTGTGGCGAACCACCCTTTTGGCATTCGTCATGCTGCTTGGCATAGCGACGGCGGGATGGGCGGGCCATCACCAAACCAATCCCAAACATCATATCCATTCCATCATCGACTCCAACGACAAGACCGCCCTTTTCGAGGCGAAGCTCAGAATCGGCTGGCGCGGCCACGAGGGTATTTTGGACCAGGTGAAGTACGAACTGAGAAACACGGGCACCAAGCGCAACGGCAACCGCCTCGATTTCTGGGTCAAAGGCGTGCGCATCGTCAACAAGGATGACGACTCGGTGCTCTGGTCCGCCAGTGACAACAAGCGGATCAAAAGGGGACACACCGGCAAACACGAATGGCGCGGCGATTTCATGCACGACAAAGGCATCCCGCGCTCTAATATCAAAATGCAGATTCTGCTGTATGTACCGAGTAACTACTGGGTGCTCGAGTGGGATCCGGAGGCCGGAGGCTACAAAAGCACCCGTGTCACGCTGGGTCATTGGTAGCGGCGTCTTTCTGCGCCCAACCGCATGAGCCAGGAAAAAGGAGAGAGTATGAAAAAATTGGCAGTTTGCGTCGCGGGCATCCTGGTGCTCGGCGCGCTTTCGTCGCAAGCGGGGACGCTAAAGCAGGCATCGGCCACCAGCTTCTCGTCCAACGGCCCGAAGATCGCCGGCTGGCACTGGCTGCGCCACCGGGGCGAGAAGGCCAAATGGGTCTTCGCCTGCCCGGGGGGATTGTTTGGAGGGGAGGTCGTGTTCTGCTTCTCGACCCTTTCGACCAACGGCGTCAACGGCGGCGCCGGACACGATTCTACTCTGCAGGTGCATCTTGGGCACGGGGCAAGGAAACGTCTGACTTTGAAAAACGACTGCCCGCTGCTCAAAGACCTTGCGGGTGCGGGCAATTCGCACGGCATCGGCTACCCCAGCCACGGATGCGTCAAATACACCGTCAAGTGCACCTTCAAATCGCCCATCGTCATCGAGGTCTCCAACGAAGGAAGAGGCCGCAGCATGGGCCATACCGCCGTCAAAAAAAGTTCGGTGAAGATGACCTATGTGGCGCATTAGAAAAACGGCGGCGGCATGGGCTCTGGGCCTAGCGGTGCTCCTATCCTGCGGCACGGCGGCAGCCGCGCAGAAGGGGGCGATGGGGGCCGAAGAGCTTCTGCAAATGGCCGTAAAAAAGGCCCATGCGACGGACCCTTCCGCCTATCTGGTGCGTGTGGCCTACGACGGGGGCACGCGCGACCTGACGTTTGCGGGCGGCTCCTTCACCTTCTTCTCGCCAAAAAAGGAGGCGGCGCACGAAGAGTCCAAGTGCTACAGGCTCGACTTTGCCAACGGCCGATACCTCGGCATGCGGGAGTCCAGCTATTCGCGCATCCGTATTGAAGGGGTCGCGCTCACGCCGGAAAAGGCCATCGAGGCCGCCATGCGTCACGAAATGGGGCCGTGGTGGCGCGCCCACCCCCGTGTGAAACTGAGAGCCAACCTGGCGCCGGCGGAGTACATGCACCGGGCCCCGGGTTTTGGCGACAGGTCGAGAAAAGGAGTTTTCGTCTGGGAGCTTCGGCTCGACGGCCCGGGCCTGGCGGAGCAGCTCGCCTGCTACGTCGAGGCGAAACAGGAGGAGTTTCTGGGATGCAAGAAAATACCCGTCCCCCGGCAGTATCGGCACATCACCCCGCAGGAGGCGCAAAAAGAGCTCGAGCGGATAATGAAGAGCCACCCAGCCGGCGACCAGACGCGCCGGTAGGGAAAGGGCGGCTTCCCACCCTTTGACAACGTTGACAACACGTTGACAACAGGGTCAAAAAGAAGAAGAGGCGCGCCGCGAGGCTTCACGCGCGGCGTTCGCCGCACGTCACGAGGCCGCGGCGTCGTAGGGGTTGCCGCTTCGCGGCGAATCTGCTGTTGTTTTTGGGGCTTTGTCCACCTTGAGCATGTAGCCGTAGAGGTCTTCGTCCCGGGTGATCACTTCGTTGGAGTGGGCCAGAAGGTAGAAAAGCTCCGAGCGTTTCATGAAGCCGCTGTGCAGAAACTCGTTTTCGTCGTTCCACTCCTCCACCTTTTTGGGAGTCTTCTTCAAGCAGTCGTAAAGCACTACCATTGTCGATCCTTTCGTTTCAAAAGTAATAAAATTTCAAAAGTCAGATTAATAATCGGCAAAAAAGATGAAACGTTGACGCCGAGGCGCGCCAAAGGGCCCCATCTTGCTTCCGGCTTCAATGCCCCTCCGCAAAGTAGCGTGATATATGTTAAAATAAATGATTAATTGACGATATGTTTTTACAATCAAACAAACAACCGGAACACCCATGAAAACCGACGAAATCTACAAACTCCCACTCGCATCCGCGGCGCTTTCGGCCTATCTGCTGGACGAGAGCCTGCTGGTCTATTCCAAAAACACGCAGAACGTCTACGGCTTCGAAAAAGAGGGCGCGGCGCTCTTTCTGAAGATCGACGAGATGGTCAAAAGCCGCACCCCCGAAGAGATCGCCGAGGCCTTCCCCGGCGTCGATCCCGCCGTGCTGAAGGAGATGGTCGAGCTGGCGTCGGGCCGGGAGGAGCTGGATGTCGTCGAGTACGAGGCCGACATCGAGCCGGGGCGCTACGTGCCGGACGAAAAGACGCGCTTTTGGTACGTGACAGAGAGCATCGCCTACGGCGTCCACTACCCCGACGAAGCCTTCGCGCGGCGCATTCACCCCGTCTTTTTGCACCTGCACACGCCCGCCGAGCCCAGGCACCTGCGCAACAAGGTCGCCGTCGATTTCCAGGAGGCCCCGGAGGGGTGGGTCATCTACTGGAACGGCAAGCCGGTGCAGATGGAGGTGCCCCAGCCCCAGATGGCCACCTTCTTGCAGGAGAAGATGATGACCGGCGCCTACCAGGCGCGCAAATACCTCATCGCCCTGCATGCCGGCGCGGTGGAAAGAGAAGGAAGAGTCATCGTCATGCCCGCCACCGCCGAGTCGGGCAAGACCACCCTCATCGCCACGCTCGTCGCCCGGGGCTTTAGCCTCTTCAGCGACGAGGTGGCGGCCCTGGACTACGAGGGCTGCGTGCAGCCGCTGCCTTTTTGCATGAACATCAAAGAGGGAAGCTGGAAAGTCCTGGAAAAAGAGTACCCCGAACTTGGGGGCCGCGACGTCCACAAACGTTTTGACGGCCAGAGCATCCGCTTTCTGCCGCCAAAAAACATGCACGCCGGCCCGCGAAAAGCCAGCCACCTTCTCTTTCCCACCTACCGCCCCGGCGCCAAAACCGCGCTGCGCCCCCTGAGCGCCAAAGAGGCCCTCGCCCGCATCAAAGAGGCCAGCTACCAGGTGCAGTACAACATGGACGAACGCAAGTTCGAGAAGATCCTCGCCAACCTCGTCGCCCTGCCGAAGTACGAGCTGATGTTTTCGGACCGCGACGAGGCGGTGCGGGCGATTGACGAGATGATCAGACTGGAGGAGTAGGGAGTCACCACTTCGAGATGATCTCTTTAAGACAGCCTTTGCAGAAAACGTATCGTGTTAGTTGATCGATTATTTGGATAATCAGATAGTAAGGATACAGCCACATTGATTGATAGTTATAACGATCTTTTAATGTTTCAGGGTGATACCACACTTGTAGTTTCTGCATTAACGGATAGAATTCGCCACGTACAGAGCCTTCCATTTCGAAAGATTTTAAAACCCCTTCAAGATGTTTCTTTACCTCTTTGGTTTCAACAGTCAAAGGCGTATCGAGCGAAAAAAACACTTTTGCCTGGTACAGATAGGCATTAAAATGCTTTTGCAGTTTGCGTGATCGAACCAGTGCATCCAGTTTATCCCATTCGATTTTATCGGCATATTTGTTTGCCAGTACACAGAAATCGTGAAGATGACGAAGATCGAGTCGCCTCAACATATAATTTTTGTCATCGATCTCCGTATGCAAAAAAGCGTGATAGAGACGATATGTCGGCTTCAGAACCCATGCTCCTGAAAAATCGGAATGTGTGCATCTCATAGAAGTTTCTGAATTGAAAGGGATATACTCTATCTTACTATGTCCGCCTGACACTCTTTTATGCAGTTCGACGATGACCGGTCTGTCTGATTTTTGCACTGGTGGCATGTGATGGTATGTTGCCCGAATGTTCGCTATTTTTGCTTCGGAATACCCTGCATCCTGCAGTAATCTGTAGGCTCTGTCGATATCCTCTTTATTCACCATCAAATCGATATCGGACAAAAATCTTATACCGATATGTTCGAAATCATTTTCAACCAATGCGGCTGAACCTTTGAGCAAAAGCGGTTCGATTCCCTCGTGATTCAAAAGGGAGACGATTTCCTTGATTTGTTCGATAATCAATCTGTTTCGTTGTGCATTTATCTGAAAAATTTCATACAGATATGCATGAAGTTCTTTATCACGGCTTTTTGAAAAAAAGCCATGTTTATAAAGAGACCAAAACAGCGCCGCGGTCAAATATTGGCGATTGGCAATTGATACAATATTTAGAAAGTCGATATTCTGATCACCAATGTCATGTGTAAGTAGTGTTGTAAGTAAAAATAAATCATTTTTTTTGTTCAAAAGGCATTTTCTCTGTGGTTTTTAAAGATATAATAACCTGAAATGCCTCATCTTTTTCTTATGGATCCATGAAATGCAAAATTTGTCCTTGAAACTGTTTATATCCTTTTTTATTTTATTAATAATCACAGTCTCTCAAGCCGCCGACGATGAATTGGCCCTAAAAAGTTCAGAAGCGAATGCTTTTAATATCAAAAAAAAGGACCTCTCCGTAGACAAAGAAGATGCAAAACAACATAACGGAATACATGAAATAATAGAAACAAAAATTAAAAATTTGTTGATCAGAACATCTGATGCAAAAAGTGCTTTGATGAAAATGTTGAAGAAAAATCCCCACATTCCAAATTATGGCATGGAGTTTTTCGTAAGTACACAGGGTTCGGATGAAAATCCTGGTATCAAAACGAAACCTTTTAAAACCTTGGAGAGAGCAAGGAGAGCGGTTTTTGAGTACAAGCAGAATCATAATCTACCGATAGGTGGTATCGTGGTTTGGATACGGGGTGGAACATATACTTTTTTAGAACCCTTCGATTTGTACTACGCCGACTCCGGAGTGGAAGGCCGCAGAGTGGTCTACAGAGCGTATCCTGGGGAAGATGTGCATTTTACAGGTGGAATTGAGTTGAAAAAAGAGTGGCTAAAACCTCTTTCGCCAAACGATCCGGCATGGTACAGACTGAACAAAGATGCACGCAGCCATGTCTATGTGGTCGAACTCATGAAGCATGGGATATTTGATTATGGAAAAATGGATTGGAACCGATACAAAGACGCAGTGCATATGGAACTTTTCGAAGATGACAAGATGCTAAGTCTTGCACGATGGCCGGACAAGAACGAAACTACTTACATTCCTTCTTTGAAAGATGCTGAGGTACATGTTTATGGAAAACTTCGGCCTAATGTTGCGGGAACGTATGTAAAAATCGGTTCAAAATTTCCTGTTTACAAAAGAGTTGGACTTGTTAATGGCCATCAATTTTATATAAAGAGGGTAGAAGGCAAAACCATTAGTGAAAGGCGTTCTTGGAGAATTGTCCGGGATGACGGGAAAGTGTTCTGGAAACAGGATGGACTTGGCTATGGCCTTCCGAAAGAGTTTTTATCACGGCACAATGGCGCAAAAGGTACACCATCACTTGTAAAACCCGGGGAGAAACAATTCGGTTTTGCATTCACTATGGAAGGCCTTACCGATACGGCATTCCGATATTATGGTGACAGGCCAAACCGATGGAAAAACGATGGCGATCTCTGGATTAATGGGATGCTGAAATACGCCTGGTCCAATTCTCGGATGAAAATAAAAAAAATCGACAAAGTCAACCACATTTTCCACCTCGAAAAAGCGCCACTTTACGGAATATTGCGAGGACGGCAGAAAAAAGCGTACTATGCATACAACATTTTAGAAGAACTTACATCACCAGGTGAATATTATATCGATAGAAAAAGAGGGAAACTCTATCTATGGCCAGAAAAAAACATTAAAAAAAGCCGTTTTTTTGTGTCTATAAACAAAAAGGGCGTAATTCGGCTCAACGACACCTCATGGATAGAATTTAATGGAATGACTATAGAGTGCAATCGAGGCAATCTTATTGAAATAAAAGAAGGTGACCATAATCTATTTACTTTCACTAAGTTGCGAGCATCAGGCAAATCACTTATCAAAATTACAGGAAAATTCAATGGAATAACATATAGTGATTTAACAGATTCTGGTTTGCAAGCTATCGAAATTTCCGGAGGAGATCGTGCTCGTTTGGTTTCGGCATACAATTTTGCCATTAATAACCATATTCATCATATTAATCGTTGGCATTGGACCAGCACTGGCGCTTTTAGAATAAACGGAGTTGGAAATATAGTGGAACACAACGATATTCACGATATGTTTCACCAGGCGATCAACTTCCAGGGAAACAATCATAAAATCAGGTATAACAATATCTATCGTTGCAACCTTTATGCAGAAGATGCCGGGGGCATCTACTCAGGGAGGCATTGGGGATGGCGTGGGAACGAAGTGCATTATAATTTCATACATGATATTATAAATAATTATGGAAATCGTATGATTGTGGGAGTCTATTTTGATGATTCACTAAGTGGTAATGACGTGGTTGGAAATATTTTTTACAATATCGATGGAAATGCGGTTTTCATAAATGGTGGACGTGACAACAAAATTGAAAATAATTTGTTTTATCATGTGGCAACAGTATACGTTGGAACAAATTATGGTTCAAAATATATCAATAATATATCTGGGAGCA
Source organism: Hydrogenimonas urashimensis (assembly GCF_016593255.1). Classification (NCBI taxonomy): domain Bacteria; kingdom Pseudomonadati; phylum Campylobacterota; class Epsilonproteobacteria; order Campylobacterales; family Hydrogenimonadaceae; genus Hydrogenimonas; species Hydrogenimonas urashimensis. The sequence goes on along the minus strand of NZ_AP023212.1, from coordinate 1,399,562 downwards.
GCCATAATCTACTTGAGAGATTAAAAGAAGATGGTGTTCAATATCAATCAGGTATATGGAAAAGCACCTATCCCAAATTGGCGGCAATACCCAATAATTGGAGCCAGATAAAAGGAAGTCACTGGTTGTATCCCGAAGGCAACAGTTTTAAAAACAATGCTGGCGCAGAATACTTAAAGTGGGCGAGGGGACCTTTTAAGAATAACTTTGGGTATTATACCTATTTTAGTGATTCTCCTGTAAACGAAAAATCAACTTCGTTTAAACCATTGCCTTATGAAAAAATAGGTATACAGTTGCCTTAATACTTTCCGTATTTGAAGTTCATCAAATTGAATAAAATATAAAATGTATACTATCCACAACATTTTGGTCAATGTCCCACATGGGGCCAAGGAAGGAATGTCGCGCAAAGCTTGGTCAGTATATTTTCTCTTTCATATCATCATCGAAAATCTTCACGAGGTTCTTTTCGAACTGTTCGAGAGTGAAATATTTCGAATATCGTTTCCTGCAATACTGGGCAGTCTTTTTGTTTAAAAACTTTTCTTTCCCTTTTTGCAATGCTTCATACAAATCCATATTGTTCTTATTCAATACAATGCCACATTTTTCATTCAATATAAATGGAATAGATCCTTCATCAGTTGCTATGGCGGGTATGCCATAAGAAAGTGATTCGATCAATGTAAGTGGAAAAGCATCATTCTTTGACGGGTACATAAGTAAATGCGCTTTTTTGAAAAGGTTGTGTTTCTTTTTTCCGGAGACATATCCATGATAAGTCACTCTCTTTTTGAGATTGCGTGTTTCCAAAAAATTAAAAAACCCCTTTTCATCTTCAATACTTTGCCAACTTCCCGCGAAATCGTAATGAATATCGAAATCTTTCGTTTTATTGGCTAATTCTAGAACTTCCCAATATCCTTTTTCTTTCATCATATGAGCGAGATATAAGACATTGATCGTTTTTATATTCGAATATTTCTTGTCAATATACGCTTCGAAGTTTTCATTGGCCATGGGATCTTCTACGCCATTGGGTAGATAAAGAACTTTTTTGTATGTCTTCACTTTTTCGAAATCTTTTTCTAGCCAAGGACTGAGCAGTATCAGGTTTACATCTTTCACGAAAAAACGCGTCAATATCAGATTGCGTCTGGATGCCGAAACAAACTCATCGACACCTTTGGTGTGATAATGGTAAAAAACCTCCCCATCTTTGAAAGTTCTGTATGCTTTCCACAATGTCGAGATGAGCAAGTCTCTGTAAAACGCCACACCCTGTACTGAAGCGGTATAATATATTTTATCCGGCCTGAATGTTACTAATGCCCATAATACTTTGGCATAAAGCTCCGTTAACAGGTAAATTTTTTTGAAGCTCACTTTTCCTATGTCGCCAATGGTATCCGACGATCTTATCGTTACGAATCTGCAGTCGTATACTTCTTTGAGTTTAATGCTGGATGCTATGAAATCCCCCACTTTCGCCGCACCATGTGCGGGTGGAGAGCGGTGCAATATGCAAAGAAGCTTAGGTTTTTTCATGAAGCACCTTTGTATAAATATCTTTCATTTTCCTAGCTTTGGCTTCCCATGTGAAGTGCTCTAGAACATCTTGCCTGTTTTGTATGCCGATTTTCTTGCGCAAATCTTCGTTTCTGTATAGCGTTTCGAGGCGTTCGGCCAGCATTTCGACGATTTCTTTATAAGCCAAATGTGGCGAAACCAGTTGTTCATCTTTATAATTGAGCACAAACTGCTGTGGACCACCATACTTCATCGCGAGTACAGGCAAAGCGTAGGCCATGGCTTCCAAGATCACGAATCCGGCGTTTTCAAGTGTAGGGAACATAAACACATCGGCATGGGCAAATTGTGCCATGACTTTTTTTCGGGGAATGTTGCCCATAAATTCTACATTCTTTTTAATATTCAGTTCTTTAGCCAGTTTTTCCAGCTCTTTCCGATCTTCTCCATCCCCTATGATTTGCAGTTTTGCTTTGGTGCTTGGAACATTTTTCACAAATTTTGCGAAAATACGAAGAGACATCGCGAAGTTTTTTATATACATTAGGCGGCCCACCGAAACGATGGTGAAGCAGTCTGATTCGCTTTTAAAGTGCTGTATATTTTCGGTATCGCTTTTTTTCAAGGCGATGGCCGGTTCGGCGATGAAGCAATCGTTTTTTCGCAACCCGAGTTTGTGGCGGACATTGCTGTTTATTCCGACAATACAGTCTGATTTCGCTTTGCAAATATAAAAAGCGGGGTCGAAATTTCTAAAAAATATTTGCAGACCAATGCGAATTTTTTCTACGGTTTTTCGCTTTTGGCTTTCGAGAAACTTTGGATCGATCGGGTCATGGCTTCCTATGGGTCCCCAGATAAAACTGTTATTCCTGTTTTTCAATAAAAAGAGATAACTCGGTAACCAATCGTTTACGAAAGTTACATGATGGATAATGTCGAAATCAATTTTCCGCTTTTTCAGAAAAAGAGCCGCACCTATCAGCCATAAATAGTAATAAGTGCGAACCCCGTGCCCCCCCTTCTTCCAGAAAGTCAACCATTTTGGTGGTTCGTAATAGTAAAACTTCAGATTTGGCGGATAACTCTCTTTTTCTATGACCTCTTGATTGTTCGCTTTTGTAATGACATGTATAGTATCGTTCGGAAAAATTTTCGCGATTTCATTGGCCATTTGCCAACCCACTTCCGGCTCGCTTCCTTTGTGGGGTTCGCAGGCATAAGCTTCAAGCAATATATTCATCTATTTCTCCAAAAAATCGAGCATTTTTTGTTCGAAGCCGTAATCTTCACACTCTTCCATTTTTACCAAAATCTCTTTTGCCAGAAAAAGTTTCAAAAGAATGTTTGCTTCGTCTACAAGAATTTTTTCTATCACATAATTGGCCAATGTATCGGGTCGCATTCCTTTTAAAAGCTTGCCAATCTGATAGTGGTATTTGATGAGGTCGAAATATTCCAGGCCATCTTCTACGAAATATTCGAAATCAAAAGGCACTGTGCCTTTACTTGTATTTATGATGTTCCATGGGGCGAAATCTCCGTGTTCGTAAACCAGAAAATATTTTGTTGCAGATTCGCGTCGAATTTTTTCTATCGTTTTTTCAAGTTTTGATACATTCAACTGTTTTGCTTTGTCTATCATATATTGAATGCGGGGATGATTTGCCAGCGAATAGGACTCTTTTCTTCTGAAACGCAAAAGCAAATCATCGATGGCCTTGCTGTTGGGATGACCTATGTTTCCATTTGTTTCGGATAGCAGTAGAAACGGTATATTTTCGTATTTCTCCCAGAGTAAATATTTTTCGACTATCCGTTTTGACGAGAGGATGTCCAAAGCCTTTTTTTCATTGTTCAGACGTTTCAAACCAGTTTCGCTCAACGGAAACTTTATATATCCTATGATCTTTGCGTCAGGTGTTTGAAGCTGCAATACCAGCTTGTCTCTTGCCGTGGCAAAATAGACGGATACGACCAGCTGCTCTCCCAGCCTCTCTTCCATGAACTTAATGAAGTTAAACTTTTTTTTTGTCTCGGTACTGAAAAGCTTTTTCGAAAGCATATTGTAATCTGTAAAAGCTTTTTTCGTCATTTTTTTAAGCAGTCTGGCTTTCTTCGAAAATGGATTGTAAAGTTTGAATGAATTGTTCGACAAAGCAGCATTGTCAATAACCAGTGCCACTTTTGGATCTTTTTTTGTAGGCAAAAAGAGATATTCATTCGATGAAAAGCAATTAGAAGCGTTCATTCATTTTTTCCATCATAATAGCCACGATCTCTTTAGTTATCTCATCAGGGGATCGATTTACATCAATTCTAAAATATTTTTTTCCATCGGCCAGAGAGTTATAAGCTGTAATTTGCCTCTTCAGTTCTTCGAATGGAACTTCTTTTTTTCGTACGTAGATGACTTCTGGTTCTGCGATAAGAATGAAGTAGATATCAGGTTTTGGTATAAAAAACCGTGCAAACTTAGCTATGCTTCGCCAACCTCCGTAGCGATAACGTCTATAATCGACAAGAATATCATCGTAATATCGATCAAAAATGATTAAAGAAGATTTTATTTTCAGTGGTAATATATTTTTTATCCACCCAAAATTGTATTGATATATAAAGTATAAAAGCTTTACATATGACTTGACTTTTGAGTATGGTGGAAATTTATGTGGATCAGTCACTACAGTATCAATATCGGTTTTTTGGCTTTTAATGGGTTTGAGATGAAAATAGTTTTTTCTGCGAAAAGGAAGTTGTTGAGTTATCAGTGTATCAATAACAGTGGATTTACCAGAACCATCAGGCCCGAGAATAGAAATAATTAAGCCTGTCGGTTGAACAATACGCTTTATAACACGAAGAGTATTTAAAATTCTACGTTTTATATTAATTTTGCGAGTACTGTAAAAATCAGATATTAACCTTTGTCTGTTATCAAAAATAACTGAAAAAGTATTGTTGGAAAAAGCATTAATTATTAAATTATGATATTTTGGAAAAAATTTTCTTAAAATATTTTTGTTTCTGTTTTTACTTTTAAAGTACAATGTATATAAGTGTTCAAACGTCTCTATATTTAGATCATTTTTATCCAATTTTTTAATAAAATAGTTTAAAAATTCTTTCTCTGAAGATAAAATAGGAATATTTTCATAGGTTGTTAAAGTATTAAAAATATCATCTTCTTTAAAAAATTCAATTTCTTTTCGAGAGAGTTCTCCATACAGGTCAAGGTTTAGATAACTATTGTTTTTCAGATCATATAAAAAGATGTTTTTTGCCCACAGATCATGGTGTAAAACTTGAACTATTAAAAGATCTTTTTCCAGACAAAACTGTTCTAAAAGGCTTTCTATTTTTCGAAAATGCTGCTTTTTTAGTAATATATCTATGTCTGAATCTGTCTGCTGATTATAGACAATATCCTCGTATCCATTTATAAGACAAAAGTTAATTTTATTTTTTTTAAAAAATGTGAAAAGCTCAAATATCATCAAGTTCTTTTCTTAATAAGCTTGGCAGGCACTCCACCGATTATACTATACGGCTCACACGATTTTGTGACCACTGAACCCGCAGCTATAATAGAATGATCCCCTATTTCAACACCTGGCAAAATAATTACTCTTGTGCCTATCCAAACATCATTACCAATGAAAATGGGCTTTTCTTTTATTGCTCCTTGTTGATTTATTGGGATATTTGCTCTATCATAAGCATGAGAAGTTGCCATCATAACTACATCTGGCCCCATTAAAACATCATCCCCTATGGTAATGGTGCCTCCTAATCTTGCATTTTGTCCCAATTGGCTTCTATTGCCGACACTCAGCCTATCACCATTACCAAAATAACATCTATTTTTTACAATTACATCTTTTCCACAATTTTTTATAATTTTTTTAGTAAAAAAATATCTAATTTTATAATATAGTTTGTATCCGGGGAAAGGCTGCATTGGAAGAAACTGAATAAAACTATAATAGAACAAAAGATAAATTTTTTTCATAAAGTTCCTTTTAATTTATAAAATGTTGCAATTATAAACCTGAATATTACTGAAAAAATATTTTCATAAAGATTCATATCTGCATTTTTTCTTGCTGCAAAACCTTCTTCTAGTTTTTCTTTAATATGCATTTGGGCGCTTACCCCTTCAAGCCTATAATTGACAATGGGTTTTTCTATGTATTGAAAAATATTTGGATCCCGTAGAAATGCCTCGAGAACGAATTGATAATCAGACAAGGCCTTTAATTTCGTATTGTAAAGATGTTTTTCGTACTCTTTTTTTGTAATAAACATCGAAGGATGGTTGTATGTCATGCCATAATATTTGAACTTGAAAACCGATGGATGAAACTTTTTGATAGCTCGAGAACCATCTTCTTTAATATCGTACCGATCCGCATGAAAAATATGTTTGCTCGGATGCTCCAAATAAGCTTTTACCATCGTTTCTACAGCATCGGTTTCATACCAGTCGTCGCTGTTGATCATACCTATAAGTTCGCCATTTGCCATTCTGATGCCTTTGTTCATTGCGTCATAAAGACCTTCATCCGGCTCACTGACCCATTTGGATATATTTTTTTCATACTTTTTTATGATGTCGAGCGTGCCATCGGTGGAGCCGCCATCAACAATAATGTATTCAATATTTTCGTAAGTCTGTTTTATGACGCTTTGAATGGTCTGTTCCAAATATTTTTCGCCATTGTAAACCACAGTTATAATACTGACAAGTGGTTTTTTTGTTTTAGACATTGAAAAATAGTTTCCCATTTATTTTTTTCATGAAATCTTCATTTTTCGTTTCTCGGACTTTTTTTGAGATACAAGTTCCTGTGGCCATCCATAAAAGTATAAACTCTGGGGAAAAAAAAGGGGCATAGCTGATAAACCATGTTAGCAAATATGATAAAATATAATATCCACTCATTTTGGAGATAATATTTTTTGATCTTAAAATACCTAGGAAGGAGGCGGGTAAAAGGATGGATATCCATAAAAAAAGCATGATATAACCACCCTTTAGAACAATATGCATAAATCCAACTTCATTAACTTGCCGATTTGCTGCATCTCCTCCTTCAATACCTGCTTTTTTTAAACGATAGAAATAAGGACTGAAAAAAGTTCCCATGGCACCACGCCCTATTATCTCATCAGATAAAGACATGTCATCTAGCATTTCAATTACTACAAATGTTCTAGTGTCTCTTGTCAAATCTTCATTTTTTTTCAAGCCATTAATATATGAATTAAATTGAACAATAATAATGATAGCAAAAGATATTCCTATTAAAAAAAAAGCTAATTTTTTATAAAAAAGGGTATTATTTGTTTGCCTCAAGTATTCAATAGTAAAAAAAATGAAAAAAAGTCCCAAAAATAAAGCATTGGTTCGTTGTGATGACCAAATACTGGCTATAACGAAGGCAATAAGTGAAATAATTAGACTCAATATATTTTTTTTGGTTTGGTATGGATAAGTCATAAGGAATACTGGCCAAAATTTCAACCATTTTAATATACCATAGAGACCTAATGGAAATATAAGATTGGAGAATAACAGAAAAGTGCCTGTATATAATAATTTTCTTAAAAAGCCAAAGAGGGCAATCCAGTTTTGTAATTTTGCTCCAAAAACATATGCCAAAGGCATTAACCAAGTCCAGCCCATAAGAAAGTTGCCGAATAATGACATCATTGCTTTTAAGTCAAATGATAAACTTCTCATAATCGTGATCAATCCCCAAAAAATAGATAAATAAAGTAAAGTTTTAAAATATAAATGTATGTGTTTGTTTATCTTTTTTTTGAGTTTAAAAAAATAAATAATGAGTAAAATACCTGAAATATTCATTAATAATGAAAGAAATATTTTTACATAAATGCTATATGCACCCAAGTTGAATGCATAATAAGAAGAAATATTGATAAGTGAAAATAACAAAATTATTTTTATCGCTTTTTCTTGGTTGATTTTCATTTATTCCATATACCCGAAGCTTTATTGTGAATTATTTTATTCACTTGAATAGGGAACACAATAATTTCAATTGCATTAACAAGCAATGTAGCCAATATTACCCCTGAAACACCAAAATGTGCATTTTTTGCCAAATAAATTGAAAGAGGTATATTTGTTAATGCTAGGAAGAAACCTAAATAAAGTTGAATTTGAATCTTTCCTGTCCCATTAATAAACATTACAAATGGGTATCTATAAATTCTTAGAATTGTTGTTATTCCCATGAAAAATGTAAGTAAAAATGGTATATCTATTACATTTCCTATCCATATATCATATATTCTATTGGCAATGAATATCATTAAAAAGGTCAGTATCGATATGATAATACTAATTTTTGTCAATAATTTCATTGATTTATGAAGCCAGATAGAGTCATTTTTAGTATAAGCATTAGTAAATGCTGACCAATATGGAGTGGTGATCAATGTGGTTATTGTTAGCATAACCATGAAGTATTTATATGTAATATTATATGCAGTTACATCACTAGAGCCCAATATTTTGTTGATTATAAAGTTATCAGTTGTATATAAAATAATATAGCTTATTTGAATAATAAAAAATTTTCCACCCAAATTCAGAATATCTGTTATCAGTTCTTTTTTGAAATATTTAAAACTGGGTTTTATTATGTTGTATTTTCCAGTAAATGCCATAAAGGTTACAACCATATGTATAATAACTGGGATACCAAGTACTATCATTCCATAAAGAAATATAGATGTAGTTGTGATATGCATCATTATATATACACAAATTAAAATAAATAGTTGTCCAATGAAAGTAAGCAATTCGGGAATGGATGCTTTTTGATCTGCATAAAAAAGAATAGAAATATTTTTTAAAGATAAGTTGATTGAAAAGAAAAAGAAAGATATCAAAATAAGGTGAGATACGGAAAGGTCGATTGGATTATAGTTGAAAATAGAATGCCAAGGGATAAAAGGGAAAATTGTAATAAATAAAATAAAAGTTATAAAAGAAATAATGGCAGTGCTTATATAAGCTGTACTAACATATCCTTTTGCTAACTCATAATTATCGCTAGCAAGAGTTTGGGCAAGTTTGTTTCTAAGTCCATTGCCAATTCCAAAGTCAGCTATAGCGAACCATCCCAAAAAAGAAAACAAAGTTAACCATAAACCATAATTTTCTTTCCCTAAATAATTGATAGACAAAGGCACAAGAAAAAAACTTACAATGATTGAACCGACTTTAAAAATACTGGATAATCCAATATGCTTAAATAAATTCATTGAAGCAGGATCAAGATTTTTTAAAACTTTTAAATTATTAAAAATATTTGAAAAAAACATTATTAATATTTTTTGACTTTGTACAGCATCATCTCGAAAAGAAACTTGGGCGTGGAGACGAAATTTCTTTTCCACAGGCGTCTGGGCTCGTTGACCAGTCTGGGCAGCCACTCCAGTCCTCTTTTTTGCCAGAATTCCGACGGCCTTTTGATGGTGCCGGCGTAAAAGTCGAAGACGGCTCCGATGGAGCAGATGATGTTGGCATCGATTTTGTCTTTGTGCTCGTAGAGCCATTTTTCCTGCTTGGGCGCCGTCATGCCGATGAAGAGCACATCGGGACTGTGCGCATGGATGGCGGCGAGAATTTCCTCGTTGTCCTCTTTCGTAAACTTCTCTTTGAAGGGGGGCGAGTGGAATCCGGCGTCGATGTTGGGGTATTCTCTGTCCAGTCTTTCTTTTATCTTTTCCAGTGTGTCCCATGTAGAGCCCATGTAAAAGCATCTGCCGTGCTCGGCGTTGAGAAGTTCCAGCAGGTGCTTGTGCAGGTCCGCTCCCGCGATTCTTTCTATGGGGTCGTTGTTCACGAATTTCGAAGCCATCGCGATGCCGGTTCCGTCGGGCATCAGCATGTCCGAAGCGTGCAGGGCTTTCTGAAAAAGAGGATCTTTTTTGGCTTCCACATAGGAGTGGGGATTTAGGGTATTGATGATCTTTTTGCCGTTTTTCGGAATCTGTATCTTTTTCAGATCGTCACAAAAGACATTGTAACCCATGATATTGCTGTTTTTTCGTTTGCTCATCGCAGTTCACCGCGGCAAATGGTCATTGTATTCTGTTCTATCGCTACACTCGTTCTCTATGGTTTTTGGCCGGTACCGTTTTGCTTGCGCATCCCAATATCGGCATATTTGTAATATTTTAAATTGTTAAATTTTTAGGAATTGTAGTGAATTTTGGCTTTGAAAGCGCTTTGCAGGAAAATGGCGGCAAACTGGAAGCGAAGATCGCGGCGTTGCGGCCCAAAGGCCGGAAGGGGGGAGCATGATGGTAGAAAAATTGCGCTCAGATGTTCCACAGGCGATGTTTGCGGATGTAGTGGAATCTGATGGCAAGGGCGGTGAGCATGTTGAAAACGTGCGCGTAGGCCACCAGGTAGAAGTCGCGAAAAACCAGTGCGCCTATGAGCACGAAGAGAATGTAGAGAGCGGATGCGTAAATGAGAGAGTTGTTCGCCTCTTTGGTGTAGCCGAAAGCGGCAAGCAGGGGGTACCCTACAAGCGCGTTCATGATGCCGAACACGGAGGCGCCGAAGATGATGATGAAAAGGTGCGACAGGGTACTGTTTTGGACGCCGAATACGAAAAGAAAGAGGGATTCGTTGAAATAGAGAATCGGAAGGATGGCGAGTGTCGCGAAAACGGTCGTGCCGTAAAAGAGCTTTTTGAAAAAGCGGATATTTCTGGTGCGGCTCATGTAGGGATAGATGGTTTGGGAGAGGATGCCTCCCAGACTCGAAAAGGCCATGGTCAGCTTGCCCACCATGGAGAAGTAGCCGACGATGAGGTTGCCGAAGCAGAGACCGACGATGACGGTGGCCAGATGCTGCGCGCCGTTTCCCGCGACGCGGGAGAGGAAAAAATGAAAGCTCTCCCGCAGTTGGCCGCGGAGCGTTGCCCGGGTGGGCAGGACGATTTTTTTTATGCCGAAACGCCGAAATATGAGCCACAGGGAGTAGAGCCCCCCGAGAATGGCGCCCGATGCGTTGAGAATGGGTACGTAGATGTAGTCGTCGCTCTCTTTGACGAAAACGAAAATGAGCACGGTAAAGGCGATGCGCGAAGCGACGTTGATGAATGTGATGTATTTCATTCTCTCCATCCCCTGAAAAAACCAGGTGGGAAAGAGGACGTTTCCGACGACCAGGCCGAATGTAGCATAGTAGAGCGCCGCGTGGCGGCTGAGTAGTTCGATGCCGTTTACAAGCAGTCCGAGCAGAAGAAAGGAGACGAACGCGAAAAAAGCCTTGATGAGCATGACGGTGGAGAAGATTTCCGTCACTTTGCGACTGTCGTCTCTGTTGACGGAGATCTCTCGGGTCGCTGAGAGCTCGAAACCGAAACTTACGAGGATGTTGAAATACATGATGACGGAGAGGGCGAAGTTGACAAGACCGTAGTTTTCCACGCCCAGCACCCTGACGAGATACGGCAGCGTGACAAGGGGCAGGAGCATGTTGATGCCGTGCAGAGCCGAGAGCGAAAAGAAGTTCGAAAGAAGCCTCTTTTTGTCTTCGGTCAGTGTATGCATGTTTCGGTCTCTTTGCGTTTTGCGTCCGGTTCGCATGGCCGCTAGAGAAGCGGTGCCGCCTGGTCGGGTTTCATGTGACGGCTCTTTTGAAAACACGTACGGAAAGCCCGGCCAGCTCCCCCGGTATCTGCCATATGGAGGAGAGCCGCCAGTACAGCTTCAAAAAGGAGAAGGCCCACACGGGGTTCAAAAAAGCGTAGGGGCGTTTGGAGCGGGCCTGCACATAGTTGAGGTACATGTAGATTCTTTTAAGCAGCTCTTCTTTGAAGGTGAGGTTCTCACCGTAGCGTTTGACGGCATCCCGGTAGTATTCGATTCTTTTGGGTTCGATAGCCTCAAGTCCCGTCAGGGCATCCTCTGGAATCGATGCATGAAACCGCTCCCACAGGTAGCGCAGCGAGTAAAGAAGCGGCAGAACGACATGCCGGGTCCGCGCGTCGTCGAGAAGCCGCGGCCAGTCGATTTCGCTGTTGTCGATGATGGTTTTCGCGTCGGCGATCCAGCGAATGGAGGCGACAGGGTTCCATTCGAGGCCATGGACGCATGTATGCATGAGGTGGTCCGTGGCATCGAGAGTATAGGTGGAAAAACCGTTGAAATCCACGGGTTGAACGCGTTGCCAGAGGGCATCGTCGTCATGGGTGCCGCAGTTCTCCCTGAGCAGATGCCAGTGCAGGTCGAGCTCCTGTCCGGTCTGCGTGTGTCTGAAGCCGAAGCCGTGCATAAAGTAGAAGAGTTCCTCGTCGAACATCTCCCAGGTGCCGTCGATGGGTTCGTACCCCTCTTTTTTAAGGACGGGGAGGGCTTTTGCCACGTCGGAAAGCCGGATCAGAAAGTCGAAGTCGTTCATGGGGCGCAAGCCAAGGTCTCTGTAATACAGTGCGATCATCGCCGCGCCTTTGAGGATGACGGTCCGCACCCCCGCTTCGTCGAGGGCTTCCATGAGCGGGCGGATGCGATGGAACGTCATCTGGTTTTTGTACCAGGCCCGTCTGTAGATTCCTTTGAAACGCTGCATCAAAGGATGCTCCACGCCCTCTTTTCTTAGCTTCATGTAGAGCAGGGGAAACATGCGCTGCGGCCCCTCCTGCAGCGCTTCGTAGTTTACGGTCCGCAGCCACTTTTCCCAGGCTTCGAGGGCGGCGTCTTTGGGCAGGAGAATGGCTTCGAGAAGGTATGTGTCCTCTTGCGAGGGCCAGTAGCCGCCGTGGTAGTCAGTGGGTGTTTTCATCGGAGTGATCCTCCCTCTCTTGTTTCCGGGCGCGTTTTTTGCGGAGTCTCTCCTGCAGGATGCGGGCGAAATCGTTGCGGCCGGCCCTGTTTTCCAGGCCGATGTTGGTATCGTGGAGGCGGCGCCTTAACAGCGTTTCGTCAAGGGTGTGAAAGGCAAGCCCCGCTTCCGTGGCGCGGCCGAACCACTCGACAAACTCTCCCACCCGCCATTTTTCCTGCAGGTAACCGACTTGCAAAAAATCCTCCCGACGGATGAGCAGCGTCCCGAACACGAGGCCGGGAAGGGTCTTTCCCGCTTCCGCTTTATGAAGATGCCTGTGCTCTTCGGTGCTGAACTGCTCGACATGGGCGAAAAGCATTTGGACATGCGGATGGTCCTGCAGGTAGGCCACCTGGCGCCGGAGCTTGCCCGGCATCCAGAGGTCGTCGGAGTCGAGAAAAGCCAGAAACTCGCCGGTGGCCTCCCGTATGCCCCTGTTTCTGGCCGCCGCCTGTCCCGCGTTTTCCTGATAGATGTAGCGAATGAAGGGGTAGCGGGCTACGATCTCCTGCGTTCCGTCGGTCGAGCCGTCATCGACGACGATGAGTTCGAGGGGTTCGTAGCGCTGGGCCAAAACGCTCTCGATGGCTTCGTCCAGATATCTTCGACGGTTGTATGTAGGGATGATGACGCTGACGGAGGGATCGGTTCGCTCAGGCATGTTCCGATTTTCCTTCCAGGTCGCTGTAGGAGGGGAGTTTCGCCTTGATGTTCGGGTTTTCACGGCGGCGTTTGAGGGATTTGCGAAACATCTGAAAAGCGTATTTGCTCATGCGGCGCATGTCATGGGTCATGTTGGCGTCGTGACGCCGGTGAATGTTGGTGACTTCGTCGTAGGCCAGGATCTTCAGCTCCTTCTCCCTGGCACGCAGATGCCAGTCCCAGTCCTCGTAGTAGATGAGCTCTTCGTCGAAAAGGCCGATCTTGTCGAAAGCTTCGCGGCGCACCAGCGCGACGGGCATGCTTTGGCAAATCTGCGGCTCGGTAACCAGGTCGTCGCCGTAGGCGAGTTCCCTGGCGTCGGGAAGATAGTCGACCCTCTGACGTCCAAGAACGATCAGCGCGTCCGGATGCTTTCGGAAGTGCGCGAGCTGCCGTGCCAGCTTGTCGTCGGGCCAGATATCGTCGGCGTCCAAAAAAGCGATGAATTCGCCACGGGCCAGTCTGAGGCCGTAGTTTCTGGCGGAGGCGGGGCCGCCGTTTTCCTTGCGGTGGTAGGAGATGAGGTCGCGGTAGGGTTGCAGAACCTCTTCCGTATTGTCTGTGGAGCCGTCGTCGACGACGATGATTTCGAGATTCGGGTATTCTTGCCGCAGAATGCTTTCGATGGCGTCCGGAAGGTGTCTGGCGGCGTTGTAAGTGGGTATGATGACGGAAACCAGGGGAGTCTCAGCCGGCATGGGAAGCCTCCTTCAAAATAGAGAGTATCGTTTCTGGTATCTCTTCGTAGCGCGTTCCGGCGCGAAGGTTGTAGGCCGGAAGCTTTCGGACGAGCTGTGCGAAATAAGCGAATGTGCCGCGGTCGCTTCCTGGCAGCTGAAACATGCTGCTGGGAGCCAGGGCGCGCAAAGCGGCCGATGCCGATGCCTTGTCGTACCCGCTTTCGGGTCTGCCTGTGACATGGGGCATGACGATGGCGCGCAGCGGCAGTGATTTTCTCAACTTTTGCGGCTGGAATTCGTTAATGAAAAGAAGCGCTTTTTCAGTGTCGAGTCGGTCGGCGTTGCTGGCGTGTTTCAACAGGTGGGGGAAGTTGATGGCATGGTCGGCGTTGAGTTTGGCCGAGTTGTAGAGACTGTGGACGACGGGTACAGGATCTTTCTGCACGAGTACATAGTCGTCCCCGATATAGAAAAGATCCGGATGCGACAGGCACGAAAGTGCCGAGGTCGATTTGCCGGAGCCGCCTTTGCCGACCAGCAGGACTGCGCCTTCGTCCGTACCGATGGCGGCGGCGTGAGCGTACTGAAGCCCTTTTCGGATGCCCCACCAGAAAAATGCGTTGCGGAGGGGAGAACCCGTTTCGTAATAGGGAAGCGTTCGGGCATCCCTGACCCAGAAAAGGGCGAGGTTTTTTTCGGTGTTGAAAATGTTAAGGGTACCCGAGTCGAGATTGAACGTGGTGGCGATGTTCTGGGTGTTGTATCCTCGGATGAGGCCGTGTTCCAGGTAGTCGTCGGGACCCCATTCGACGGGTGGTAGGCTGCAGCCGGTTGAAGCGGTGTCCCATAGGTGTACGGTGAGGTCGGGATTGTCCGGTTTTTCGCAGGCGAGATGCTCCAGAGCCGGCGTGATGCGGGGAACGAGGGCCGGCCCTGCGAAGAGCAGCCGGACATGATGGCCCGCGATGCGATAATCTTTTGCGATGGTTTCCTTTTCCATCGCGTCGTAAGAGACTTTTTCGATTTTTTCGAAAAGTTTTTCCGCTTTGTGCATCGGTTATTTGGCCTGGGTGTTGGGGTTGACGTGGGGCCATCCGCTTTCGTCGACGTCGTGCACAGGGTCGAGGACGAGCAGATCGTTCATATCGGTGAATTTTTCGAAAACCGGCGGTTGGAAGGGAACTTTTCCGCCGGTTTTCTGGTCGGATGTCTCTTTTTTCTGAGTGGATGCATCGGCTTCGCTGATGAGATTTTCTTTCAGAAAGGTGCCGATCATCTCGTCGATGGAGTTGCGGATCTCTTCTGCTTCGGCCTCATATTTGTCTTGAAGGTTTTCGAGAATGGAGCCGACACTCTGCCCCTCTTTGATGCCCTTCCAGATATCGATGGCACTCTTTCTGAGACTGAAATAGTCGCCATTATCAAAGTTGATAACGATAATCTCGTCTTCGAATATTTCGTCGACAACTTTGGGGACATTCGGCTGATAACATTGGTCGGTTTGCATGGGAAACATTCCTTCTTTTTTTGTTTTTATTTTAATAAAAGCCATCTAAAATTTGTCAGATGTATACGTTAATTATCGACGAATTCGCTATTTCTTTAAGAAGCAGGAAGTGCGATCGCGGCATTGCCGCTGGCACGATCGCAGCAAGAGAGACCGGCGGGGCATTTTGAGTCGCTTCTGCGCCGCGGCCGAGTTCTATGGTGTTTGCGGTTTCTCGTGTTTTGGTCTATTTCTCATGGAGCTTTTTCAGGATCTCCTTGAACTTCTGTTTGGTGAATTTTTCAAATGTCTCCAGATCGGACTTCAACATGTCGTATTCGTGCCGAAGCAGCGTGATCTCTTTTCTCAGATCTTCGACCTCCTTTTCGAGCCGCTGGATGAGTGAGAATTCGTTTTTGTTGACCAGGACGTACATCCTGTTTTGCTCTTTGATGGTTGTCAGCTCTCCCCTTTCGATCATATAGTAGATGGTCCGCAGACTTTTGCCCGTCAGCGAGGCGTACTCCTTGATAGTGATTTTTTCAAAACCGTCCCTTGGTTCCATCGTCGCTCCTTTTGTGGAATGGTACCACAATATCGGGAAATATTGCATTATCGGCTGGAAATCCGACAAAATGACGTGGGCCTTCCCTGGGGAGACAATTACAAATATGCATGTTTGTATTCCCGTTGGCTGCTTGAAATGCAAGAGATTTTGCGACTGAAACTTCGTATTTATGGTCTTGTTATCCCAGAGAAATTGATTGAGGCACAAATAGTTTAAGAAAATAGTAATGTAAAATGTGAAACAATTCTTTTGTGTGAACAATTTCCTTAAAGAAATAATAAAAATGATTTCCATGACGGAAACGATCAAGCAATACATATACATCGCGCATCACGCCATGTTGATTACGAAGAATCCGACCCTGGAAGAATTGGCGCCTCATGTGTGCCACCACTTCAAATTTTCGATGGAAATCATCGGACTGCTGACGAATCTCAAAGAGAACGAGGATGCCAGAGAGTATGTGGAGCAGAGGCTGACCGAGATGTTCGAACGTCTGCAGCAAACGATCGAGATTCGCGTGAAAAACGGGTGGCGATACAAAAAGAGCGAAAGAAAAAAGGTGCAGAAATGGACGAAGGTCGCTTTCCGGCTGGGCGGGAAGGCGCTGATCGCGCTGCATGCGAACGACCAGTACGGCAACGCCACGCACTACCACTTTCATATTCTAATGCCTCAGAGTGTCAAAAGAGGCGAGAATTACGTCATCGTCAAAAATGCGATCCGTCACGTTTGCAAAGAGTTCGGCGTGGTGCCGCATTATGACGAGATCAATCATCTGGAGCCGCCCAGATCGGAAAAAGCGAAAATGAGCCGGTTTACGTGGGCTATCTCCGGATCGAGTGAAAGCGATTTCATACAATTTGTCCAAAGAAAGAATTTTCTGAAACAGTTGGACAGTTTTTACAAATACTCGAAAAATACGGAAACCTCTCCTATTACGCCAAGGTGATGCAGCATCTGCAAACCAGGCTTTGTGACAACGGCATAAAGATCCGCTACAGGGGGCACGACCTGTGGCGGGATTTTCCGATTTTTCTGTTAACGAGCGAGGTCAGGGCGATCGAGTGGCTGCGCAGCGGCGGGGAGTCGGGCAGCTTGGAGGAGAGGGTCGTTTTCAGGTCGCAGATTATCAGGGAATATGTAAAACGGACTTTCGGCCTGCCTTCGCGTCTGTTCGACATTTTTGAGCGATACACCCTTTTGCTCGACGACATTAAGTACGACAGGGCGCTCGCCGCGGACCTTGCAAGACGCATAGCCCAAAGGCCCCTGAAGGATGAGAACTATTACGGGAACATCGTCAACGACATCGCCAGCGAAGTGTTCAAGAACGTGACGGGTTTTGAGGCGCTGAAAAGGGCGTTTAGGCATGTCGGTTTTGAGGGGGTCCAGGTGAACAGCAACGAAAAATACGTCACGGTACGCCTTCTCTTTTACGATGAAAAACGCGGCAGCACCCATGCCGTGGAGGTCAAGCGCAAGACATCCGGCGTAAAAAAAGATTTCGAGACGATGAGACAATACAGAGAGCGTGACGGTCCGGTTGAGATACACGAAATGTTCGGTTACAACTCCCGGTTGCGTCATATGGCGCTGGAACAGGTGCCTCCGGTGCCTGAAAGTCTGAATTATACTCTCATAAAGGAAGAGATGTATCATGAATATGTCATTGGAAATTTTAAAGAGCTTGCAAATCATCTCGAGCGTACTCTCGGAAAATCAAAAGACGCAAACGCAAAATCAAGCGTACTTGGCGCATCTGGGAAAGAGGATGGATGGTTTGGAAAAACTCATGCAGGCGTTATTGGAGGAGCTGCAGAAGGAATCCGACGATTTGCATTTTGTGGAAAAATTCGAAACGGCATTGAACAGAGGCTTGCTGAAATACTCAAAGGCGTTGGAAAGTTCGCTCGAAAAACAACAAATGCAATTTTCCAGCGTCATGGACAATGTTACGCAACGACTCGCAGAAACACTGAGGCAATTGCTGCGCTGATCGAAGAGAACCGTATGGAGATCCTTCAGCGCGTCGTCGAAAAGAGTTTTGCGCAAAACATATACAATCCCCGGCGGCACCGAGGATTGTAGCCGTTGCGGCCAAATGCCGCAGACGAAGGCGTCATCGGGCGCGAATGCGAAGTCTCCCGCATCGGCGAAAAAAGAGAAAAAGCCTTCCTACCGGGTGTCGGGCAATGCGCGAGACTCGTGCGTACAAGACCGTAGCCGCCTTCCGCCATTTGCCTGTAAAAAAGGATCAAAAAACACCAAAAAAAGATTTGCAAATTGCTCTTAAACGCAAAAAGGAGATAGACAATGCAAACAACTAAAAGACCTACATTTGCCAACTTCAAGAAAAAAGCACTGCAAAATGAAGAGGTACGCAAGGAATATGATGCACTCAAACCTCTTTTTGCCATAAAAAATAGCTGGTGGCAGCACGTATTTCCAAAGGGCTTACGCAAGAGGAAATTGCTAAGAAAATCGGAACTTCCAAATCAAATATATCAAGACTTGAAAGTTTAAACAATAACTATATGCCCAACCTTGCTACGCTTATGAAATATGCCGAAGCACTTGGGATGAGGCTTGATATAGGGTTGAGATAATCATGGTGGATACCTCTATAGCAAGACGACTTGACGGCTAACTGAACTTGCGATGCCACCGCATCTTGTAGAAAAAAAGAAGTACATAGCTTTGACCTAAAAAAGAGATATCCTTATATCAAAGTTGTAGAATATGACCAAGGGTATAAACCTGATTGCATTCTCTATGAAATGGCTCTTTCGCTCACTACGGTGCTCTCCTTTGGATGCGCCCACTTTCACCTGCGCCTCGATCTGCATCAACGGATCCATCATCTTTTTCTAATGGACAACAATGGATCCTCTTCTGTGACGAATCCGGTTAGGATCTCTTGGAAAATTTCGCTTTCATTTTTCATGTTCATGGGTAGACTTCTCTATCCTGTTTTTTCTCACCGGAAAATCCATCCAACTCCTTCGGAGGCTTTCAAGCGAAATTGCGAACTTGAGTGCATACTATCGTGACGATATCGGGTATCAGGAAACGCGGCGGTAAAAAGGATGCGGTATCCCAATCGGACCACTGGGACAAAGTGGCCGACTGGCACGCAAGAGGATGCGTCTCAGTCGTTGCCGAAGAGGTCCCGGGTGTAGACTTTCTCCCTGACATCTTCGAGTTCGGGGGCGTGGCGGTTGGCGACGATGACATCGGAGATGCGTTTGAACTCGTCGAGGTCGCGGATGACACGCGAGCGGAAGAACTCCTCTTCTTTGAGTACCGGTTCGTAGACGACCACTTCGATGCCTTTGGCCTTGACGCGCTTCATGATGCCCTGGATGGCGGAGCTGCGGAAGTTGTCGGAGCCCGCTTTCATGACGAGGCGGTAGACACCGACGATTTTGGGATTTTTGGCGACGATGCGATCGGCGATGAAATCCTTGCGGGTACGGTTGGCGTCGACGATGGCGCGGATGAGGTTGCTGGGCACGTTGGCGTAGTTGGCCAGCAGCTGCTTGGTGTCTTTGGGGAGGCAGTAGCCGCCGTAGCCGAAGGAGGGGTTGTTGTAGTGCATGCCGATACGCGGATCGAGGCCGACCCCTTCGATGATCTGGCGTGTGTCGAGCCCGTGGGTTTCGGCGTAGCTGTCGAGTTCGTTGAAGAAGGCGACGCGCATGGCCAGGTAGGTGTTGGCGAAGAGTTTGATCGCCTCGGCTTCGGTGCTGTCGGTGAAGAGGACGGGGATATCCTCCTTGATGGCCCCCTCCTTGAGGAGGTTGGCGAAGGTTTCGGCGCGCTCGCTCCGTTCGCCGACGATGATGCGCGAAGGGAAGAGGTTGTCGTAGAGCGCCTTGCCCTCTCTGAGGAATTCGGGTGAGAAGAGGATGTTGTCGGTGCCGAAGCGTTCGCGAACCTCCCTGGTGTAGCCGACGGGTACGGTCGATTTGATGACCATCGTCGTGTCGGGGTTGATCGCCAGGACATCCCCGATGACCGCTTCGACGCTTTTGGTGTTGAAGTAGTTGGTGATGGGGTCGTAGTCGGTCGGCGTGGCGATGATGACGTAGTCGGCGCCTTTGTAGGCCTCCTCTTTATCGAGGGTGGCGCGGAAGTCGAGGTCGAGATTTTCCACACGTTCGCGCACCGCATCGTCGAGAGCCATGCTCCGCGCTTTTTCGGGATGCAAAAACGCTTCGATCTCCCTGTCTTCGATGGGGGACTCGCCGCGGTTGAGCATCTCGACCTTTTCGGGGACGATGTCCAGCGCGACCACTTCGTTGTGCTGTGCCAGCAGCAGGCCGTTGGAGAGGCCCACATAGCCGGTTCCGGCGATGGCTATTTTCATGTTTTTACTCCGTTGGGTCAAATGATCTTTGAAATTTCAGCGATATTATATCGGTATTTTTGAGGTTTTTTGTTAGAACCGGTCCCAAAATCCCCGTCGCGGCGCGCAGGGATCATTTGGACTCGGCCTTTTGGGAGTACCAGGCGTACATCTTTTCGATCCCCTCTTTCAGCTCCACGCGGTGCCGCCATCCCAGAGCGTTGAGCCGGGTCACATCGGTGAGTTTTTTCATCGTGCCGTCGGGTTTGTCGGTGTTGAAAACAAAGTCGCCGCCGAAACCTACGATTTTCTTCACAAGATGGGCGAGGTCGCGGATGGAGATATCGATGCCGGTGCCGATGTTGATGTGGGTGTTTCGGATCTCGGCGGCCGGCGCTTTCGGCGCCGTCAACGCTTCGCAGCTCTTTCCGTCGCCTTCCGTCGAGAGGGCCGCTTCGGGACCGAACTGGTTTCTCACGATATCGGAAAAATCGACGCGCTCCATCAAAAAGACGCACGCGTCGGCCATGTCTTCGCTCCAGAGGAACTCCCTCATCGGTCTGCCCGACCCCCAGATTTCGATGGAGACCCGCTGCATGTCGCCGATCGTGATGCCGTATTTTCCCAAAATGGCAAGAATCTCCTCTTCGGTGGCGCCGCCGTCGACGCCTTCGATGGGGAGGGCGTCCAGATCTTTTCGGATCGCCTGCCAGTCGTTGTTTTCCAGGGCTCTGCCCAGGTGGATCTTTCTAATCAGCGCCGGCAGGACGTGGGATTTTTCGAGGTCGAAATTGTCGTTGGGGCCGTAGAGATTGGTGGGCATGACGCTGATGTAGTTGGTGCCGTACTGGAGGTTGTAGCTTTCGCACATCTTGATGCCGGCGATCTTGGCGATGGCGTAGGGCTCGTTGGTGTACTCCAGCTCACCGGTGAGGAGGTACTCCTCTTTCATCGGCTGGGGGCACTCTTTGGGGTAGATGCAGGTGCTGCCCAGAAACATCAGCTTCTTGACGCCGTTGAGGTAGCTTTGGTGGATGACGTTGTTCTGAATTCTCAGGTTCTGGTAGATAAAGTCGGCCCGGTAGACGTTGTTGGCGACGATGCCGCCCACTTTGGCGGCCGCGAGAAAGACAAAGTCGGGCTTTTGTTTTTCGAAAAACGCTTTCACGGCCGACGGATCGAGGAGATCGAGCCTTTCCCACTGTACGGGCAGGCCGTTTTCGGGTTCGCGGCTGTGGTAGTTGGCGACGATGTTCGTGTAGCCTTTTGCTATCAGGTTTTTGACAATGGCCGAACCTACGAGGCCCGTGCCTCCGGCGACGAAAATTTTTGACTCTTTTTGCATTTACAACAATCCATTTTCTTCTAAAATTTCAGTGATTCTCTCATCACTGATAGTGGGCAGTTCCGTTTTCAAATAGATACTCATCAAGTAGATGAACTCCTGTTGACGGTAATAATAGACCACTCTGAAACCTCCGCTTTTTCCGACAGAAATCGATGAGTTGGCAAGCCGTATTTTGTAGCAGTGCCTGCCCAGTTCCGTCCCGGCATTCGGGTCGGCTCGCAGTATCTCTTCCAGATCTTTGAGATCTTTGGCGATGTTTTTGTATTTTTTATGAAGCCTTTTTACCTCTTTGGTGAAGGTGCCCAGACTAACGATTTTCAAGTTCATCGATCAGGGCATCCAGTGTCTGAAGGTTGTGATGATCCTCCTTTTTCAACACTTTTTTGAGCTCCTTTGAAGCGTTGTCGAACTCTTCATAAAAAAGTTCCTCTTTTTGCGCCTCGACATACGATTTGACAGCCTCTATGATCACTTCCGTGCGATTGAGCGAAAATTTTGCGGTCAATTCATCGATCTCGTCGATAAGGTATTTCGGCAGTCTCAGGCCTACCTGTTGTTTTTCCAGCTCTTTTAGAGAATGCATCCCCTGACCCTCTGAATGTTTTACAATATAATATAATAATTATATCTTCCAGTCAAACATCACTCGAAATAGTTCATGATCGTGTAGCCGCCCTCTTTGAGGTATTCGTCTTTTTTCATCAGTTTCAGGTCGCTTGCCATCATGTCGTGGACGAGCTCCTCGAGGCTGTATTCGGGGACCCACCCCAGCTTCTCCCTGGCCTTGGTGGCGTCGCCGATGAGCAGATCCACTTCGGTGGGGCGGAAATAGCGGGGATCGACGGCGACGATCTCGCGGCCCTCTTTGAGGATCGAGGGATCAAGCCCCAGCTCTTTCATGCGCTCCGCGTCGATGGAAGCCACGAAACCGGTTTCGTCGACGCCGGTGCCTTTGAAGGCGATCTCGATGCCGGCGTACCCGAAGGCCATGCGCACGAAATCCCTGACGCTGGTGGTCTGGCCCGTGGCGATGACCCAGTCTTCGGGTTTGTCGGCCTGGAGGATCATCCACATCATGCGGATGTAGTCCTTGGCGTGGCCCCAGTCGCGCTTGGCGTCGAGGTTGCCCAGGTAGAGCTTGTTTTGCAGCCCCAGGGCGATCTTGCTGGCGGCGCGGGTGATCTTGCGGGTGACGAAGGTTTCGCCCCGCACCGGGGACTCGTGGTTGAAGAGGATGCCGTTGCAGGCGAACATGTCGTATGCCTCGCGGTAGTTGACGGTGATCCAGAAGGCGTACATCTTGGCCACGGCGTAGGGGCTTCTGGGGTAGAAGGGGGTCTTTTCGGTCTGGGGGATCTCCTGGACCTTGCCGTAGAGTTCGGACGTGGAGGCCTGGTAGATCTTGGTTTTCTTCTCCAGCCCCAGCAGGCGCACCGCCTCGAGGATGCGCAGGGTCCCGATGCCGTCGGCGTTGGCCGTGTATTCGGGGGTTTCGAAACTGACGGCGACGTGGCTCATGGCGGCGAGGTTGTAGATCTCGTCGGGCTGGACCTCCTGGATGATGCGGGTGAGGTTCATGGAGTCGGTCATGTCGCCGTAGTGGAGGATGAAGTCGCGGTTTTCGACATGGGGGTCCTGGTAGAGGTGGTCGATGCGGTCGGTGTTAAAAAGCGAGGCACGGCGTTTGATGCCGTGGACGATGTAGCCTTTTTTGAGCAGAAACTCGGCCAGGTAGGAGCCGTCCTGGCCCGTGATGCCTGTGATGAGTGCCACTTTCTTTTCGTTGTTCATTGGGGTATGGTTCCTTTCTCTTGGGTGAAATAGTCTTTGACATAGGGGTGCACCTCGGGGCTTTCCATCAGCTCCTTGAGGGTGAACCACCGGTACGCCTCGTGCTGGTCCGTTGGGAGAGTGCCCATCTCCTCGACGGCGATTCGGTAGGCGAGGTTGATGTAGTGGGTCGAGACGTTTTCGAAGATGCCGTCGTCGTAGAGGTGCTCGAAAACGCCTATGAACGTCTGTTCACCTATCACTTCGCGCCCCGTCTCCTCGCGCATGATGCGCCGTATCGCCTCCCGGATGCGCTCGTTTTTGAAGACGCGTCCGCCCAGGGTGAACCAGTAGCCTTTGGCCGGCGGGTTTTTCCGTCTTCCCAGCAGCACGCGCCCTTCGCGCACCAGGATCAGGTCGATTGATACGAGCGGCGTATGCTCGACGACGCACTCGAAAATCTCCGGCGCCAGTCTCTTCATCCTCTCCCTCAGCAGCGGTCGAAATCGTCGTCGATGCGGACAATGTCGTCTTCGCCCGTGTACTCGCCCACCTGCGCCTCGATGAGGATCAGCGGAATCTTGCCGGGATTTTCGAGACGGTGCAGTTCGCCCATCGGGATATAGGTCGATTCGTTGGCCCTTACGATCCTCTCGTCGTCGCCGACACGGACCAGCGCGGTGCCGCTGACGACGATCCAGTGCTCGTTGCGGTGGTAGTGCTTCTGCAGGCTCAGGCGCTTGCCCGGTTTGACCATGATCTTCTTGATCTTGTAGCGGTCGCTGTTTTCCAGCACCGTGTAGGTGCCCCAGGGCCGGTGGACGGTCAGGTGGATGTTGGGAAGTTCGCTCTCCTGCTTTTTAAGACGCGCGACCACCTCCTTGATCTTCTGGGAGGTGCCTTTTTTGCCCACGAGCAGGGCGTCGGGCGTATCGACGATGTAGAGGTCCTCCACCTCGATCGTGGCGATCGTGCGCTCGTGGCCCACGATCAGGTTGTTCCGGCTGTTTATGGCGATCAGCTTCTCCGTGGCGGTGTTGCCGTCGCTATCTTTGGGGTACTCTTCATCGAGGGCATCGAAGCTGCCCACGTCGTTCCATCCGATGTCGGCGGGAACCACTTTGACGTTGCGGCTCTTTTCCATGACGGCGTAGTCGATGCTCTCCTCGGGGATGCTCTCCATCTCGTCGAGCCCGATGCGGATCATGCCGTTGAGTTTCGCCCGCTCGTAAGCCTTTTTGGAGGCTTCGAAGATTTCGGGGGCGTGGGTTTGAAGCTCCTCCAGGTAGACCCCGGCTTTGAAACAGAACATGCCGCTGTTCCAGAAAAATCTGCCGCTCTCAAGATAGCTGCGTGCCGTTTGGGCGTCCGGTTTTTCGTGGAATGCCACGACATCCTCGCCGTTGGCCTCGATGTAGCCGTAGCCCGTGTTGGGGGAGTCGGGCTGGATGCCGAAGGTGACCATGTGGCCCGCTTCGGCGAGCTTCGCGGCCCTTTTTATCACCTTTTCGTAGGCGGCCTGGTCCTTGATGAGGTGGTCGCTCGGCGTCACCAGCACCACCTGCTCCGCATCGATGGCGAAGCAGGCCAGGGCGATGGCGGGCGCCGTGTTTCTGCCCACGGGTTCGAGCAAAAAGGCCGTGTGGCGGATGTTGTAGGCCCTCCCGTCGTTGATCTCCTCGATCTGGTCGATGGCCAGGAAGTACTGATCTTCGTTGGAGACGATGAACTGGGAGCGGCAGAACGCGCTGTTGCGTTTGACGGTCATCTGGAAAAGCGACTGGCCGTCGAAAAGCTTGATGAACTGCTTGGGCATCAGCTTGCGGCTGATGGGCCACAACCGCGTGCCGTTGCCTCCGCAGAGAATGATATTGGTCATGAAACGGTTTACCTCGGAATAATTTTCTTTGCACATAATCGGAATTTGGTGGATTTTAGTGAATTTGCGCTTTTAAAGAGTTGAATGCGGCGCGAAAAAGGATTGGCTGCTTTTTGAATCAATTCATGCCTTCTCAAACATTTCCGATCCGAAGGCTCTTCCATATAAGTTTTCGTACTCCTCTTCCCTTATGTTGGGATCTTTGCGGATCTCCCATTCGGGATCATTGACCAAAGCATAGAGGGGACGGGGTGTGAAACCGAAGCGCCTTTTGTTTGCGAAATTGCCTCGCAATGCATTGATGGTTGGGATTTGAAGCCTGTCGGCGATCGTGGTGGCCTGCTCCAGCATGTCGTAATACCAGATTTTGGAAATGTAATGGTCATCCTTGTTGAGCGAACCTCCGAAGTAGAGAATCATCTCTTTTTCGCTGTAGACGATCGTGTAGAGAGCGGCGGGATTCCCACGATGGGAAATGTACCGAATGAGCAGATGCATGTTTTTTTCGAAATATTCCAAAATGGAAAAGAGCAGATTCTCTTTGCCTTCCCAGGCGGATTCCAGCCCCCTTTCTTTGAAATACTCAATATGTTTTTGCACAAGTTTTGGAAACAATGTATGAAATTGATCAAAGGCAAGCGTCTGAAAGGAGTACCCCTTTTTTTTGTTGAAGGCGTATTTGAAGGAACGCCGGATTTTATATCCTTGAAGGCGGCTGATGAAAGTTTCCGGATGGAAAATCTCTCCTTTTTCGTAATGCCATTCAGGTGGGTAGGGAACATCGAACCGCATATGGGCTTTCTCCAGAAGGGGAAAGATGTCATTGGTAATGGATGTGAGACGAAAGTGGCGGTGATGTTTCATGAGGTATCGGATGGTCGAATTGATGAGCTCGGGATTTTCGGGAAGAAAGTTCGCATGATTAAACTGTGAACCGCCGTAAAATGTCACAAGGTTATCCTTGATCACGAGGGGAACAATCTCTCGGCCGAAACGGAAGAAAAGATATGTTTGCGGCCGATACCAGTCATTGAGTATCTTTTTGTAGCCGAAACCGTCGAGAATGGAGTTGTCCAGTCCGGCCAGGATCTTTTCACACATTCGTTTGTCTGTAAGGATTTCCAAATGGTCCCCATTTAAAAAAAAGCATAATCATGACGCATCAAATTATACAAAAATCCCGTCTATCGCATGTATCAACATCGTCTGATGTGAAAAAGGGCAAAATCGAAAAGTCTGTGCAGGCGTAACAGCAGGGGGCGGCAAGTGTCCCGACAGCTTTGCAGCGGTCCCAACGGTTCGAGAATGGCGTATTTGACGAAATTGTACGGGAATTTGACCAGTTCGCTGAATACGAAAGCCCGCGCAACGGGGTTTTTATACCAGCGGTGGGGGTCCCACCATGCAGCGTCGGAGCCTACGGTAATCAGACAAATGCCGGCTTTGTCATACCCGTTCATCCATGCCAGAAAACGTATGCGGCGCAGGTGGGGAGGACTGGAGACGATGATGACCGAATGCAGCCGCCGGGAGACGAGATAGTTTTTGACATAGCGGAGCTCTTCCATGGTATTGCCTGCATGGTGCATGAAGAGAATTCTTTTTTTCGGGATGCCTTTTTGCAGCAGGAATCGGCTGGTCGGGGTTGCAAAAATGTCGCGAACCCTTTCTTTTTCGATATAGTCGAAGCCGTTGACCATGATAAAGCCCTCTTTCGAATACCCTTTTTGGAGGAGTTCGTACGCTTTTTGGATGTGGTCGTAGTTTCTGTCGCCTCCGAGAGAGACAACGAGATCGGCTTTCACGGGAGGCTGGGATGTGTCCAGAAAACTGCCGAGATTGAAAAAAAGGAACGAAAGAAAGAGTAGCGCAGCGCCGGCAAAAAGGAGGAATTTCGGAACTCTTCCCATTGTCTTCACTCTCTCCTTCTCCATTTTTTCATCCGCTCCTGGCCGGCTCGAGCATCAGTTTTTTCTTTACGACGCGGCCCTCTCTGGCGATTTCAACCGTGA
This sequence comes from Hydrogenimonas urashimensis, assembly GCF_016593255.1. Classification (NCBI taxonomy): domain Bacteria; kingdom Pseudomonadati; phylum Campylobacterota; class Epsilonproteobacteria; order Campylobacterales; family Hydrogenimonadaceae; genus Hydrogenimonas; species Hydrogenimonas urashimensis. The sequence goes on along the minus strand of NZ_AP023212.1, from coordinate 1,372,354 downwards.
CGACGTCGCCGATGCTGTAGTTTTCGAGGATATCGTTCAGCTCTTTGACCGAATGGACCGGCTTGCCGTCGATAGAGAGGATGATGTCGCCCGGGTCGAAGGAGCCGTCCGGGTAGAGGGTGATGCCCCGCAGTCCCGCCTTCTCCGCGGAGGTGCCAGGAATAACCTGCAGCACCATGACGCCGTCGAATCCGAGCCGGGCCTTGGCGAGGCGGTTGATGCGTTCGTCGGTCCGGATGCCCAGCGAGGGTTCGAGATATCTGCCGTAGGCGATGAGCTGGGGAACGATGCGGTTGACGGTGTCGACGGGGATGGCGAACCCGATGCCGGCATAGGCGCCGGAGGGGCTGAAGATGGCGGTGTTGACGCCGATGAGCCGCCCGGCGCTGTCAAGCAGCGGCCCGCCGGAGTTTCCGGGGTTGATGGCGGCATCGGTCTGTATGAGATTGTGGATCACGGCGCCCGTGTTTTCGGTCATGGTGCGATCGAGAGCGGAGACGATGCCGGTGGTGAGGGTCCAGTCGAGCCCGAAGGGGTTGCCGATGGCGAAGGTTTTCTGCCCCACTTTCAGGTCGTGGCTGGTGCCTATCATGACGGGGGTGGGGCGTTTGAAGGGGACATTGATGCGCAGCACCGCCAGGTCGTGGCGGGCGGAGGCGCCGACCAGCACGGCGTGGTAGTCGCGCCCGTCGCTGAGCCTGACGCGCGCTTCGCTGGCCCCTTCGATGACATGGTAGTTCGTGACGATGTGCCCCAGCTCGTCCCAGACGAATCCGGAGCCGGTTCCCCGGGGGATATTGTAGATGTTGCGGGTCCAGGGGTCGATGACCGCCTTGGTCGTGGCGATGTAGACGACCGAGTTTTTGGTGCGCTCGAAGAGTTCGATGGTCGCCTTCTCGTCTTCGGCCAGATTCCCGCGGGGCGTGACGGGACGCGGCTGCGCCTTCTGCAAGACAAGCAGACTCTGGATGAAGGGGATGCTCTGCCAAAAGAGCATCAACACCATGATGGCCAGCGCCGTGGCGAAAAGCCGTTTGAAAAAGCGGTCTTCCATGGGATTCCTTGGGAACGGATGTGAACGGATAGAGTTTCCGGGATTATAACATTTTAAAAGGTGCCGGCTCTTTCGTTCCGCTTCCCTTTATGCCGCCACGCCCGCGCGGCAGGAGGGCGCGGCCTTCGCTTCGATCGATCGGGCCGTCTCTTCGACTCTTTGCCGCCAGAAGGCGGTGACCTCCCCGTATTCGCCGCCAAGCTCTCTGAACGCGGCCATGGCGGCGAGAATCAAAAAGGGCAGAAAACACCAGGGAAGCAGAAATCCCAGGGCGAAGGTTCCCCACACGACGTTGGGGTTGGCCGAGAGGGTTTCGAGACTCTTTATGATCATGGCATCTCCTTGTCTGGATGGATGATGCCATGATAGAGGAGGTCTTAGACGGCGTCGTGTCCGGTTTGCCGACGGAGCGTTTTTTGCAGGAGATTTTCGAACGCCTCTCTCACGTCGGGGGGTCCCAGCACGATCAGGTCGGGAAGCCACGCCTTCACGAGGCCCAGGGCCTCCTGCGTCGAAGTGGCCCTGACCGTCAGTTCCAGGTCCCTGCCGGCGTGTTCGGCGACGATGCACTGGGTCGGGCTCAGGGGGCGTCTTTTGAGGTACTTGACGATGGGCGCCTTGGCGAGCAGGTGCAGTTCGAAGGGGTCGCGGTTGGGGTCGAACCATGCGTTGAGCGCTCCGGCGATCCGCTCGTGGAGCGTCGCGTCGGGGGTGAAAGGTTCTGTGGTGACGTCGGCGTTCGTGATCTCCTTGATATAGAACTTCTTGACCAGGCCGCTGGCCGGCTCGCGCGCCAGCAGATACCAGTAGCCGTCGAAATTGACAATGCGGTAGGGGTGGACATGACGGCGTTTTTTGTGGTAGTCAAAACGCAGACAGCGGGTTGACACGATCGCCTCCTCGATCTGTTTGAAAAGGAGGGTGTGGGAGGTGACATCCTCGATGGAAAGGTAGCTCCGTATGATCGGTCCCGTGTCGTTCTTGAGCCGTCCGAGCAGTGACTTCGACCGTTCGGCGAAGCCGCTGCCGATCCCTTCGGCGATGGTTTCGAGTATCTGGAGTGTCAATAGGTTGTCAATGTCCTGGACCTTTTCGATCCGATGGCCCGGCTGCATCCTCCAGCGTCGGCCCGCCTTTTCGATCGGGAAGCGGATTAGCCGTTCGTTGAAGTCGCGCTGGATCGTTTTGGGCGAGACGTTGAACTCTTCGGCCAGTTCCGTGACGCCGAGCGTCTCCCCGCTGTAGAGCCGCTGCAGAATCGTCGTCAGCCGGGTCAGGATTTTGTCGTAGTCGTGCGATTTGTTCATGGCATCGCCCAAGCATCTTCCGTTCCTCCTCCGATGCCGATTTCAAGAAAGATATAGTGAATTTGTGATACCATTGCGCAATTTGGTAGAAGGCACGGACGATGGGAAAAGAGTTTGTTTTTTTGTTGTTGGGAATCAGCGCCGGCGCCATCATCGCGTTCGTGGCGGGGTATATTCTCGCACGAAGCAAGGCGGACCGGAAGCAGGCGATGTTCCAGGTGGAGATCGACGAGCTGCTTCAGGCGAACGAGGAGCTCGAACAGGAGCTTCGGCCCCTCAAACGGCGCTTCAAAGAGCTTGAGAGCACGCTGAACCAGGAGTATGTGGAAAAGGCGTCGCTGCTTGAGCGGCTCAAACAGCTGGGTGACGTGCGGCGGGAACTCGAGCACGAGCGGACGATCAACATGAAACTCAACGAACGGATCGCGGAACTGGAGCAGATGATCGGAAAACTGGAGGCGCAGATGGCGGCGGAAGCGGAAAACATAGAGCGCCAGCTCGATCAGATCGAAGACATGAAACGCAAAATCAGCAGGGCGGTCCAGGAGGCGATCAAGGAGGTGGCCAAAAAGACGTCGTAAGCTCCCCCTCATCCCTTCCATTCCCCTTTTACTCCAGCCGTTGAGAGACGGAGATGACGGTTTCTTCCCCTTTGTATCCCATGCGCCCACCATTCGTAAAGGTTGAACGATGCAGATACCCCTGATATGGCTCTATTTCGCCGCCGGTGCCGCAGCGGGCGTGCTGGCGGCGACCCTTGTCGCTTATATTCTTCTAAGCAGAAGAGAGGCCGAACACGCGAAGCGGCTGGAGGCGCTCCGCGCGGAGGCGGAGCGGCGGAAGGAGTCGGACATGGTCCAGCTGCGTGAATCGCGGCAGCAGACGCAGCGGCTCGACCGCATGCTGCAGGAGGCGAACATCACCGTGGCGACGCTTCAGGAGCGCGTCACGCAATTAAAAACCCTCGAAAAGGAGCTTGAGCGCAGCGATGCGGAGCTTCACGGAGCCCGGGAGCGCAACGTGGCCCTGGAAAAGGAGCTGGCCGAACTGCGGACGCGGCTGGAGGCGGAGCGCAAGCAGGCCGCCGTCCGCCTGGAGGAGCTCAAAGAGGCGCGGGAGGCGATGCGAAAAGAGTTCAAAGTGCTCGCCTCCGGCATCATGGAGGAGAACAGCAAACGGTTCGGCGACCTCTCCAAAGAGGGCGTAGAAGCCGTGCTCAAGCCTCTCAGGGAGCAGGTGGGGGAGTTCAAAAGACGTCTGGAGACGGTGCATACCGAAGAGACGAAGAGCCTCTCCTCCCTTTTGACGGAGATCAGGAATCTCAGGGAGATCAACCAAAAAATCGGCGAAGAGGCGGTGAATCTGACCCGGGCGCTGCGCGGCGAAAGCAAAACCCGGGGGATCTGGGGCGAGATGGTGCTGGAGCGGGTCCTGGAGGCTTCGGGCCTGAGGGAGGGGGAGGAGTACGAGCGGGAGGTGAGCCTGCACGACGCCCAGAGCAGGCGGTACCGGCCCGACGTGATCGTTCACCTGCCCGACGATCGCGACATCGTCATCGACGCGAAGACGTCGCTGGTGGCCTACGAGCGCTACGTCAACGCCGAAACCGAAGAGGAGAAAGCGCTCTACGCGAAGCGCCATCTTGCGGCGGTCAAAAGCCATATCGACAGACTCGGCGACAAAAGCTACACGCAGCTTGAAGGGCTCAACACCCTCGATTTCGTCTTCATGTTCATGCCGATCGAAGGGGCGCTGACGCTGGCGCTTCAGAGCGATCCGAAGCTCTACGACAAAGCGTTTGCCAAGCGGATCGTCCTGGTGAGCCCGACGACGCTGCTCGTGGCGCTGCGGGCGGTGGAGAACACATGGCGGCACGACCGGCAGAACCGCAACGCGATGGAGATCGCCAGGCGGGCCGGACTCCTTTACGACAAATTCGTCGGATTCGCGGAGGAGCTCCAGAAAGTGGGCAGGCAGCTCGAGACCCTCCAGCGAACCTATGCCGGCGCGTTCAGCAGGCTCAAAGAGGGGCGGGGCAATATCGTCCGGCAGATCGAGGATCTCAGAGAACTCGGCGCCCGAGTCAGCAGGCAGATGCCCAAGGAGCTGGCCGAGGAGGCGACCGCGACGGAAAGAAGCGAAGATCGTTGATGTCTGTCAAGTGATTTTCCCGTTGGACGATACTATAATGTATTTATCGGAAATTCATTCAGACAGCACGGAAGGTCCTCTTCATGTATATTCCCGAATATATCCGCAAACAACCGCTCTCCGTCATGTTCTCGATTCTGATCGCCGGCGCCATGGTCGTGATCTCCGCGGCCATCTACTGGTACCAGTTCGACGAGAACAAAAAGGCGCTGAAACAGAACCTCTACAACGAAGCGAAAAGCGTGCTCAATTTCGCCGACGTTTTGCTGCAAAGCCGCAACGAAAAGTTCTTCTCGGGCGAATCGCCCGAGGTTCCCCAGATGATCCAGAACGAGGTATTCGACAAATTCACGGCAGTCAGCGAGGGCAAGGTCTTCTTCAAGGAGGCCTCCAAAATGCCGATGGACCCGAAAAACAGGGCGCTGCCCTTCGAAGAGCGGGCGATCGACTATTTCCAGCAGCACAGGGATAAAAAAGAGTACGCGACGGAGGTCGAGCAGAAGGGCAAATCGTACTACATGCTCGCCAGGCCGATGATCGCGGAAAAGCGGTGCAAACTCTGCCATCCCACATGGACACCCGGCGACGTCATCGCCATCGAGGCGGCGAGGATCGATCTGAGCGACTACAAAGCGGCGCTCGAAGGCAACATTCTCTACTCCTTTTTGAACTGGTTCGTCAACGTCGCCGTGGTGTTGCTGGTGATCCATTTTCTCTTCCGGCGGGTGATCGCCGAGCGGCTTGAGAAGCTGCTGCAGATCTTCAAGCGTGTGGAGAGGGGGAAGTTCATCATCGACGACATTCTGGGGGAGGACGCGAAGATCGACGAGAAGAGCCGGAACGAGATCGACCAGCTCTTTCTCCATCTCAAGCAGATGGTCGATGTCCTGCGTCCGGTGATCGCGAAGGTGGTGACCCAGTCGAAAAACGTCGCTTTCGAGGCCTCCTACGGGCTGGTTCGCCTGAAAGCCTCCAACGAGTCGGTGATGGATCAGACCAAAGAGGTGGAACATGTCGCCGAGAGCCTCCGGGAGATCGGCCGGATGAACCAGGCCCTCAGCGGCCAGCTCGAAGAGCTCGTGACCCACGTGGACGCGTCGGTCCGGCTGATCGAGCGGGGGCAGGAGCAGATGCGGGAGAACGCGAAAGAGACCCGGAAGGCTTCGGAAGCGCTGGAGGACACGATCCATTCGATCGAGGAGCTCAAAGGCTTCTCGGAAAGCGTCTCAAAAACGATCGAACTCATTTCGGAGATCGCCGACGAGACCAATCTCATCGCGCTCAACGCGGCGATCGAAGCGGCCCGTGCCGGCGAGCACGGCCGGGGGTTCGCCGTCGTGGCGGAGAAGGTGCGGGAGCTGGCGGAAGTGTCGATGGAGAATGCGAACAATACCCGCCGCATCATCCAGTCGATGGTCAGAAACATCGACGGTGTCGTCCAAAACGCCACCCATACGAAATCCTTCTTCCTCAATCTTCAGGAGAGTTCGGAACGGGTCGGAAACTATTTTCAGGAGATCGAGTCGACCCAGCGCGAAACGATCAGGACGATGGACCATTTCGGCCAGGAGTTCGCCAAGGAGTACGAAGCGTATGCGAAGATTCTGGACCGGCTCGATTCGGTGACGGAAGGCAACCGGCGCATCGTCGAAAGCACGAAGAATGTCGAGTCGGTGATGACGATGATCTCCGAAGAGAGTGCCGAACTCAAGGTGCTCAGCGACGGATTCGAAACGGTCGTGAACCAAAGAAAGATGCCCAGGACCATCGTCTCGCCGCCGGTCGCCATCACGATCGAGTACGAAAACGGCATCGTCGACCGGGGATTCGTTTTCGACGTGTCGGAGAAAGGCCTCTCGTTCTACGGGATCGACGAGGCGAACCACTGCAACGCAGCCGGTCTTGAAGGCGTCAAAGGCGTGGTGACATTCGACAGGCCGGTCAACGGCCTTGAGAAAATCCGCTTCGAAGTGGTCTACCACAGCGAACCCAAATTCCACGGCATCCGCTTCTGCGGCGCCAAGCGGATCGATTAGCGCGATTTTGGGCGAAAGGCCTCGCTACCAGCCACAGATCCCCAGCAGCTCCCGGATCGTTTCGGGCAGGAGGCGGTATTCGGTCTGCCGGATTTTGTGGGTGAAACTCTCCAGCGTGTCGTGGTTTTCAAGGGAAACGCACGACTGCGCCAGAATCTTGCCGCTGTCGAGCTCCTGCGTGACACGGTGAATCGTCACGCCGCCCACTTTCATGCCGCTTTCGAAGCTTTTTCTGATCGCGTCGGCGCCCTTGAAAAGCGGAAGAAGGGAGGGGTGGAGGTTGATCGCTTCGATTTGGGACGTGAAAACCGGCGTCAGGATGCGCATGAACCCCGCCATCACGACAAGATCCGGAGCGAGGGCGCGGAGTGTCTCGACCAGTTTTCCGTCGAACGATTCCCTGTTGGGGAAATCCCGGTGGTCGATGACGATCGTGTCGATTCCATGCCTCTTCGCCCGTTCGATCCCCCCAGCTTCCGGCCGGTTCGTGATCGGAACGATCCCGATGGTTTTCTCTCCGAACCTTTTGCCGTGAAAATGGCGGATCAGATTTTCGAGATTGGTCCCCTCGCCGCTGAAGAGGACGGCGATCTTTATGTCGCGAGCCAACGGATCTCCCCGATCAGATCTTCCGGTACGGCGCTGAAGTTCGCCCCTTCGAAATTGCGGGCGCAGAAGGTATGGGCGAGCGACCCGTTGATGGCGGCGTTGAGCGGCGTGTAGCCCTGTGCCAGCAGCGAGGCGACGAGCCCGCTGAGGATGTCGCCGCTGCCCGCCTGGGAGAGTACCGGTGTGCCGAGGGGATTGACGTAGAGAATCTCCCGGTGGGCGATGAGCGTATTGGCCCCTTTTAAAATCAGCACCGTATCGGGGTAGCGCTCCGAGAAGCGCTTCGCCCAGTCGAAACGCTCCCTCTGGATCTGCGCGACGCTCACATCCTCGATACCGAGCGTTTTGAGGAGTACGGAAAACTCTTTGGGGTGGGGGGTGATGACGGTTTTGCTGCATTTTTCAAGAAGGGTCGCGACCCAGGGCAGATGGCAGATGTCGGCATCCATCAGAAGGGGGATGTCCTCTTCCAGAATCTTCGTTTTGACCATGATCGGGTCGTAGTCGTACCCCATCCCCATGCCCATGGCGACGGCGCTGACGCTCTCGGGCAGTTCGTGGCTCTGCATCAGGGAGTAGGGCAGATGCTCGATCGGTCTGTCGCTAATAAGCGTCACGAGTCCGGCGCCGAAGCGAAGCCCCGCCATTGCGCAGAGTACGGCGGCGCCCCGCTTGCTGCCCGCCACGACACACAGATGCCCGAAATTGCCCTTGTGGGAGGCGGGGTTGGTCCGCAGGGGCGGATTGAAATCTTCGGCATCGAGAAGAAAGGTGCTGCTGTGCTGCTCGTAGAGAGTCCGGCTCACCCCCAGATCGGCCACCTCGATGGCGCCGACGTAGGGTTTGGCGTGATCGCCGTAGAGGGCGATCTTCAGCGCGCCCATCGTGATCGTGACGTCGGCCCGGAAAGCGATGGGGTTGGGATTGCCTTTCGGATCGATGCCGGTGGGGATGTCGCAGGCGATTTTGTACCCCTCCATCCGGTTGAGGGCATCGACGGTATCGATGCCTCGGGTATCCAGCGGTTTGGAGAAACCGGCTCCGAAAAGGGCGTCGACGACGATGTCGGCCCGTTCGGGGAGCGAAGGGGTCGGCTCGAGGCCCAGCTGGCAGAGGCGTTCGAGCTGGAGTTTGGCCATGGCCGATTTCGCCCCGTAGGGAAGATGGAGGGTGACATCAAAATCGGCATGCAGAAGGCGCGCCAGCGTGATGCCGTCCGCCCCGTTGTTGCCCGGACCCGCGACGATCAGGATGCTCTCGGAGCCTTGCCCGCGGTCGCGGATGTGCCGCGCCATCGCTTCGGCGGCATGCTCCATCAGAATATCTTCGTTCAGGCCGTACTTCTCGTAGCAGCGCCTGTCAAGATCGTAACAGTTGTCGAAAATCTTTTGCATGGCTCACCTTTCGTCCGCTTGGCGAAACGGAATTTCAATGACCCGACACGACGCGATTTCCCAAAAAGCGCGTCGTCTCGAAAACGGATGGTTTCGAAGTTTCGCAGGACGCGGGGGAGGTCGCCCCCCGCCGAAAACGGGCTGTCTCCGTTCTGCGCGTCATATCGGAATGATAACAAAACTATGCTATAATTTCGCTCGCAAAAATTTCACCGAAAGGGGGTGATGTCAGTATGCCTGGCATCCTCGTACGCGAAAACGAGTCTTTCGACGAGGCGTATCGCCGCTTCAAGAAGCAGGTCGATCGCAACCTGATCGTCACGGAAGCTCGTGCCCGTCGGTTCTATGAGCCGATGACCGAAAAGCGCAAGAAGCAGAAGATTGCGGCACGCAAAAAACTGCTCAAGCGTCTTTTCATGCTGCGCAGATACGAATCCCGTCTCTAAGCGGCAAAGCCCCGCCCGGGGCTTTTTGACCCACACGCAAGCGAACTCTTCGTCGCCTGCTATCTGCCAATCAATGCCCGCCGTGCTCTTGGGATCTCTCTTCGCATGTATTGATGCCCAGCGGTCCGTAGATGAGGCACCATCCGATGACGCCGGTGACCAGTGGAATGATGCCGAGCCAGCCGATGGGATTGCCGGTGATCATTGCGAATCCGATGAGAATGACACCCGCGACGATCCGGCTCAGACGATCCTGTGTTCCCATTTGACATGCCATAACACTTCCTTTATAAGTTTTAGGATATATTACCAAAAAAGCAGTAAGGATTGCGCATGCATTTTCCGACACCTTTGAAATCGAACGCCCTGAAAATCATGCTGCTTGGAAGCGGCGAACTCGGCAAGGAGGTCGCGATCGAGGCGCAGCGGCTGGGCATCGAAGTGATCGCGGTGGACCGCTATCCCGACGCGCCGGCGCATCAGGTGGCCCACGAAGCGCACGTCATCGACATGCAGAACAAGGAGGCGGTGCTCGACCTGATCCGTCGCGTCAGGCCCACCTACATTCTCCCCGAGATCGAGGCGATCAGCATCGAGGCGCTCTTCGAGGCGGAAAGGGAGGGGTTCCATGTCATTCCCAACGCCGAAGCGGTCAACAAGACGATGAACCGCAAGAACATCCGCAAATTCGCGGCCGAGGAGCTGGGGCTTGTGACGAGCGCCTACCGCTTCGTCTCGACTTTCGAGGAGCTGAAAGAGGCGGCGGAAGCGGTCGGGTACCCCTGTGTCATCAAACCGGTGATGAGCTCGTCGGGGCACGGTCAGAGCGTGGCCAAAAGCCCCGAAGATCTGCAGGTTTCGTGGGAGATCGCCAAGGAGGCGCGGGGGGACGCCAGCGAACTGATTGTCGAGGAGTTCGTGCGGTTCGATTACGAAATCACCCTTTTGACGGCGCGCACGGAGAAGGAGACGGTCTTTTGCGAGCCGATCGCCCACGAGCAGAAGGATGGCGACTACATCTTCAGCTGGCAGCCGGCCTTCATGACGCCCGAGGCGCTCAAAAAGGCGCAGACGATCGCGAAAAAAGTGACGGACGGCCTGGGCGGCCGCGGCATCTTCGGTGTCGAGCTCTTCGTCAAAGGGGATGAGGTCTACTTCTCCGAAGTGAGCCCGAGGCCCCACGATACGGGTATGGTGACGCTGATCACCCAGAGTCAGAGCGAGTTCGCCCTCCATCTGAGGGCGGTTTTGGGGTTGCCCCTGGGGTTCACGTTCTTCACGCCCGGCGCGAGCGCCGCATACAAGGCAAAAAGCGAGAGCGTGGCACCGGTGCTGCGGGTCGAGGAGGGGACGTTCGCGCCCGACTCTTTCGTACGGATCTTCGGCAAGCCCGAAAGCCACGCCGGGCGGCGCATGGCGGTTGTCCTGACGATGGCTTCGAGCGATACCGAGGCGCTCGCCAAGGCGAAGGAGCGCATCGGCTATATCGACGACACGGTGACGGTGACCCAAACGGTCGAAGAGGAGCGCGAAGAGCGCGAAGACGAGACCTGCGTCATCAAGAGGGTCTTCAAGTTCATCTTCGGGTCGTGATGGAGATTCTGCAGGCCAGGATCCGGCTTCAGGCCAAACCCCGCGGCGTCCACCTGGTGACAGAGGAGATCCTTTCGCAGCTGCCGCAGATCCAACGGTGCGAAAAGGGGCTTCTTCACCTTTTTCTACAGCACACGAGCGCAGGTCTGGCGATCAACGAAAACGCCGATCCGGACGTGCGGTATGACACCGAAACCTTCATCGACGACCTGATTCCCGACGGGTACCCGAAATTCTCCCATCTGCTGGAGGGACGCGACGATATGCCGGCCCATCTCAAGTCGATGCTGTTTGGATGCCAGCTGACGATTCCGGTGACACACGGAAGGTTCGCTCTGGGCACGTGGCAGGGAATCTACCTGATCGAGGCGAGAAACCGTGGCGGCGCGCGCCATCTGGTCGCGACACTTCAGGGCGACATGGTATAATCGTAGCTATGAAACGCGTAACACTCTTTCTTTTCCCGATTTTCGCGAGCGTGCTGATGGCTGCCAAAGTGCAGTGCAATATAGAGAGCGAAAGAATATACTGTACCTACTATCTCAACAGGTCGGACAACCAGAACGGCAAGAACGTGGAGTTCGAATGGATCTCGCCGGCCTCGGCGGCGGACAACCGGATACGCCATTTTCAGGTGCCTCCGCAGCACGGTTCGGTCTACGACTACCGTTTTCTGCCCGGGCGCGCGAAAGGGGTATGGCATGTGAGAGTGACCGACCTGGACACCAACGAGACCGTCGAAACGACCTTCGAGATCAACAGCACCGACAATACGATGTTCGACGAGGATCTGCTCGACGCCCTTTAAAAATCGAAGGTGGGCTGTTCGAGCGCTTTGATTCGGTAGCTTCTGCGATGGACGGGTGTGTATCCGTTTTTGCGAATCGCTTCGATGTGGCTTTGGGTCCCGTACCCTTTGTGACGCTCGAATCCGTAGGCCGGGTAGGCTTTCGCAAGCTCGACCATGGTTCTGTCCCGCGTCACCTTGGCCAGGATGCTCGCGGCACTCACTTGGGGAACCGTCAGGTCGGCTTTGACTTGGCATCGCAGGCCCGCAATGCCGAATGTCGTGTTGCCGTCGAAAAGGTATTCGGCGGCCAAGAGGGTCCGCATGATCTCTTTCAATCCGGCGATCAGGCAGGCGCTGATCCCTTTTTTGTCGATCGCGGCGGCATCGAAGGAGACGATATGCCACGCGGCATCTTTGACAATGGTCTCATAAAGCGCTTCGCGCCGTTTTTCGGTGAGCTTCTTGGAGTCGGTGAGCCCTTCGATCGGTTCGTAGAGAATGACGCCCGCCATGACCAGCGGCCCCGCCAGGGGACCCCGTCCGGCTTCGTCGATGCCGCATAGACTTTTCATGCCAGAATCATATAGATTTCATGCTGAAGGAGAGATTTGGCGATGGGTTGGTTGATGAAGAGGGCCGGGTTGGCGATCGTCGCGGCGGTGTGGGTCGGCTGTACGCAAAAGCCCGTCGTCAAACTCTACAAGGCAGCACATGAACGGCCGATCACATGCCTTCGGCTGAGTATCTATCCGCCGCAAAAGGATCTTGAGGCGACTCTGCGCTCTCTTTACCCGTTTTCCAAGCGGTGCGATGTCGTCCTGGAGGTCAAGCACAAGGAGAATATCTGCTGCAACAGCAACCAGAATGCCCAGCGCAAGGCGCTCACGGCATTCCCCCACCATTTTCTGCGTCTGGAGGTGCGTCGGGGCCTGACACCGCTGTACAGTTACTATATCGACCTTTCCCATCCCGCCGATGAAAAAGATGCCTCCGATGCGTTCGAACGTCTTCGAAGCGATTTGAAATTCTAGACGCTTTGGAAAAAACTCAAAAGCCGCGTACAAAGTATCGTATTTGAAAAACAGTTTGGCATATTGTTGTCGAATGGTTACAGCGGCTCGGGGGAGTGGGCCATCAAGAATCGGCAAAGAGGGTGGCATATTTGAAGAAGATGCAAGCCAGGGACTACTCTTCCAGAATCCACATGAAAAAAGGCTTGGCCGTCACTTCCATCGTATCGAAATGGAATGCGAAGCTGTTGGAGATGGTTAGAATCGTGACCGAGGCGACGCCGAGCCGGTCGATCTCTGCGATCATTCCGCCCACCTTCGCGGCGGCGCTTTGGGGGTTGGCGAAGGGGGAAAGCAAAATGGCGCTTTTCGTCGCAGGGTCGTAGAAGTCGAGCAGGTCGGTATATGCGATGTCGGGTCTGTCCCGAAGGAGTCTGCGGGCCGCGATCGTGTAGAGCTGCCCCATCAGCGACTTTTCGAAATACATCGAAGCGGGCATCGCGAAGTCGTAGAGAAGCAGGCGACGGGCCGCTTTGGGCTGGCCGTATTTCCCGAGCCATCGGAGAATCCGTCTCTCTTCCCACGATTTGATGGTTTTGTAGAGCCAGTCTTTCGAGACCCTGTGCTCCCTTTTCATCGCCGTGTAGAGCTGGTTGGGGGTGACGGGTTTGCCGAGAAAGCGTGACGCGTAGCGGAAGAGGGTCCGTTCGCCGTCGGTGGGGAAAATCGCACGGATATGGTCGTGGAGCCGGAGTGTCAGGATCGATTCGTGCACGGCGGCCATGGCCGGGAGGGAGCCGGTGCGAAGATAGAGGGAGAAGGAGTGCTCCGGATGGGTGGGGCGCTTTTCGAAAGCGAGGTACTCCTCGAAATCGAGAGGAGGAAGCTCCAGAAGCGGCATCATGGGGTTTTCGGTATAGGGGGCCTGGGTCACCAGGATCGTCTGGCGGCTCCTGGGCATCGGAAAGGAGCCGTCGTAGTGGTCGATGACAACGGTTTCGATGCCGTGCATGTCGATGAACCCCTGGACCTCTTTGGCCAGAGAGCTTTTCTCCACCCGCAGATCGGCCAGGTCGATGTAGATCTGTTTTCGTTTGGGAATCGTCGCGAGATAGTCCAAAACGGCCCAGCTCTTTCCGGAGCGGGGCGGCCCGTAGAGATTGAGCGTATGGGAGGGGATCGTGATTTTTCGTTCGATGAACCCGACCGCTTTCGGGGTCGATTCGTAGAACGCTTCGAGCTGCTGCATTGAGCGAAGCGGCCGGAATCAGCCGATCTTCAGGCCCACCGCGAAGCCGCCGATCGCCGAAGCGCTTCCGGCGAATCCGAACTCGTCGAGACGCTCTTTGAGAAACGTGCCGAACTCTCTGAACGCGCTCGTTCCGGCCGAAACGGTATGCTCCAGGCCCGTTTCGTTGATGGCGACGATGCCGTAGTGCTCGAGTACGAACATCAGAACCAGGGCGATGCCCAGCAGCAGCAGAAGCAGTTTGAAACTCTTCTTCAGGAAATAGCCGACAGCCAGCCCGATCATGAAGCCGGAGCCCATATGCAGATAGGGCAGATCGGGCAGTTTGCCGGTGAGGGTCGATGCGGTGCTGTTTGCGTCCATGAAAAACCTTCTTGCTGTATCGCTGTTCGTAATTGTATCAAGAAAAATTTCAGAGCCAAAACAGTTTTTGGCCGCCGGGAGTCTGAAATGGCCCAATCTTCAATAGTTTTCCTTTCTGAAAGGAAACAAAATGGAGGCAAAAAACGAGAAAATACCTGTAATGCGTTGATTTTGCAAAAAGTTTTGAGTATAATCTTGGCTCCAAAAAGCGTTGGTCGCATACCAACAAGTTCTTTTAAGGGAAAACCTATGGAAAAAATTCGACTTAAGCTTAAAGCGTACGATCACCGTGTGCTTGATCGGTCAGTTGCTGCAATCGTGGAAGCAGTCAAGCGAACGGGAGCGGAAATACGCGGCCCAATTCCTATGCCTACAAAGATCCGACGCTATACAGTGCTCAGATCGCCTCATATCAACAAAGATTCACGCGAACAATTCGAAATCAGAATTCACGCACGCATGATCGACATCGTCTCTGCGACGCCCGATACCGTCGATTCGCTGATGAAGCTGGATCTGGCACCTGAGGTAGACGTCGAAGTACGATCTATGGGTAACAAGGGGTAACGGATGGAATTCATCGTAGAAAAAATCGGCATGAGCCGGACAATCAATGTACCGAGTATCCCTGTCACGCTTTTGAAAGTGCAGGATATCAAAGTATGCGAAATCACCGAAGACGGTCGTGCTATCGTTGCGTATGCCAGCGGCAAGAAACGCAACAAGGCGATCGAAGGTCAGCAGAAGAAGTACGGGCTGAGCCCCGAGTACAACCGTTTCGCGACACTGAAAGTCGCCAATACCGAAGCGGGTGATATCGACTTGACGCCGCTTGCCGAAGCGAAGAAGGTCAAAGTCACGTTCACCAGCAAAGGTCGCGGCTTTTCGGGCGTCATGAAGCGATGGAACTTCGCGGGCGGTCCCCGAAGCCACGGTTCCCGTTTCCACAGAGCACCGGGTTCCATCGGTAACTGCGAATGGCCCGGACGTGTCCAGCCGGGACAGAAGATGCCGGGTCAGTACGGCAACGCGAAAGTGACAGTCAAAAACGAGATCGTATCGTTCGATCCGGAAAACAGGATCCTTGTCGTCAAGGGTGCGGTACCGGGACCGAACGGCGGTATGGGTCGAGTAAGGATTACCAAATGAGTACAGCAGTAGTTTTGAACGAAAACCTGGAAAAAGCGGGCGAAGCGGAAGTTCCCGCGAACTTCCTCGAAGCGAGTCCGCACAACCTATATTTATATGTCAAGTCGTATCAGGCGGCACTTCGCGCCAATACCGCACACAGCAAAAACCGTTCGGCTGTCAGCGGCGGCGGCAAGAAACCCTGGAGCCAGAAAGGCCGCGGTGGCGCCCGCGCCGGCTCCATCCGCTCTCCGCTCTTCGTGGGCGGCGGCGTCGCGTTCGGACCGAAAGCGAACCGCAATTACGACCAGAAAGTCAACAAGAAGCAGAAGCGCCTGGCACTGATGCACGCTCTGGCCGAAAAAGCGGCCAACGGCAAACTCTATATCGTCGACACCATCGAAGTGGCCAGCGGCAAGACGAAAGACGCGTCGGCGATGATGAACAAACTGGGCGAGCGTGATGCTCTGTGGGTCAAGTCTCTGATCGATGACAAAACCTACCTGGCATTTAGAAATCTTCCGAACTGTTATTTGATCGAAGAGAATGAACTCAACGGCTATCTTGCAGCGGCGTATCGCGCGGTTGTCATCGAGAGAGCGGTTTGGGAAAATCTGACGAAAGAGGGCTGAGATGGCGGATATTACAGATATC
Organism: Hydrogenimonas urashimensis; assembly: GCF_016593255.1. NCBI lineage: Bacteria > Pseudomonadati > Campylobacterota > Epsilonproteobacteria > Campylobacterales > Hydrogenimonadaceae > Hydrogenimonas > Hydrogenimonas urashimensis. Next base: position 1,356,570 of record NZ_AP023212.1, on the reverse strand, counting down.
AAATCGATACTTTATACTGAAAAGACACTGGGCCTTCAGGAAGAGGGTGTCATCGTGGTACAGACCTCTCCGAAAGTGACGAAGAATCAGCTCAAAGCGATCTTCAAAGAGTATTTCGGCGTCAACCCGCTGAAGGTCAATTCGCTTCGCCAGAGCGGCAAAGTGAAGCGTTTCCGCGGCAAAGAGGGGAAACGTCCGGATTTCAAAAAGTTCTATGTGAAGCTGCCGGAAGGCGCGAACATCGAGAGCTTGAGTGCGTAAGGGATAGGCAATGGCAATCAAAACATACAAACCGTATACACCGAGCCGACGCTACATGAGCGTCGTCGACAGCAGCGACATCACAAGCAAACCGACGGTCCGCAAACTGCTGAAGAAGCTTCCCGCCAAAGCGGGACGCAACAACCGCGGCCGCATCACGTCACGCCACAAAGAGGCGGGCGCGAAGAAACTCTACCGTATCATCGACTTCAAGCGCAACAAGTTCGGCATCGAAGGGACTGTGGCGACGATCGAATACGATCCGTACCGAAACTGCCGCATCTGCCTGATCAACTACGCAGACGGCGAGAAGCGCTACATCCTTCAGCCCAGCGGTCTGAAAGTGGGCGACAAGATCCAGGCGGCAGAAGGCGGGCTGGACATCAAGCCGGGCAACGCGATGAAGCTCAAAAACATTCCGGTCGGTACGCTCGTGCACAACATCGAGATGAAGCCGGGCAAGGGCGGACAGCTTGTGCGAAGCGCCGGCGGATACGCCCAGATCATGGGACGCGAAGACAAATATGTCATTCTCCGCATGCCTAGCTCCGAGATGCGCAAGATTCTCGGCGAGTGCATGGCCACAGTCGGTACCGTCGGAAACGAGGAGTTCAGCAACATCGTTATCGGCAAAGCGGGTCGCAGCCGACATCTGGGTATCCGTCCGCAGACACGCGGTAGCGCGATGAACCCGGTCGATCACCCGCACGGTGGTGGTGAAGGCAAGACCAATGCGGGACGCCATCCGGTGACGCCCTGGGGTATGCCGACCAAAGGTTTCAAAACCCGTCGTAAGAAAGCCAGCGATAAACTGATCATTTCACGACGCAAGAAAAAATAAGAGGATAGGTAGACATGGCAAGATCGATTAAAAAAGGTCCTTTTATCGACGAGCATCTGATGAAAAAAGTGCTCAAAGCGAAAGAGACCGGTGATACGAAACCGATTAAGACCTGGTCACGCCGAAGCACCATCTTCCCGGAGATGATCGGTTTGACCATCAACGTCCACAACGGACGCCAGTTCGTTCCTGTATACATTACAGAGAACCACGTCGGCTACAAACTCGGCGAGTTTGCTCCGACACGCACGTTCCGCGGCCACAAGGGCTCGGTACAGAAAAAGATCGGGAAGTAAGGGGTGAGCATGAGTAGAGCAACACTGAAATTCATTCGCCTCAGCCCAACGAAAGCACGGCTGATCGCCCGCGAAGTACAGGGGATGAACGCCGAGCTGGCGCTGGCCAGCCTGGAGTTCATGCCCAACAAGGCGGCGAAAGTCATCTCCAAGGTGATCGCGTCGGCAGTCGCCAACGGCGGGTACGAACCCGAAGAGGTTGTCATCTCTTCCTGCCGTATCGACAAGGGTCCGGTTCTCAAGCGCTGGAAGCCCCGTGCACGCGGCCGTGCATCACGCATCATGAAACCAACATCTCACGTGATCGTCGAAGTCACAGAAGCGAAGGATAAGTAATGGGTCAGAAAGTCAATCCGATTGGTTTGCGCCTTGGTATCAACCGTAACTGGTCGTCCCGCTGGTATCCGAACTGGCAGCGCGTCCCCGCTTTCGTCGCGGAGGACGAGAAAATCCGCCGATTCCTGAAAAAGGAGCTCTACTATGCGGGTATCGCGGACATTATCATCGAGCGGACCGCCAAACGCCTTCGCGTGACGATCGTCGCGGCGCGCCCCGGCATCATCATCGGCAAAAAAGGCGCCGACATCGAGAAACTGAAAACGCGTCTGCAGAACATGGTGGGCAAGCCGGTGGCACTGAACATCCGCGAAGAGAAGCGTCCCCAGGCGAGCGCCCAGCTGGCGGCGGAGAACATCGCGACACAGCTTGAGCGCCGCGTCGCCTTTAGACGCGCGATGAAGAAGGTGATCCAGGCCGCCCAGAAAGCGGGCGCGAAGGGGATCAAGGTCCAGGTCGCCGGACGCCTCGGCGGTGCCGAAATGGCGCGTACCGAATGGTATCTCGAAGGCCGCGTGCCGCTGCATACGCTGCGGGCGAAGATCGACTACGGTTTCGCGCAGGCCTATACAACTTACGGAATCATCGGTGTCAAAGTATGGATTTTCAAAGGCGAGGTTCTGCAAAAAGGAATCCAGCCCGAGCCTGTTGAAGAGAAACGCGGTCGCCGAGCACCGAGACGTGGGAGGAGTTAATCATGTTGATGCCTAAACGAACAAAATATCGAAAACAGCAGAAAGGCCGAAACCGCGGCAAAGCGTATCGCGGCAACCAGCTGGCATTCGGCAGCATCGGAATCAAAGCGACCGAAGCCGGACGTATCGACAGCCGCCAGATCGAAGCGGCGCGTGTCGCGATGACACGTCACGTCAAGCGTAGCGGCAAAGTCTGGATCCGTGTCTTCCCGGACAAGCCGATCACTGCCAAGCCTCTCGAAACACGGATGGGTAAAGGTAAAGGTGCGGTGGACAAATGGGTCATGAACATCAAGCCCGGCCGCATCATTTACGAAATGGCGGGTGTCGAAGAGAAGCTGGCGCGCGAAGCGCTGACGCTTGCGATGCACAAACTTCCTTTCAAAACAAAAATCGTCACGCAAGAGGCTAGCAATGAAATATACTGAAATCAGCGAAAAGAGCCGCGAAGAGCTCGAAAAGATGTTGAAAGAGAAGAAGATGGAGCTGTTTGAGCTCAAACTCAAGCTCAAGACGATGCAGCTGACAAACCCGAACGAGATTCGTGCGTGCCGCAAGGATATCGCACGCATCAAGACTGCCATCAGCGCGCAGAAGAATGCATAAGGATTTAGATTATGGCGTCTCATAAACGTATTATTCAAGGAACAGTTGTCAAGAAAGCGGGCGACAAGACGGCGACCATTCTGGTCGAGCGTCGCATCATGCACCCGCGCTATCACAAAACTGTCAAACGATTCAAGAAATATCTGATTCACGACGAGAACAACACGACCAACGTTGGCGATGTGGTGACGGCCATCGAATGCCGACCGATCTCCAAAACCAAGTCGTTCCGTCTCAAAGAGATCGTGAGTAGAGGAGTCGGATCATGATTCAAAGTTTCACAAGACTGAACGTCGCGGACAACAGCGGCGCGAAAGAGATCATGTGTATCAAGGTCCTGGGCGGCAGCAAGCGCCGGTACGCCAGCGTCGGCGACATCATCGTGGCATCCGTCAAGAAAGCGCTGCCCAACGGCAAAGTGAAGAAGGGACAGGTCGTCAAAGCGGTCGTCGTCCGCACGAAAAAAGAGATCCAGCGCGAAAACGGTTCTCTTATCCGTTTCGACGACAACGCGGCGGTTATCCTCGATGCGAAGAAGGAGCCGATCGGAACGCGTATTTTCGGACCCGTGAGCCGTGAAGTGCGCTACGCGAACTTCATGAAAATCGTATCGCTTGCACCGGAGGTTCTGTAATGGCTAAGAAATTCAAGATCAAAAAGGGCGATACGGTCGAAATTATCGCCGGAGATGACAAAGGCAAGAAAGCGGAAGTGCTTCAGGTGCTTCCCGCCAAAGATGCCGTGATCGTCGCGGGATGCAAAGTGGTCAAAAAGGCTGTCAAGCCGACCGAGCAGAATCCCGAAGGCGGTTTCGTCAACAAAGAGATGCCGATCCACATCTCCAACGTACGCAAAGTAGAAGGTGCCTAAGATGTTGAGACTCAAAGAGAAATTTAACGAAATAAAGCCGGTCCTCAAAGAGGAGCTCGGGCTCGAAAACCCGATGACGATCCCGGCGCTCGAGAAGATCGTCATCAGCGTCGGATGCGGCAACGATGCGAAGGACATGAAAGTGATCCAGAACATCGCCGACACGATCAGCCTGATCGCGGGTCAAAGAGCGGTCATCGTTCCGGCACGCAAATCGGTCGCGGGCTTCAAGGTGCGCGAGGGGATGCCCGTCGGCGTCAAGGTGACGCTCCGCGGCAATATGATGTACAACTTCCTCGACAAACTGATCAGTATCGCGCTTCCGCGCGTGAAAGACTTCCGCGGCCTTTCGCGCAACGGATTCGACGGACACGGCAACTACAACTTCGGTCTGGACGAGCAGCTGATCTTCCCGGAAGTCGAGTATGACAACATCATCAAGACGCACGGCATGAATATCACGATCGTCACGACCACCGACAACGACAAAGCGGCATTCGCGCTTCTTCAGAAGCTGGGACTGCCTTTTGCTAAAGGACGACAAAATGGCTAAAAAATCGATGATTGCGAAGCAACAGCGAAAACCCAAGTTCAAAGTTCGTGCCTATACGCGCTGCAGCATCTGCGGCCGTCCGCACTCTGTGTACAGAGATTTCGGCATCTGCCGAATCTGTCTGCGCAAAATGGCTAGCGAAGGTCTGCTTCCTGGCGTCAAAAAAGCAAGCTGGTAAGGAGATAGCATGGTGAACGATCTGATTGCAGATTCTTTGACACGAATCAGAAACGCATCAATGCGACGTTTGGAAGTGACCACGTTGCTGTACAGCAAAATGATCGAAGCGATCATGAAAATCTTTCAGGAGAAAGGTTACATCGAGAGCTACAAAGTGGTCGAAAACGACGGCAAGAAAAGCATCAACGTCGTACTGAAATATGACGACAACGGCCACACGGTCATCAACGAGATCAAGCGTATCTCCAAGCCCGGACGACGCGTCTACAAGGGCAAGGAGGATATCAAGCGATTCAAAAACGGCTACGGCACCATCGTCGTCAGCACATCCCAGGGCGTTCTTGCCAACGATGAAGCGTACAAGCGCGGCATCGGCGGCGAAGTGCTTTGCAGTATCTGGTAAGGAATTAGAATATGTCACGTATAGGAAAGAAACCGATTGATATCCCGGCCGGCATCGAAGTCAAGGTCGAGGGTACAGAAGTTGTCGTTTCCAAAGGAAAAGATGTCAAGCGTCTCGATACGCATGGCCGTGTCGACGTGGAGGTGACCGACAAGCAGGTCATCTTCCACCGAAAAGGCGATGACAAAGCCAGCAGCGCGTTCTGGGGAACCTACCGCGCCTTGACGCAGAACATGATCACCGGTTTGGCACAGGGCTTCGAGAAGAAACTCGAGATCAACGGGGTCGGCTACCGTGCGGCCGTCAAGGGCAAAACGCTGGAGCTTCAGCTCGGATTCTCCCATCCCGTCAACTACGAAATTCCCGAAGGGATTCAGATCGCGGTCGAGAAAAACGTCATCTCCGTCAAGGGCCAGGACAAGCAGAAGGTCGGACAGGTCGCCGCGGAAATCCGTGCATTCCGTCCGCCGGAGCCCTACAAGGGCAAGGGTGTCAAATATGTGGACGAAGTGATTCTCCGCAAAGCCGGTAAAACAGGTAAGTAAGGGTTGAAAAAATGAATAGAACACTCCTTTTGAAAAAGAATTCACAGCGTGCAAAACGCAAAGCCCGTGTACGCGGCAAGATTTTCGGCACGGCCGAAAAGCCGCGTGTTACCATTTTCCGCTCGAACAAGCATCTCTACGCCCAGGCGATCGACGATGTGGCCGGTGCCACACTCGCCGCGGCCGACGGACGTGTCATGGGATTGAAAGCGAACAAAGAGGCGGCTGTCAAAGTGGCGGAAGCGCTTGCGAATGCGATGAAGGAAAAGGGTCTCGACAAGGCGGTATTCGATCGTAACGGTTACATCTATCACGGTGTGGTCGCGGCGTTCGCCGACGCTTTGCGTGAAAACGGAATACAGGTGTAAGGGTAGAATGATGGAAAATATTAACAGAGAAGATTTCGAAGAAGTCATCGTAAACATCGGCCGTGTCACGAAAGTCGTCAAGGGCGGCCGGCGTTTCCGATTCACGGCGCTTGTCGTTGTGGGCGACCGCAACGGGACGGTCGGATACGGCATGGGCAAAGCCAAAGAGGTGCCGGACGCGATCCGCAAGGGAATCGACGAAGCGTTCAAAAACCTGGTCAAGGTCAATATCAAAGGTTCGACCATCGCGCACGATATCGAGCACAAATACAATTCGAGCAAAATTCTGCTCAAGCCGGCCTCCGAAGGTACGGGAGTCATCGCCGGTGGCGCGGCACGTCCCGTCATCGAGCTCGCCGGTATCAAGGATATCCTGACCAAATCACTGGGCTCCAACAATCCGAACAACCTCGTTCGTGCCACTGTTGAAGCGCTAAGCCGAATCAAAGGATAAGCGATGTCACTGCACAACTTAACAAATGCTCAGGGAAGCACGAAAAACAGAAAACGTGTGGGCCGCGGCCAGGGCAGCGGCATGGGAAAGACCGCCACACGCGGCAACAAGGGCCAGAAGTCTCGAACCGGCTACAAGCGCAAACGCGGCTTCGAGGGCGGGCAGCAGCCGATTCAGCGCCGCCTTCCGAAGATCGGTTTCCGCTCCCGCGTGGAAAAGCCGTACGTGATCAATGTCGAGCGCGTTCCCGCGATCGCGGAGCTCGAGGAGATCACCATGGAGACACTTCAAAGTGTTCATACCATCAAAGGTAAACACAAGCGCGTTAAATTGATCGGCAAAGCGGCCCGTGAGCTTGCCGCCAAAATCAAAGACGAGCGAATCACGACCAGCGGAAAATAACAATGAACAAATCATTGGTCAATAAAATCCTGATTACGTTGGGATTTTTGCTGGCATACCGGATTCTGGCCTATGTGCCGGTTCCGGGTGTCAACGTCGACGTCATCAAAGAGTTTTTCGACTCCAACGCCAACAACGCGCTCGGCATGGTCAACATGTTCAGCGGCAACGCCGTCAGACGTCTGAGCATCATCTCTTTGGGCATCATGCCCTACATCACCGCATCCATCATCATGGAACTTCTCGCAGCAACTTTCCCCGAACTCGGCAAAATGAAAAAAGAGCGTGACGGCATGACGAAGTACATGCAGATCATCCGCTACGCCACGATCGCCATCACGCTGATCCAGGCTATCGGTGTTTCCATCGGACTGCAGAGCCTGACGGGCAAAGGGGGCGAGAGTGCGATCATGGTCGACACGACGACATTCGTGACGATGGCGGCATTCTCGATGCTGACGGGTACGATGCTTCTGATGTGGATCGGTGAACAGATCACGCAGCGCGGGGTCGGCAACGGTATTTCGCTGATCATCTTCGCCGGCATCGTCTCCTCGATACCGACGGCCATCAGCGGGACGATCAACCTGGTCAACACCGGGGAACTTAACTTCCTGGTGGTTCTGGCGATCCTGGCGATCATCTTCGCCACGGTCGGATTCATCATCTATGTGGAACTGGGGGAGCGGCGTGTTCCTGTCAGCTACTCCCGCAAAGTGATGATGCAGAACCAGAAGAAGCGGGTCATGAACTACATCCCGATCAAAGTGAACCTGAGCGGGGTCATCCCGCCCATTTTCGCTTCGGCGATTCTGATGTTTCCCAGCACGATCCTGCAGGCGTCCACCAACCCGATCGTTCAGAAGATCTCCGATTTCCTGAACCCGAACAGTTACACGTTCAACATCATGATGTTCCTGTTTGTCATCTTCTTCGCCTACTTCTATGCGTCGATCGTCTTCAACGCGAAGGATATCGCCGACAACCTGAAGCGCCAGGGCGGATTTATCCCGGGCGTGCGCCCGGGTGAGCATACGGCCGAATTCCTCAACGAAGTGGCGAGCCGTCTGACATTCTGGGGCGCCATCTATCTCGCGATCATCTCCACCCTTCCGTGGGTCCTGGTCAAGAGCATGGGCGTGCCTTTCTATTTCGGCGGTACGGCGGTTCTGATCGTGGTTCAGGTCGCACTCGATACGATGCGCAAGATCGAAGCGCAGATCTATATGAGCAAGTACGAAACGCTCAGCGCGGTGGGCCTGTAGATGTCGATTGCGATCCGCAAGCCGGCCGAGATCGAAAAACTACGCAAAGCGAACCAGATTGTCGGGGAGACACTCCGCTACCTGCAGGAGAATGTCAAACCCGGCATGACACTCAAAGAGATCGACACCATGGGGGAGGATTTCGTGCGCTCAAAAGGCGCGCGTCCCTCCTTCAAGGGCCTCTACGGCTTTCCGGCCGCTGTCTGCACCTCCCTCAACGAAGTCATCATTCACGGCATCCCGGACGACACGAAAGTGAAAGAGGGCGATATTCTCGGTCTGGACATCGGCACGGAACTGGAAGGGTGGTACGGCGACGCCGCCATCACCATGCCGATCGGAAAGATTTCCGAGGCGGATGAACGGCTCATCGCCTGCGCGAAAGACGCCCTCTACCATGCGATCGATATGATTCGGCCGGGGATGCGTTTCAAGGAGTTGAGCTACGAACTCGAAAAGTTCATCAAATCGCGCGGATTTACGCCTCTGCTGAACTTCTGCGGACACGGCATCGGCCGCAAACCCCACGAGGAGCCGGAGATTCCCAACTACCTGGAGCACGGCTCCCCCAAAAGCGGTCCGAAAATCAAAAACGGCATGGTCTTCTGTCTGGAGCCGATGATATGCCAAAAAGACGGGACCCCGAAAATTCTGGACGACAAATGGTCGGTGGTCTGTCAGGATGGCATGCGAAGCAGCCATTATGAGCACACGGTCGCAGTCGTGGGAAACAAAGCAGAGATACTCTCGCAACCATAAAGGAGAAACGATGGCAAAAGATGATGTCATAGAGATTGACGGCAAGGTGATCGAAGCCCTCCCGAACGCGACATTCCGCGTCGAACTGGAGAACGGTCATGTGGTTTTGTGCCATATCGCAGGCAAGATGCGAATGCACTATATCCGAATCCTTCCGGGAGACAGGGTCAAGGTGGAGCTGACACCCTACAGCCTGGACAAAGGGCGCATAACTTACAGATATAAGTAAGCTGTAAGTTGGCTTAAGGTATTATTCCATCCCCTTTTCCATCTACGCGAAGGAGTTTTGCATAAATCGCACTGTTTATGCAAGGGTCGGTTTGGCCGTCACTCGCCAAACCTATATTACAAGGGGAACACTTCCGAAGAGACCGGAAATGTTGTCGCAGTGCATGGCGGGTCCGCAGCGAGAGACCCGCTTCGTCCGTTTGGTGTCGAGTGCCGAGTGTTGAGATCGACATTCGCCTCGATATAAGGTTTCAGCGATCCGACGGCGGGAGCCGGCGAAGCCACGCCAGCGTGGCGGACCCGCTGCCAAGGCGGACGCGGCGAAAGTCGGGAACGCAAGGTGGCATCCAAGCGCGGTTCAACTGCGCGTGAGCCCTCCGCTGAGGAGAACTCAGCGTTAGCGTAGTTTCGGGGGCTTCGCCTCCGAAACGTATCAAGGAGACAAAAATGAAAGTCAGACCTTCGGTTAAGAAGATGTGCGACAAATGCAAGATCATCAAGCGAAAAGGCATTGTTCGCGTCATCTGTGTCAACCCAAAACACAAACAGAGACAAGGATAAAAGATGGCACGTATTGCAGGTGTTGATCTACCCAAAAAGAAGCGTATGGAGTATGCGCTGACATACATCTACGGTATCGGCCTGACCACATCGAGAAAGATCCTCGATGCGACCGGTATCAGCTACGACAAGCGTGTGCATGAACTCAGCGAAGAGGAAGCGGCGGCGATCCGCAAGGAGATCCAGGAAAACTATATGGTGGAAGGGGATCTTCGCAAGAAGGTTGCCATGGACATCAAAGCGCTGATGGATCTGGGCAACTACCGCGGTCTTCGCCATCGACGCGGTCTTCCGGTTCGCGGACAGAAAACGAAAACAAACGCACGCACACGCAAGGGCAAGCGTAAAACTGTCGGCGCGGCAAGCAAGTAAGGAGTAAACAGTGGCAAAACGAAAAGCAGCAAGAAAAAAGATTGTCAAAAAGAATATCGCGCGCGGTGTGGTCTACATCAGTGCGACATACAACAACACTGTCATTACGGTAACGGACGAAGCGGGCAACGTGATTTCATGGAGCAGCGCGGGTTCTCTTGGTTTCAAGGGAAGCAAGAAGTCCACTCCTTATGCGGCACAGCAGGCGGTCGAGGATGCGATGGCGAAAGCCATGGAGCACGGGATCAAAGAGGTCGGTATCAAGGTACAGGGACCGGGCAGCGGCCGCGAGACGGCTGTCAAAAGCGTAGGCGCAATCGAGGGTATCCGCGTGATGTGGTTCAAAGACATCACGCCGCTGCCCCACAACGGTTGCAGACCTCCGAAACGACGACGAGTATAAGGGGACGAGATGGCACGATATAGAGGACCAGTAGAAAAAATCGAACGTCGCCTGGGCGTGAGTCTCGGACTCAAAGGCGAACGAAGACTTGCAGGAAAGAGCGCGCTTGACAAGCGACCCTACGCACCGGGACAGCACGGTCAGCGCAGAACGAAGATCAGCCAGTACGGCTTGCAGCTTCGCGAAAAGCAGAAAGCCAAATATATGTACGGTGTCGGGGAGAAGCAGTTCCGCCGACTTTTCAAAGACGCGAACCGCATGGAGGGCAACACGGGGGAGAACCTGATCGCCCTTCTCGAGCGACGCCTTGACAATGTGGTCTACCGCATGGGATTTGCCACGACACGCGCGTTCGCGCGCCAGCTCGTCACCCACGGCCATGTCCTGGTCGACGGCAAACGCGTCAACATCCCTTCTTTCCGCGTCAAAGCGGGACAGAAGATCGAGATTCGCGAAAAGAGCAAAAACAACCCCCAGATTCAGCGCGCCATGGAGCTGACGCGCCAGACCGGCATCGCACCGTGGGTCGATGTGGATCACGACAAAGTATTCGGGATCTTTACACGCATTCCCGAGCGTGAAGAGGTTGTCATTCCTGTTGAAGAGCGATTGATCGTCGAGCTTTACAGCAAATAATAAAGCGAGTTGCCCATGAAAAGAATCAAAACATCACCCTTTATGCCGAGCGAGGTCGAAATCGAGCAGACCGGCGAGAACAAAATGCGCATCACGGCCTACCCGTTCGAGACGGGATACGCCGTCTCTCTCGCGCATCCGATCCGCCGTCTTCTTCTTGGCAGCACCATCGGATACGCTCCGATCGGTGTCAAAATCGAGGGGGCATCGCACGAGTTTGATTCTGTACGCGGAATGCTTGAGGATGTGGCGGTTTTCATCATCAACCTCAAAAACCTCCGTTTCAAAATCAAAGGGGACGAGAAAAAGGTCGAAGTGAACTACAGCTTCACCGGCCCGATCGAGATCACCGGAGCCGACCTGAACAACGAGCAGGTCGAAGTCGTGACGCCGGACGGTTTCCTCGCGACACTGAACGAGGATGCCGAGCTCAACTTCACGCTTCTGATCCATCAGGGGATCGGCTACGTACCGAGCGAGGAGCTGCGGGATTCGCTGCCGGAAGGCTACATCGGGCTCGATGCGTTCTTCACGCCTGTGCGGGCGGCGAACTACACGATCGAGAACATGCTGATCGAAGACAATCCCAATTACGAAAAGATTGTCTTCAACATCGAAACGGACGGACAGATCGATCCGGTCACGGCATTCAAAAACACGATCGAAGTGATGTACCGCCAGATGTCCGTTTTCAACAACATTCTGGACATCAACGTGGCAGCCGAAGCGGCGACACCTGCGGCGGAAAACCCGGTCGTCAAGAAGCTGATGCAAGGACTCGATACGCTGGGTCTGAGTGCAAGAAGCTTCAACTCGCTCGAGCGCGCCGGCCTCAAATATGTCGGTGAACTTGTACTGATGACAGAAAACGAACTCAAAGAGATCAAGAACCTCGGCAAGAAGTCGCTGGAAGAGATCAAAGCGAAACTCGAAGAGGCGGGATTCCCCGTCGGGTCCGAGCTGGACGAAGAGACAGCGAAACAGCTGAAAAAGAAAATCGACGAAACGAAAAAATAACTATTAAGGAACAACGATGAGACATCGACATGGATATCGCAAACTGAGCCGAACATCTTCTCATCGCGCTGCTTTGTTGAAAAACCTTTCGATCGCCCTGATCGAGCATGGACGTATCGAAACCACGCTCGCCAAGGCGAAGACGCTGCGAAGCGTTTTTGAAAAGATGGTCACTCGCGCCAAAGCAGGCGATTTCAACGCGCACCGTGCGGTCTTCGCGAAACTGCAGGACAAGAACGCAACCAAGAAACTGGTTGAGGAGATCGCACCGAAATACGCGGAGCGCAACGGGGGATACACCCGTATCATCAAAACACGCCAGCGCCGCGGAGACTCCGCGGAAATGGCGATCATCGAACTGGTCTGAGTCCGATGAACTCCGGGGGCTTCGCCCCCAATATTAAAAACTTCTAAACTCATTGTTCCATCCGAAAAATCTGTTGCCAAACCATAGCTTTTTTGTTATGATAGAGTCATAACCAAACTTCGATTTAGGACGATAGTTATGATACCTTTCAGCGATGAAGATCTCTATCCGGCCGTCGAGAATGTCATCGAGAAGATACGCCCCTCGCTGGCGTTGGATGGCGGTGACATCAAACTTCTCGGCGTCAAGAACGGCAAGGTGTATGTCCAGCTGCAGGGGGCCTGCATCGGATGTGCCAGCAGCGGAAGCACCCTCAAATACGGGGTGGAGAGGCAGATGCGGATGGATATTCATCCCGAAATCGAGGTGGTCAACGTCCCGGTCGGTATGGAAAACCAGTGGGACAAGATCAGCTAGGAAACCAGGGGAACCATGAACGGAAAAAAGACTGAAAAATTTTTGGAACGTGCGGAAAACCATTTTTACCGGGGAGAATACGACGAAGCGATGCGGATCTACGGCATACTTCTGAGGGACGACCCCGGTCTGCGCGAGGCGCGTATCGGCGCGATACTGAGCGATGTGGCCCATGAAAACGACGAAGAGGCGCAGGCGCTTTTTGAATACTACCAGGTGCTCAAGGAGGAAAACAACGACGAGGCGGAACGGATCATCGAAGAGATGATCGACACGCTCGACGACGCCCTTGCGAAGATATCGGATCTGCTGGAGGGATCGCTCACCGGCAACGACGAGACGGTCAACGGCATCAGCTATGGCGATTTCAAGGAGCTTGTGGAGCTGCGGGGGAGTTTCCGCCGCGCTTTTGAAGATATCATGTTCTCCACACGCGTCGTGATCACCGAGAAGGAGGAGCTGCTCGACTTTCTGCAGCAGTTGGTCGAAAACGGATTCAACGAGATGGCGATGCGCTACATCGAAGGGGCGGCCGTCGCCTATCCGGGTGAAGAGAAGATACAGGATTTGATCGACAAGATCAAAGGGTAACGGTGACGGTCGACTTTGGAAACGGCATCGGCCGTGTAACGGATGACAGTCGTGCGGCAGAGAAGGGGACGCGTTTTCTGCATACGAAACTCAATGCGCGGTATCTGAAGGAAGCGATCGACCGGGGTGCGGAAGCGATCGCGCCCAAAGAGCTGATCGAAGCCCTGGGCATGGACGGCCTGGAGGTCGTCGGCATCACCGGGACCAACGGAAAGACCACGACGGCGGCGGCGATCTATTCGCTTCTGCTCGATCTTGGCTACCGCGCGGCACTGCAGGGGACACGGGGACTGTTCATCAACGACGAGAAGGTGGAGGAGAAGTCCCTGACGACACCCCCCTCTCTTGCGACGATCGCCCATATGTTCGAAGCCTTCCGCCGCGGCGCCGAATTTTTCGTCATGGAAGTGAGTTCCCACGCCATCGAACAGGAGCGGATCGAAGGGATCGATTTCTCCCTCAAAATCCATACCAACATCACCAGTGACCACCTCGACTACCACGGTTCCGTCGAGGCCTACCGTGCCGTCAAGAGCAGTTTTTTCAGCGACGAGTCCAGGAAACTTGTCAACCGCGACGAAGAGATTTTGGAGTTCAATGTCAAAAACGCCTACAGCTACGGCATCGAAAACGCCGCGACCTACAAAGTGATGGCCTACACCCTCGGCGGCGGTGTCAGCGGCGTTTTGAAGCATTTTGAAACGGTCGTGCCTTTCGAGACCTCTTTGCAGGGGCATTTCAACCTTTACAACATCACGGCGGCGATCTCGGCGGTGCATATACTGACGGACGAGGATCTCGGTGAGATTTGCGAGGCGGCGGAAAATTTCGGCGGTGTCGCGGGACGCATGGAGGTGGTGAGCGAGAAGCCTCTCGTGATCGTCGATTTCGCCCACACCGAAGACGGCATCAGGCAGGTACTCGATTCCCTGAAAGAGAAGGAGGTTCGTGTCGTTTTGGGTGCCGGTGGCGACAGAGACCGCAGCAAGCGCCCCAAAATGGGACGGGCAGCCGCCTCGATCGCGAAAAAGGTCTATCTCACCAGCGACAATCCCCGCAGCGAAGACCCGGCGGCGATCATCGAGGAGATCGCCGCGGGAATCGAGGACAAGACAAAGATCGAAAAGATCGTCGACAGGCGGAAGGCGATCGTCCGGGCCATCGAAGAGATGCAGCCCGGTGAAGCGCTCCTTGTTCTTGGCAAGGGGGATGAAACGTGGCAGGAGGTCGCGGGGCGGAAAATCCCCTTTGACGACCGGGAAGTGGTCCGCCAGATTTTGGCCCGTCAGGCCGAAAGCGGCTGAAAAAAATCAGAGTTCGAACTCCGCGGCGATCGGATTGTGATCGGAGACGGGGGTGTCGACGACGAGGGCGTGCCTTGTCCGCAGGCTGCGGCAGTAGATGTGGTCGAGCGGACTTCCCAGAATCGATTTGATGCTCTTCTCGTTTTCCAGGAGCACTTTTTGAAGTCCGAACTCCGCCATCACCTCATTGAGACGTTTCTGTCTTTTGCCGCTCCATGTGTTGAAATCTCCCGCAACGATGAGTGCCTCGTCATCCACCCCTGCGATCAGCTCCGCGATCCGTTCGATCTCTTTCGCGAAGAGCCCGTAGGGGACGAAGTTGATGACATGAAGGTTCAGGAGCGAAAGAGGGGCGCCGTCGGGCAGCCGGTGTCTTGTCAGCAGGCCGCTTTTGCGGGTCGCGATGCCGATCTCTTTCGTTTTGGAGAGATAGGGCGTCGAATCGATCAGCGGGAAGCGGGAGAGGGTCATGACGCCGCAGCAGTGCCTGTTTCGCACGATATTGCAGCTAAGCGCGTGGGTAAAGGCTCGAAACGAGGAGGGGATGTGCCCGTGGGAGAGTCTCACCTCCTGGAGGGCGACGATATCGCTTCGGTAGGTCTCAAGAAGATGCTCGAAAACATACTGGAAGCGGGGGGTGAGCGAACGCTTCTGGATATTCCAGCAAAGAAGAGAGAATCGCATGGCTACACCAGAGGGGAGAGCATGCGCATCAGATTTTCGATGCGGACCTGAAAGAGTGTTTCGGTGGGCCGGTAGGGACGGCATGCCTGTATCACCCTCTCTCCCCACGAAACGATCGTTTCGATCTCGTTTCGGGAGTAGAGGAGGCTGACCACTTCGAAATTGTAGAAGAGGCTCCTGTTGTCGAAGTTGATCGTTCCGACAATGGCGGCGTCGTCGTCGAAGACCATCGCCTTGGCGTGGAGCACCTTGCCGCGATGCAGCAGTATCGCGGCCCCTTTGGAGGAGAGTTCCCGCAGATAGCTTCCCCGTCCCAGGTCGGAGACGAGGTGGTCGGAGCGTTCGGGTATGACGATTTTCAGTTCGACACCTCTGTGGAGGGCGATGGTGAGCGCCCGGACGAACTCTTCCGTGGGAACGAAATAGGGGGTGAAAATCCAGATGCGGCGCGAGGCGTTGCAGATCGCACTCAGGAGCGCTTCGACGACGCCGTCGGACGGGGTGTCCGGACCCGAGGGCGCCACCTGGATGCAGGCCGTGCCGAAGGAGGTGTCGGCCGCTTCGGGAAGTTTCGCGGGGGTATGGGTGGCGAAGGCCCAGTCCATTTCGAATATCTGCAGGTAGTAGTGCGCGGCTCTTCCTTCGATCAGGCAGAGAAAGTCGGTGTAGAGAATTTCCTGCGGATCGGCCGAGAGATATTCGCCGGTCAGGTTCATTCCCCCCGACAGGGCCGTTTTTTGGTCGAAAATGTAGATCTTCCTGTGGTTGCGCAGGTTGATGAAGTTCCGGAAGGGAAAACGCAGAAACGGCATGAAGAAGGCGATCTCGATTCCCGAGGCTCTGTACTCTTTAAGATGCCGGGAGAGGAGATAGAGTTTCGCGGAGCCGATCGAATCCATCAGGATCCGGACGCGAACTCCTTCTTTTGCCCGCCGCTTCAGGCGCTCCATCAAAGGAAGGGTGCTCTCGTCCAGGACCAGCTCGTAGACGCAGATGTCGATGCTTTGCCGCGCGCCGTCGATCTGCGCGAGGAGTTCCCTGCGGGCATCCTCCGGCGTGTCGCGGAGGCCGAACCGGTTCTGCGAGGTGGCCGGGGGAATGCCGTTGGTGTAGAGCAGCCGTTCGACGGGATGGTTGCAAAGCGAGAGGCCCCGATCCACCGGCCTGAGAAGATACTGCAGCTTCTGGTAGCGTTTGATCAGCTTCCTGTGGCCGAAGAGAAAATAGAAAGGGACGGCGGCGTAGGGGACCAGGAAGATCGCAAGGGTCCAGGCGATCATGCTGCTTGGGCTGCGCCGCGCGGAGATCATGTGCAAAAAAGCGAGCACGATCAGCAGTTCCGCCCCGATCGTAAAGAGTGTATCGGAAAGTGCATCGGGCAGGAAAGGAGTCAAACGCATCCCTCTTTTTGGTAAATTCTGCTAAAATTATAGTGTAAAGGTACGTTAAGTGACAAACATTATAATTTGGACAAAAATTGGGAAGGACGAAAAATGGGTATTCCGCAACCGGCATTCTATATTTTCAAATGTGAGCAGTCTTCGCCTCCGGGCATGCCGCGACCGAGCTGCGTGAGTGAAGGGAACAGGGATCTTTTCCAGCATCTGGCCCAGCGGCTGATGGAGAAGGGGCTCATCGGGACGGTCCAGCCGGTCCGCACCGGATGTCTCAACCGCTGCCAGTACGGTCCGGTCATGCTCGTGGAGCCGGGCCACATCATGTACGCCCAGCTGACGAAAGAGAAGATCGACCGGATTATCGACGAGCATATCATCGGCGGCAAGCCGGTGGAGGAGTTCATGATCGAAAAAGAGGCGTGGGACGATCCCATCAGCCCCGAGCAGATGATGAAAATGAGCGGAGCCGTCTGATTATGCAGATCGAAATGCTCTATTCCAAGATCCATCGTGCGACCGTGACCGACGCGAACCTGAACTATGTCGGTTCCATCACGATCGACCAGGATTTGCTGGATGCTGCGAAGATGCGGGTGGGGCAGAAAGTCGAGATACTCAATATCAACAACGGAGAACGTTTCAGTACCTACATCATCAGGGGCGAACGCGGAAAAGGCGATATCTGCCTCAATGGCGCGGCGGCGCGCAAGGCGCATCCGGGCGACAAGATCATCATCGTCGCCTACGCCTCCTACGATGAGAAGGAGCTCGAAAACTACAAACCGACCGTGGTACTGATGAACGAGCAGAGCAATACGATCGCCGCCGTCCACGAGGAGCTGTAACGGATGTTCGAAGGTCTGAACATGGGCGATCTGGGCAAAATGCTCGAAGAGGTTCAGCAGAAGGCGAAAGAGTTCGAAGAGAAGAGCGCCTCGGTCGAACTCACCGCCAAAAGCGGGGGCGGTCTGGTGAAGGTGACCGCCAACGGAAAGGGAGAGATCATCGATATCGATATCGACGATTCGCTTCTGGAGGACAAGGAGGCGCTCCAGATTCTTCTGATCTCCGCCGTCAACGACGTGATCAAAATGGTGGAAGACAACAAGAAAAGCACCGCGATGAGCATGTTCGGCGGAGTCAACCCCTTTGCCGGAGGCAGCGGCCAGAACTGATGCTGTATCGCTTTCTCGCCTTTTTGTTCACGTTTCTGCTTCCCTCCCTTGGCCTCGCTGCCGAAACCTGTTTCAAATTCTTTCCCAAAAGTTACCGAATCGTCGAAGGGCATCACGCCTATGCGGTGGCGAAAGACCGGTTCGTCTCATTCGGCTGCCCCGCCGGCAAAAGGATCGTGGCGCAAGACCGACTCAAGGGGCTCTGTCTTTTCGAAGACGCCGCGAACCATCCCTTCTATCTCGGCGACCCCGAGCCCCCGCTTCATTTCTGCCCGTCCCGCACAATGCGCTATGTGAAAATACGCAGCTACCCCTATGCGATCTATCCCGGCCGGCTCGTGAAAGGAGTCGGCCGGGAGGGTGCGATTTTCG
The DNA here is from genome assembly GCF_016593255.1 of Hydrogenimonas urashimensis. Classification (NCBI taxonomy): domain Bacteria; kingdom Pseudomonadati; phylum Campylobacterota; class Epsilonproteobacteria; order Campylobacterales; family Hydrogenimonadaceae; genus Hydrogenimonas; species Hydrogenimonas urashimensis. The sequence continues at coordinate 1,338,212 of NZ_AP023212.1, read as the reverse complement.
GCGAATGTTGCGAATGGGTAGGCATCACGGATGCCCAAGGCCGATGGTTCGACAGCGAGGCGATAAGAAAACTGCTTCGAAAAAAGACCTATCACGGCGATATCGGCCTGCGCTTTGGAAAGCGGAAGGGGGTGCCGGTCGTCTCGGCTGTCGATCCTTTCGCTGGCCTGTCGGTCCGTCCCAAAGAGAGGGTGCTCGCCGTAGGCGATACCCGACATCCGACACCCAGACGCCTCGCCGAAGCGATCGATGGCTGCCGAGCGGGCGGAAAGTTGGTCCTTGTTTTCGAAAACGGCGGCCGAAAGAGGAGAGAGAACCTTCTTTGTTTCGAGCGATTCGGCGGCGGGAAGGTCTCCGACACCTTCCTCGAAAGGTTCGGGCTCCGGTTCGCAAAGGGCCTCGTGATCACGGAAATCGATCCCGAAGGAGCGGCCTACCGCAGGGGGCTGCGCCGGGGTGACAGACTGCTTGCCATCGACGGAGAGAGGGTTGGCGACGAAGAGGATGTCCGAAAGATTCTGACCCGATACGCCGCCGGAAAGAGCGTCCCTGAAAGGATGCTTTGGGAACGCGATGCATTTCAGTTTTTTTTGCCGCTACCTGAGATATAATTCCCAAAATTTCAAAGATGGACCATGGACGCATTTGAAGAGTATCTGATGACAAACCTGCCGGAGGCGCCCAGCTTTCATCCGGTCTTCAACGAAGCCCTGCAGGCGATGCTTCTGGCGGGAGGGAAACGTTTCCGGCCCCGTTTGCTTCTGGCGGTTGTCGATGCCTACACCCCGTTGCTGAGAGAGAGCGCCTATCCCGTGGCGATGGCACTGGAGATGTTTCATACCTATTCGCTGGTACACGACGATCTGCCCGTCATGGACAATGCCGACCTGCGGCGGGGCGAACCGACGCTGCACAAACGCTACGACGAGGTGACGGCGGTTCTGGTTGGCGATGCCCTCAACACCCATGCGTTCTACCTGATCGCGAATGCGCCCCTTCACAACGACGCGAAGGTCGCGCTGGTGCAGGAGCTGGCCTACAGCGGAGGCATCGGGGGCATGGTGCTGGGCCAGGCGATCGACTGCTGGTTCGAAGGAGAGAAGCTGACGCCCGAACAGGTCGATTTTCTCCACGAATACAAAACGGGCCGGCTGATCGCCGCCAGCCTGAAGATGGGAGCGATCATCGCCGGTCTCGATGAGAAAATGCAGCGGGAGCTTTTCGATTTCGGACTCGACGTGGGACTCTTGTTCCAGATTCAAGACGATATCATCGATGCGACCGAGAGCAGCGAAACGGCGGGCAAGACGACGGGAAACGACGAAGACAAGAACAGCTATATCAACCATTTCGGCCTGGAAGGCTCCTGCGAAAGGGCCGACGCGCTCGCCGCCCGGATCGGCGAAAGGCTCGCATCCTTCGATGCCCCTTTGCGCAGGAGCCTCGAAGCGCTTTTAAAACCCTACCTCGCACGACACAAAACCAAATAGAAAAAGGAAATTTTTTATGGACAACCAGATGATGAAGAAGATGGCCGATACGATCCGTTTTCTCGCGGCCGACATGATCCAGAAGGCCAACAGCGGGCATCCCGGCGCAGCGATGGGACTGGCGGACATCGCCGTCGTTTTGTCGAACCATTTGAAACACAATCCGAAAAACCCGAAATGGCTCAACCGCGATAGGCTGGTTTTCAGCGGCGGACACGCCACCGGGCTCATCTACTCGCTCCTTCATCTGTGGGGATACGACCTTTCGATGGAAGATCTCAAAAATTTTCGACAGCTCGGAAGCAAAACCCCCGGGCATCCCGAATACGGCCATACGCCGGGTGTGGAGATCACCACAGGTCCCCTCGGCCAGGGTGTGGCCAATGCCGTGGGCATGGCGATGGCGAGCCGATACTGCGCCAATATCGTCAACTCCGAAACGGCCAAGATTATCGACCATACGGTCTACTGCCTCTGCGGCGACGGCGACCTGATGGAGGGGATCAGCTACGAAGCGTGCGCCGTTGCGGGCAGGCAGCAGCTGGACAATCTCATCATGATCTACGATTCCAACCGCATCACGATCGAGGGGGACACCTCGCTGGCGTGGACGGAGGATGTGCGGCTGAGGTTCGAAGCGCAGGACTGGAAGGTCCTGGAGACCGACGGCCACAACTACCAGCAGATCGACGAGACGCTCCGACTGGCGAAAACGGCGGACCGCCCGGTTCTGATCATCGCCCATTCGATCATCGCCAAAGGCGCGCTGGAGATGGCCGGCGACCACAACAGCCACGGGGCGCCGCTGGGTGAGGATCTGATCGCCCGTGCCAAAGAGGTGGCGGGATTCGATCCGCAGAAGAAATTCTATATTCCCGACGACGTGCTCGTGCGTTTCCGGTGCGCGGTCGAAGAGGGCGAACTGGCGGAGCGTGAGTGGAACCATCTGCTCAAGCAGACCCCCTATATCGAACAGAACGAAGCACTCGATCGGCTTTTGAATCCCGATTTCGATACGATCGAGTGGCCCGTGTTCGAGCCGGGAAGCGAAGTGGCGACACGGGATTCCAACGGAAAAATCCTCAACGCCATCGCCAAGGCGGTACCCGGATTTTTCGGCGGCAGCGCCGACCTGGCCCCGTCCAACAAAACCGAACTGAAAGATATGGGCGATTTTCCTTTAGGGAAAAATGTCCATTACGGCATCCGCGAACACGCGATGGCGGCCATCACCAACGGCATCGCCGCCTACGGGCCGCTGCTGCCTTTCAGCGCCACCTTCTTCGTCTTCAGCGACTACATGAAGCCGGCGGTTCGCATCGCGGCGCTCAGCGGTCTGCGCCACTTCTTCGTCTGGACGCACGACAGCATCGGCGTGGGCGAAGACGGCCCCACCCACCAGCCCATCGAGCATCTGAGCCAGTTCAGGGCGCTGCCCGACTTCTACACCTTCCGCCCCGCCGATGCCAGCGAAAACGTCGCCTGCTGGAAAATCGCACTGAAGATGCAAAAACCTTCCGCTTTCGTCTGCAGCCGCCAGAAACTCAAAGTGCTCAAGGAGAAGGTCGATTACGGCAGTGTCGAAAACGGCGGATATCTCGTCAAACGCCGCGAAAACGCCACCGTCACCCTGATCGCCAGCGGATCCGAAGTGATGCTGGCACTGCAGAGCGGCTGCCACCTGGAGGAGCAGGGCATCATGGCCAATGTGGTGAGTGTTCCCTGTTACGAGCTGCTGTGTGAACAGCCCCGGGAGTATATCGACGCCATCATCGACCCCGACACCAAAGTGCTGGCGATCGAAGCGGCCAGCGGCAGCGAGTGGTACCGCTTCGCGGACGATGTGCTGGGCATGCATTCATTCGGTGCCAGCGGGAAGGCAGGCGATCTTTTCAAACATTTCGGATTCACGATTACCAGTGTCGTCGAGCGGGTCAAAGCCCTGCTGGGACGATGAAAAGAGTCCTTGCCTCTTTTTTGCTGATACTGCCTCTGGTGGCGGCCGAAGTGGGGAAACCGCTGCCCAGACTGCAGCTTTCGGGCAAAGAGGGCGGCCGGGTGGACGGCTCGCCCTTCGACTCAAAGAGGCTGCATGGCAAAGTGACTGTCATCTTCTATGTCGATCCCGACAAAAAGAGCCTCAACGAACCCTTCACCGAAGCGCTCAAAGCGAAACGTTTCGACCGAAGCCGATACCGGTCGGTCGCCGTCGTCAACATGGCGGCCACATGGCTGCCCGACTTCGCCATCGCCGCCGCTTTGAAATCGAAGCAGAAAAAATATCCCGACACCCTCTATGTCAGAGACAGGAGGAAAAAAGGGGTGCGGGTGTGGGGTGTTGCCGACGACGAAGCCAATTTTCTCCTCGTATCAAAAGATGGCAGAGTACTCTATGCCGCCAGCGGAAAAATCGCGGAAAGCGAGTGGTCTGAAATTTTCTCGCTGATCGAAAGAGCGATGAGAGAGTAGCCATCGCTCTTTGGAGAATCAGTAGCTGTAATTGAGCGTGAACGTCAGACTCGACTGCTGGTGTCTGACGCTCGCCGTGTCGTTGATGATATGGGGCAGAAGAGGAATTTCCGGATTGATCCCCGAGGTATCGTAAGTGGTCGTGGTCTCGGGAGCATAGACAAAAGCGCCGTTGAAACTCAGGTGTTCATTCACCCGGTACTCTCCCCCGAACGTGAAGTGCTGTTCGACTGTCGCCGGGAAACCGAGCAGGTTGAAGAGGTTGATCGTGGCGCCTTGCGCCGTGGTGCCGTCTTTCTCCGCAAACGGCATGGAGGCGTAGTTGTAACCGGCACGCAGCGACCAGGTCTCTTCCGCATACTCGTAGCCGATCGCAAAAACGTCCTGATCCTTCCATTTGAGAACCTTGTACCCTTTAGCATCGCTCCAGTTGATATGTTTCCAGTCGAAAGCGACGGTATGGTGGGCCCCGAAAGCGTAGGAGAGACCGGCGCCGAACTGGGAAGGCTGCTCCAGGGTATCACCCATATCTTCCAGGTATCCAAGCAGGGTGAAGAGTTCCGTGGCCTGCTGGAGCTGGTCTTTGAAATCCATATCGACCGACGTTTTGTAGACGAGACCGATTTTCAGGCCATCGAGCGTGATCCCGCCGACAGGTTTGCCGTCGAACACGTATCCGGCGCCGAAAATATGGCCGATTCCCAGGTCCTGCGCGACACCGGCTCCCCTGTGGCGGCCAAGAAGTGTCGGCTCCTTGTAGTTGATGTCCAGGGAACTGTACTGGACATAGGGCGTGTAGCCGATACGGAAATTGCCGAATTTGTAGCAGAGCGGTACGGCGAACTTCATGATCTGCAGGGCCGTGACCATCTGCATCGTCGATTCGCTTTCGTCATCCCTGTAGTCGACCCCCATACCGGCGGTTCCGAACATGCCGACACCGTAGCTGAAACGCTCGTTGATCCGACCGGCCAGGGCGGCAGCCGGAATGACGCTCAGATCGGCGTCGCTCTTTTTGTACCCGTCTCCTCCGTCATAGGAGACGTCGGGCATGAACAGGGTGCCTCCCAGCAGGAATTCCTGCCTGCCGCCGGTCTCGATGAACGCCGGGTTGTTCAATCCGTTTTCCGCACCCAGGTCCAGCGCGATACCCACACCCCCCATGGCACGTGATTTGGCGCCGATACCCATGAGCTCGTCTCCGTTGGTGGCCCAGAGCAGTGAAGCGCCGACCGCGCTGAGCAGCATGACTCGTTTCAACATGATTTTCCTTCTTCGTATGGTAGTGTTTTGCGGGAGTATTATATCGATTGATTATGATATGAAGAATCTGCATTAATAATGGTTCATACTCTAATCGTCGCTTTTCACAAAAGTGGTAAAATAGTCGACAACGGCAAATGCGGCGGAGACCGGAAGGTTTTTTGGAATTGAGAAGGAAACGGAGCAGATGTCATGCGAATCGTCATCGTGGGAGGCGGCATAGCGGCGGCGTATGCCGCCAATGCGATCATGGAGCGGCAGAAGGGGCACGATGTTCTGATCGTGTCGGCGGAAAAGTACCCGCCCTACGACCGCATCCATCTGTGCCGGCTCGTGGAGGGCCGCGCGAGAGTGGAGGATATCCGTCTTGATATCCATCCGGGCGTGAGGATCGAACTCGATCAGCGTATCGTCTCCATCGATACGAAAAGAAAGAGGGTCTTTTCAAAAAACGCCTCCTTCGGCTACGACAGACTCCTCATAGCCACCGGATCGAAACCGAAAGAGCTTTTCGATATTACCTCGCTTGAAAACGCGGCGACGTTCCGCAGCGCCGACGATGCCTTCAAGATTGCCAAGGGATTGAAAGGGCGCAATGCCGTCATCGTCGGTGTCGGGCCGATCGGACTGGAACTTCTGGATACGTTGATAAAACTGCCCGATCCCAAAGGGATCTATCTTCTTTCACGGGGCTCCCACCTTTACGACCGTGCGCTCAATCCCACGGCAGTGGAGTGGATCGCGAAGACCTTCGAAACTGACCCGAGGGTGAAGATCTCCTATCACGACGAAATTGTCGACAAAAAGATTGCAAGAAATCGGCTGGAACGCATACGGACGAAACATCACTCGATCGACGATCCTTTTCTTGTCTTCGGCATCGGGATCGAGCCCAACATCGATTTCGCGAAAGAGGCACTCGAAACCGACCGGGGTATATTGGTCGACGAAACGATGCGCACCAGCGACCCGGACATCTACGCCGTCGGGGAGGCCGCGCAGATTCGCGAGAGCGGATTCATTCCTGGAAGGGTCAGGGAGTGCACCCGGGAAGCCGACATCGCTGTCGACAATCTGCTGGGCCTCAAAAAGAGGGTGTTCGAACGCGAACCCTCCATCGACGGGCTGAAAGTCGGGTCATTCCATTTTGCCGACGTCACGTCGCCTCTCTACGATCGGCGCGACGAAGAGAATGAAGATATCATCATCGAGTCGAAAAAAGAGAAGCGGATCGATCAGTACATCGTCAACCATGATCTTCTGCGTCGTTTCATCGGTCTCAATTCCAATGTGGATCTCATGAGTCTCAAACGGCTTATGGAGAAGAACGAGCCGATCGATCCCGCTTTTTTCTATCAGAGCCGAAAGGTCGGAGAGAGGGGCCGGCTCGTATGCAGCTGTACCGGAACCTACGAAAAGGATCTCGTCGACATCATCAGGGAAAACGCCGTCACCTGTTTTGCTGATCTGAAGGGTTTGACCGAAGCGGGCAGGGTATGCGGCCGCTGCAAACAGGATATCGTCGATCTCATACGCCAAACAAAGGTCGATCCGAAAGAGGCGGCCAGAATCCGGGCGGCCAAAAAAGCGGCGGAGGAGGCGGCCGAAATGGAGCGGATCCGTAAGCGGATCGAAAAATTCAACCGCCTGCATCCGAGAAACAAAATCACGAGCGAGAACCTCGAAGAGGCGATCAAAGCGCTCGACATGAACCGGGAATACAACCGCTGGGTCTCGATGATCACGGCGAGCATGCGTCTTTCTCCCGCGCACGAAGAGCTGGTCGACCAGGCTCTCAGGCAGCTCAACAAGATCCCGATCGTATGGCTCGAACTGGCCGATTGTACCGGGAATTCGACGGCATTCATCAAAACGGCTCAGCCAAAAATCACCGATCTGATCCTCAACTACATTTCGCTCGATTATCACGAACTGCTGATGGCGGCGGCGGGGGAGCAGAGCGAGAGTGCGCTCGAATCGGTCATCAAAGAGGATGAAAATGGGTACGTGCTGATCGTGGAGGGCGCCGTACCCCTGGCAATGGAGGGCAAGTTCTTGCGCATCGGGCCCAAAGGCGAAACCGGCGCGGACTTCCTGAAAAGGGTGGCGAAGGGCGCCGCGGCGGTGTTTGCCGTAGGCACGTGCGCGTTCGATGGCGGCGTCGTGGCGGCGGCACCCAACCCGACGGGCGCCGTCGGCGTATCGGAAGCGCTGGGACGCGATGACGTGATCAACCTGCCCGGATGCCCCGTCAATCCGGCCAATGTCGTAGGCACGCTCATCTACTACATCATGTTCGACGAAGTGCCCGAGCTCGATGAGAAGAGGCGGCCGAAATGGGCCTACAGCTACCGCATTCACGACAACTGCGAGCGTCGCGGCCACTACGATCTCGAAGAGTTCGTGCTCGAGTGGGGCGACGAGGGGGCGAAGAAGGGGTGGTGCCTTTTCAAAATGGGATGCAAAGGGCCCTACGCCGATCTCAACTGCCCCCAGGTGAAGTTCAACGAAGGCACGAGCTGGCCGGTTCAGGCGGGGCACGGCTGCATCGCATGCGGCGAGGGGAAGGTGGCGTTCGATCTTTATGCCAACGAGAGGCCTTTGGGCGAGGAGGAAAATCATGGGTAGAAAAATCGTGATCGATCCGGTCACCCGAATCGAAGGGCATCTGCGCATCGAAGTGGAAATCGACGAAAACAACGTGGTGACAGAAGCGTGGGCGTCGGGACAGCTTTTCCGCGGAATCGAAATCATTCTTCAGGGCCGCGATCCCAGGGATGCGGGACTCATCGCCCAGCGCATCTGCGGTGTCTGCACCAATGTCCATTACCGCGCCTCGATAGCCGCCGTCGAGGATGCCTACGGCATCGTACCCCCGCCCAACGCGCTCATTGTACGCAATCTCATCACCCTCTCTCTTTTCGTGCAGGACCATATCATCCATTTCTACCACCTCCACTCGCTCGATTACGTCGATATCGTGCGTGCGCTCGATGCGGATGTCGCCAGGGCGGAGCAGGTCGCCAAGCGGTATCACGACTACCCCTACCGAAGCTCCGTGGGGCACTTCTCCTCTTTGAAGGAGAAGCTGGCTTCGTTCGTCAGGGCGGGGCGCCTGGGACTCTTCGCCAACGGATACTGGGGGCACGACGCCTACCGCCTCTCGCCGGAGGAGAATCTGGTGCTCATCAACCACTATTTCGAGGCGCTTCGCGTCCAGAGAATTCTGAGCAAGGCGATCGCCATTTTCGCGGGCAAGACGCCCCATCCCCAGAATCTCGTTGTCGGCGGGGTCACGAGTGTCGCGGACATGCTCAATCCCCAACGTCTGAACGATTTCATGTTCATCATCAAAGATACCCGCGACTTCATCGAACGCGCCTACATACCCGATATGAAACTGCTCGTGGAGGCCTACGGAGAGGAGATGAAAGAGGGGGTGGGCCGCGGGCATGGCAACTTCATGGCATCAGGAGGCTACCGTTTTGCCAACGGCAGGGATCTTTTTGAAAGCGGTGTCGTTTACGGGCACGATTTCGACCGTGTCGAACCTTTCGACGATGGCCATATCACCGAAGAGGTGTCGAGGGCCTGGTATGACCGCAGTGGCGGAAAATCTCCCTACGAAGGGTCCACCGTCCCCCAATACACCGATCTCAACGAGGACGGCACGCTGAGAACGGAGGGCAAATACAGCTGGGTGAAGGCGCCACGGTACAAAGGGCAGCCGATGGAGGTGGGGCCCGCGGCACGGATGATCATCGGCTACCTGAAGGGGTCGGGCATCATCCGGCCCGTCGTGGAGCGTTTCATGAGCGAAACGGGCATGGAGCTCATCGACTTCTCATCGAGTGTGGGCAGGAACGCCGCGCGGGCTGTTGAAGCGCAGATCTGCTGCGATGTCATTTTCGATTTCTGCAGCGACCTGATCGAAAACATCAAATATTACGACGAGGAGACCTGGAGCCGATACGATTTCGAAGCGTTGCCGAAATCGGCGAAGGGGAGGGGAATCCATGAAGTGCCCCGTGGCGTACTCTCCCATTTTGTCGGGATCGAAGATGCCAGGATACACAACTATCAGGTGGTGGCCCCGACGACCTGGAACGCCTCCCCGAAAGATGCCGGCAAGACAAGAGGACCCTACGAGGAGTCGCTGATAGGTGTTCGTCTCGCCGATCCAGCAAAGCCGCTGGAAGTGCTCCGCATCATCCACTCCTTCGATCCCTGCCTGGCGTGTGCCGTCCATGTCGTCGATACGAAAGGAAAGGAGTTGTCCCGATACAGTATCAAAAGCGCATGCACGCTGTGACCGGGGTGCAGCGCACGATGTTGATTTTGACAACTTTCGCAGCTCTGTTGGTTGGTGTGGAAGGAGAGTTTGAGTCGGAGGAGGCGGCGAGGCCTCCGAAAAAGGAAACAGACTATTTGTCTGTCTGAGGGTAGACGTCGTTGTTCGGGACGTTGGTCTGGTTTCTGTTTTCGTCCTGTTGACGGTCGTTGTCGTAATGAACAACCGTATCGGACGGGCCGTAGGTTGTGGCGTCGTACTGAACCGTCTCTTCGGCCAAAGCCGCTGTCGCCAATGCAAAAAGCGCCGCAACGATGATCTTTTTCATGAATGTTTCCTCCTCTCGTTTTGATTGCGAGGGAGTTTAGCGAATCGAGCGAAAAAACCGATAAAGGCGGGCAAGTAATAGTGAAGTTTAATAAACAGGACAAAAATACTCTTATTTAAAAAGCGAAGCTTCCGGAGCCGAAAACGAATGGGTCAGAGCTCATGCTCCTAACCGGCAGATGAAGCGGCAATGCGGCACGAAGCGTTGCCCTGCGCTTTTTTCTCGTCGAAAGGGACCCACTCCGGCTCTTCGGTGAGAGGGGGAAACCCGTCGAGCACCTCAAGGGGCTTGAAAGCGGTTTTGTAGGCGAAGCTTCTGCACCCATGGACCCAGTATCCCAGGTAGATCCAGCGCAATCCCATCTGTTTGGCGAAATGTATCTGCATCAGCAGCGAGTAGGTGCCCAGCGAATATTTCGCATAGTCGGGGTCGTAGAAGAAGTAGATGGAGCTGATGCCGTCTGTCGTCATGTCGATCAGATCGACGCCCACCAGTTTGTCGTCGATGAAGTAGAGAACTTCTTTGCCGAAATCGTGGGCCCCGTCGACGAAATTTTCGTAGTAGAGGTGGGGGTTGACGGGGGTATATTTCCAGTCGCTTGTCTCGCTCTTGTATTTGTGGAAGCGGTTGTAAAGATCCAGGTGCTCCTGCGTCATGCCCGGCTTTCGGATATAGAGCATCGTCTGCCGGTTTTTCTTCATGACCCGCTTCTGCGATTTGGAGAGAGTGAACCGTTGCGCGTCGATACGAAGGCTCTTGCATCCGGTGCATCCGGCGCAGATGGGGTGGAAGAAATAGCATCCGAACCGCCGCCATCCGCGCCGTATCAATTCGCTGACAAGATCCTTGCTCGCATGGCGCATATAGCGGTAGAACATCCTTGTCTTCCTATCCGGCAGATAGCTGCACTGGTAGTCAAGCATGCAGAAGTCGATGGTGTGTTCGCTGTTTTGTTCTATATTCATGTCACGATGTCGTAAACGATCTCTTTTTTGTTGTTGAGGGTTTTGATCTCCAGGATGTTCAATCCTTCCACATCCATGGCCAGCAAATCCTTCTCTTCCATAATAGCATGCTTTGCCATCTCTTTCAAGACGGTGCCCCGGTACGCTTTGGCCCAGTGGCTTACCGTTTTGCCGTTTTTGAGAAACTTCATCGTGATGTATGGAAGGGAGATTTTGTAGAATTTCTCGTAAAAACCGGCCCGAAGGTCCACGATGGGGCCATTGGCTTCAAGATAGGCATCCAGCGCATGGCTGAAATGCGCTTTGTAGAATTTCTCGGGGATGAAACCGCCGATGGATTCCCCCTGCTTCAGCTTGTAGTCCGGAACGCGGTCCGAAGCGCAGACGGGCCCGAGCAGATTGCTGAATATGATCAGGTGTTCATCGACGTATCGCTGCGCTCTTTGCGGCAAAGAGGCGTAATCCAGGTAGTCGTAGGCCACCCCGTCGTAACGCTCCACGGCTTTCATGGTCGGTGCATCGAAGAGATCGGTGCGGTAGCGTTCGATGAGCTTTTCGTCTTTGATGCCGAAGAGCTTTTTAAGCGCGTCGAGAGGAGCGTTTTTTACGAATGTGCCGTATCTCTCCATCGCCTCTTTACGGAAGCCGTAGAGCTCCGGAAAGCAAAAAGCCGACGTGTCCACCGGCGGCAGCTTTCCGCCGGGACGTTTCCCTTCACTGGGGGCGAAAAGAATCGTCATCGTCTCTCTCCAATCGGTTCAGAAAATCGGCGGCGACACTGTCCATCGCCTGGATATGCAGGTTCAGCCACTCGATGAACTCCTCTTCCATGAACGCCTTCAAAGCCTCCCTGTCCTTGAAGTTTCGCCAGTTCATATAGGCCATGCGGGTCTCTCCCATGATGCGGTTGTGATCGCTTCGGTGGATGTCGAACATGCCAAATCCCCTGTTTTGAAGCATTCCCTCTTCGTAGTCGAAATGCTCCTGCATGTGCTCGAGCAGCGCTTCCACCGCTTCGGTGATTTCGGACACGGCGGCACCTTTGTCCAGTTTCTCGAGAAGGCCGTTGATCCGAGCCACCTCTTCGTAGTGCATGGCGTTCATGCCCTCATAGGAGACGGTCGGCAGTTTTGACTTGTCGATCATGCTTTCACGCTCCACTCTTTTTGCAGCAGTATAGCATCCCCGTCGAAAAGTTCGACCCGGAAACGGTCGCCTTTTGCGTAGGGCGAAACCCCTTTGGGCGTGCCGGTCATGACGATATCCCCCTTCTCCAGCGTCATGAAACGCCGAATCTCTTCGATGACGGTTTCAGGTTTGTAGATCATATGGTCGTAGCGGGCCTCCTGAACGAGGATACCGTTTCGCCGGAGCCTGAAGCCGATGCTTGAAAGATCGTCGGGCGCTCGGACAAAATCGGAGAATACGGCCGATCCGTCGAATGCTTTCGCCCGCTCCCACGGCAGCCCCTTTCGCTTCAGTTCGTTCTGGATATGGGCATGGGTCAGATCGAAACCGAAACCGATGCCTTCGATACCTTCCGATCCCATCAGCAGGCAGATCTCCCCTTCGAAGCGGGTATCGGGCGTGAAATAGCCGAACGCATCGGAGATGGCCGAGTTGGGCTTGCAAAAAAGGACCATTCTCTCGGGTACCTCGTTGCCTAGCTCCTCGATGTGCTCCACATAGTTGCGTCCCACACAGACGATTTTGGATGGGACGACGGTTTCGTTTTCAAACGGTACGCTTTTCATGGAAGCAATCATAGCAAAAATTCCAAATCCGCTCCTCTTTCAGCGTTCCCCTTGACCTTTGCCCCGACTTCAGCTATACTCCGGCCATCTTTAGAGACACGGTCTCTCTTTATGTGCTCTACGGAGCGAGTAATGCTAAAACAGAAACAGAACTTCACATTCCTATTTCCCCTTTAGTCTCTACTCACAAAAAATTCAAACCCATTGTCATCCGGACCGGAAGGCGACCATTTGCCGTGCGGATTGCAATAAGGGCACTTTTAAAAGGGCCCTTAAGAAAGTATTTTCATGACATTTCATGACCTTCAACTCAACCACCACATCCTCAAAGCCGTCGACGCGACCGGCTACACCGAGCCCACGCCGATCCAGGCCGAAGCGATTCCCGCCGTGCTGGCGGGCCACGACCTCCTGGCGGCGGCACAGACCGGAACAGGTAAAACGGCGGCGTTCACTCTGCCGATGCTCGAAAAACTCTCCCGTCACAAACACGAAGGCAAACGCCATGTCCGCGCCCTCGTGCTCGCACCGACTCGTGAACTGGCGGCCCAGGTGCATGCCCAGGTGCGCACCTACGGCAAATTTCTCAAGCTAAAAAGTGCCGAGATCTACGGTGGGGTCAACATCTATCCCCAGACCAAAGCGCTGCGAAGCGGCATGGACATTCTCGTCGCCACGCCGGGACGACTTCTCGATCACATCAATCAGGGGCATCTCGATCTTGGTCACGTGGAGGTTCTGGTGCTCGACGAAGCCGACAGAATGCTCGACATGGGTTTCATCCACGACATCAAGAAGATCATCGCCATGACGCCGCACCATCGTCAGACACTCCTCTTCTCCGCCACCTTTTCGGCCGAGATAAGACGGCTTAGCCAGAGCATCCTCAAAGATCCGAAGATGATCAAAGTGGCTGCCGACAATACGACGGCCGATCGCATCAAGCAGACCATCCACCCGGTGGACAAAGCGAAGAAAGCGGATCTTCTTAGTTATCTGATCGGTGCCAACAACTGGCAGCAGGTGCTGGTGTTCACCCGTACAAAACACGGTGCAGACAAACTCTCAAGACGCCTCAGCCAGGACGGTCTGCCCAGCACATCGATCCACGGCAACAAGACCCAGGCGGCGCGGATGAAAGCGCTCAAAGCCTTCAAAGAGGGGCGCGTGCGCGTTCTGGTCGCCACCGATGTGGCGGCGCGGGGCATCGATATCGACAGATTGGGGCAGGTGGTCAACTTCGATCTGCCGGAAGTGGCGGAAGATTATGTGCACCGCATCGGCCGCACCGGCCGCGCCGGCAATGCGGGGGAAGCTTTTTCGCTGGTCTGCATCGACGAGAAACATCTGCTCCATCGCATCGAAAAGCTCACGGGCAACCGCATCGAGAAGATTCTGGTGGAGGGATACCACCCCGATCCCTCGATCAAGGCGGAACCGGTCAAAAAAAGGGGCGGGAATCGACGCCGCGGCAGTTTCGGCAGCCATCACGGCGCTCCGGCCAAAAACGCTTCCGGCACGCACCGCGGCGGCGGATTCAAGCGAAGAGACCGCGCATGAGCCTTTCCTATTCCGCTTCGATGCGGACATCGAGATTCGCTGCTGCCGTGTCGAGGATGAGCTTCTCCCGGTCGGGTTTTTCGCCTTTCTGCGGCATGACAGAGAGCTGAGCGATAACGGCGCCGACCAACTGCATGGCGGTCGCGCCCGTTCTGTTTTTCACAGAAAGCACAATGCTTTTCGCTTCCCCCCTCAACACTTTCGAGAAAGCCTTTTTCGCCTGTTTCAACCATCCCGCAACGACCGGATTTTTGGCGTATCTTTTCATCTTTTCGTCATATCGGGCACGGATGAGATCGTCGTAGTCCGCTATATAGCGGTGAAAGCGTCTGTCGTGGGCCAGCAGATGGCGATAGGTCGTATTGTTCGTATCGGTTTGCAGATGCATCGAAAGGAAGAGAAAATCGGGAGCGCCTACCTGCACCTCCTTTTCTTTGGGGTTGAACATTGAGCGAAGATGGTGAACCTCGCCGTCGAATGAAAAATCGCTCCGATCGCCGATGCCGTCGCGGCTTGCGGCAAGAAAGCGCAGGGAGAGGCTGTCGTTGCCGATATAGCGGGTTTTGAGAACGAACTTTCCCGATGTGGGAGATTTCATCCGTTTCGCAGAAAGCTGCCGGAGTTTTTTGGCGACATACTCCGCCCGCTTTGTATCGTTCGTCTCCAGCCAGCGTTCCAGCCGTCTTGTCATCGTCGTGTAGGCCGAATCGGACGTGGCGTTGGTATCGAGGACAAAATCCCTGTAGCGCAGTGACAGTGTGCCGAAAATTCTGTCGGAATAGACCGTTTTCCCGCCCAGGTTCGTCATACGGTTTTCGAAAACGACCTCTTTCACAAAAGTCCGGGTCGCCGGATGCGATACGTCTATCCGAAGGTTTTTCAGAACCATGCGGTCGAGCGTGCGCCACAGTGCCCTGTCCATCGCGTCCTTTTGGGGAGTGGGAACGGGTTTGGCGGCTCCTCTACCCGAACGCTTCCGTGTTTGCCTCGCCTTTTCGGCTCGTCGGTATTCCCGCATCGCCGCATCGAACCGGTTTTTTTCGAAATAGGGTGCGATCTCTTTTCGAAAGAGCAGTTCGAGTCTGTCGAAATGGGTGCGGGCCGTGACATTCTCTTCGTCGGTTTTGACGACGGTGAAATCCTCCTTGAGACATTGAAAACCCGAAGCCGACCGGATGCATTGCAGGTCGATACCCTCATCCAGCAGGCCGTTAAGGTAGTGCGCCAGGTTTTCGGCAGGTTTTTCGGAAGTTTCTGAGAGTGTCAGCGAGGCGTGGCTGAATGTGGTGAGCGAAAGCAGAAGAAGAACGGTCGACAGACTTTTCACGAGGACTCCTTGCATCGTATCGTTTCTCCTATGGTAGCACGCCTTTTTTGAAAAGATGGACGGGATCGGTTGCGAACTGCTATAATCCCCGTATGAAACCGTTTTTATCGCTCATGCTGATTATCCTCTCCCTGCCGGCGGAGCCTCGCTCCCTTCCGGTACCGGGGGGTATCGTGGTCGTTCCGCTCGATGGTGCGGACAGGTATACCGAAGTCTCCCTGATGGGCCATCGCGGCATCTTCTGCATTGAAGAAAAAGAGCGGTACGCGATCGTTCCCGTACCGCTGGGAACACGGAAGGGAAGATACGCCATACGGCTGAAAAGGGAGAGGGCGAAACCAGTCGATCTGCCGGTGGAGATCGCACGGAAGGATTATGCCGAACAGCATCTGGTGCTAAGAGAGCGGCGCAAGGTCAATCCGGAGTTTCGGGATATGCGACGGATCGAAAGAGAGGCCATCCGGAAGCGCAGGGACAAAACCTTTCGGAGCGAAAGGCCGCCAAAAGTCGATTTCCTCTGGCCGGCGAAAGGAAAGATCAGCAGTCCCTTCGGGCTGCGCCGCTTCTTTAACGGCCAGCCCCGCGCCCCCCATCGGGGGCTTGATATTGCCGCTCCCGAAGGGGCGCCGGTGCGCGCTTCCGAGGAAGGTGTGGTAGTCGATGCGGGCGATTTTTTCTTCAGCGGCAATCTGCTTTTCATTGAGCACGGCCAGGGACTGATGACACTTTATGCTCACCTGAAACGCATAGTTGTCAAACCGGGAGAGAAGGTACAAAAAGGGGAGGTGGTCGGCTATGTGGGCCGTACCGGCAGGGCCACCGGACCACATCTTCATTTCGGGGTGTTGATCGATGGAGTCTATGTCGATCCGTCGGCGTTTTTGCCGTAAATTGGGTGTGTTATAATTTCTGCGACGAAGGCGACCAGAAAGATGTTTGTGGAGTGCGATACGCTGAAAAAAGAGCGGTCCCCGTCGAGTTGTTCGGCATGGAGTAAAAGTCTATGCCGGGTCGCCATTTCCACGCATCTGCCCCGTTGCGAAAGAGCCCAAGAAGCGTCTGCGCAGCGGAGAGATTGAAATTCTGGCATACTTTAAGAAACAGGACATCAAAGGGAGTTGCGAGTCAAGAAGATTCATTGCCCAGCAGGGGGGTGGATTTTCGTTTCGCGAAGGATGCGGTTTATCAACGCCTGGGGGTTGACGAAGCATCCCTCGATAGAGCACTCGAATTTTCCCGTTTTTAGGATTGCGTATGTATCTTGCCCCCGAACATCTGGTGGAAAAGCGGTACGAAAAGTACAAGGCCGCCATCCGCCCCTATGACTTTTTCGCCCAGATCGACGAACTCGATTTCGACAACCTGGGCGTAGGCGACCGTATCTACCTGCAGGATTACGGTATCTTCAACTCCGAAATCGAAGAGGAGACCTTCATGCTGCGGGTGCGTGTGCCCGGCGGACGCATCCGGGCTGAGCATTTTAGGCGCATCGCCGAGATCGTCGAAAACGAGGACCTCGCTCTGATCCTGACGGCACGATCGGGGATGCAGCTGCACGGGCTGGAATCGCACAACGTCCTGGAGGTGTTTAAAGAGGTCAACGCCATGGAGGGGCTCAGTACCTGGCAGACATTCGGAGACAATGTCCGCAATGTGGTGACCGACCCTTTCGACGGGCGGGGCAAAAGCTGCGAGATCGAAGCTTTCCCCTTCATCGACGAACTTCACAAGCGTTTTCTGAAACACCCCGATCTTGTCGGAATGCTGCCGCGGCGTATCTCCATCGGGATGACAGGCATGCGCGAAAACAGCTGGCCGCTCTTTTCCAACGACCTCTTTTTCGGCCTGGCCCGGAAGGAGACAGAAAAGGGGTTCAACGTCTATATGGGAGGCAAGAACACCGAAATCTCCAAAAGCGCCGACATCTTCGTGGGCAAAGAGGAGGTCGTCGATTTCGCCATGGCGGTCATCGCCGCCTTCAACCGTTACGGCCTGCGGGAGAAACGGATGAAGAGCCGCCTTTTCCATATGATAGAACACTACGGGATGGAACAGGTGAAGGCTTTTATCGCGGAGTTTTACCAAAAGCCGTGGCGAAGCGCCGGCGAATCCCTGCTGAAAAAGCGCCATTTCGGTGACTGGGAAGAGCTGGCAGACGGCAGCTGGGGATACCGCTACCATACCGATTACGGCCTCATCCAATCGGACGAAATCGTGCGGATTGCCGATTTCGTTCAAAAAGAGGGCGCGGAGCTGCGCATCGGCATCGACCAGCAGCTCTATATTCTGGGCATCAAAGAGCCTGCGGCCCCTTTTCCGCAGCGCGACACCTCCCCCACCGTCGTCGCCTGCGCCGGCAGCGAATACTGCCCCTTCTCCTACTGGAGCATCAAGGAGGAGGCCCACTACCTTCCGGTGGAGCAACTGATGGCGCATGACATCAAAGTTGGTTTTTCGGGGTGCATGAAAGGGTGCGGGCGCCACAAGCACGCCGATATCGGCATCGTGGGATTGCGCAACAGCAAATTCGGCAGAAACGACAAATCGGCCCGTATCTTTCTGGGGTGCGAATATACCGGCGGAAAGCGTACCGCCGAAGTGGTTTTCCGCACGATTCCGGTGGACGAAATGAACCGGATGGTTTCGCTGCTCGTCGAGGAGTACGCCAAGAGCGGCCTGGAGGATTTCGAAGCGTTTACAATCAACGTTCTCAACCGTTTCGAGGAGAGTTTCATCGAGCTCTTTTTCCTGGCAAAACGGGAGAGCGGCCTTGATGCAGACCTGGACCCAAGCAAGAGTGCAGAAGAGATTCTCGAGGCTTTCGGCCAGAGACCGTGGATGGATGTGGCACGGAAGGAAGGGTACGCCAAAGCCTCGGACGCCATCGTCAAAAAGCTGTGGCACGCCGAGGAGATCGCCGTCGTGAAGCATGTCCATCCATCCCAACGCAGAAGCAGGTAGCGGCCTTGGAAGAGAAGCGCAGGGAGAAGTATCTTCTGACCCGTTACAAGCGCGAACTCGAGCGCTATCTCAACCGCATCGTCAACTTCGTGCAGAAGGAGACTTTCAAAACCGACGAGTTCGACGCTTTCGTCAAGAGTGCGAACGAAAAACTCTCGCACGTTCAGAAAGTTCCCCTCTACAACGACTATTTCGAGAAGCTGGAGCAATTCATCGAAAAGACCAACCGGCTGTGCGAGAGCGGGAGCGAGAGTGACGAGATACGCGCTTTGCTGCTGCACGAAGCCAATCAGATCCGCAAATCGAAGCGGAAAAAGAGCTACAGCCGCAAAGAGCGCCACCGATCCCGCGACGACGATTTTTGAAGAAAATTCAAAAAACTCTTGACAAGCGATAGAAAAGATATTACAATTGCACTCCATTTTTACATGCCGGTGTAGCTCAGTTGGCTAGAGCAGCTGATTTGTAATCAGCAGGTCGCGGGTTCGAGTCCCATCACCGGCTCCATTCTTTTTATTGTCAGTGTTTGTACCAGAAAAGACAGCTGGTGGGATACTCAAGTGGCCAACGAGGGCAGACTGTAAATCTGCTGGCTTTCGCCTTCGGAGGTTCGAATCCTCCTCCCACCACCACGGCTTTGTCTTTCAATGCGCGGGAGTAGCTCAGTTGGCTAGAGCATCAGCCTTCCAAGCTGAGGGTCGCGGGTTCGAGTCCCGTTTCCCGCTCCATGATTCTGGGAGCTGAATTTTTTTGATTCTTGCAATCGAAGAGTGGTCCATTTGACTTTTTCGACAAATTCGCGAAAAAGAAAACCACGGACCCCGTAGACTTCAACTCCTGGTACAAAATGCCCAGATAGCTCAGTGGCAGAGCACTTCCTTGGTAAGGAAGAGGTCGGCGGTTCAATCCCGCTTCTGGGCTCCACGCTTTCTTAATACCGATGAAATCGGGCCTGAAGAAAAGTGCTGGAGCGTGCAAGCACATATTGACAGTTTTTTTGGTATAATACGGCGCACATTTGGCAGGGTGCCTCTGTAAATTGACTTTGTCGGCCAATTTGCAGAGGTACCCTATTTTAAATTCTTTATGGAGGAACATATGGCTAAGGAAAAATTCGAACGAACCAAGCCGCACGTCAACATCGGTACCATCGGTCACGTCGACCATGGCAAAACTACACTCACTGCAGCGATCACTGCGGTTCTCGCGACAAAAGGTGAAGCGGAACTGATGGATTACGATCAGATCGACAACGCGCCGGAAGAGCGTGAGCGCGGTATCACCATCGCGACATCCCACGTCGAGTACGAAACCGACAAGCGCCACTACGCGCACGTCGACTGCCCGGGTCACGCCGACTACGTCAAGAACATGATTACAGGTGCCGCTCAGATGGACGGTGCGATCCTCGTTGTTTCTGCGGCGGACGGTCCGATGCCCCAGACTCGCGAGCACATCCTTCTTGCCCGACAGGTTGGCGTTCCGTACATCGTTGTATTCCTGAACAAAGCGGATATGGTTGACGATGAAGAGCTTCTTGAGCTTGTTGAAATGGAAGTTCGCGAACTTCTTAACGAGTACGATTTCCCGGGTGACGACACTCCGGTCATTATCGGTTCCGCTCTCAAAGCGCTCGAAGAGGCAAAAAGCGGCCAACTCGGCGAATGGAGCCAAAAAATTCTTGAGCTGATGGACGCGATCGATGAGTACATTCCGACTCCTGAGCGTGAAACAGACAAAGATTTCCTGATGCCGATCGAAGACGTATTCTCCATCTCCGGACGCGGTACCGTCGTTACCGGACGTATCGAGCGCGGCAAAGTCTGTGTCGGCGACGAGATCGAAATCGTCGGTATCCGCGATACGCAGAAAACAACTGTCACCGGCGTCGAAATGTTCCGCAAAGAGATGGATTGCGGTGAAGCCGGCGACAACTGCGGTGTTCTTCTTCGCGGTACGAAAAAAGAGGAAGTCGAGCGCGGTATGGTTCTCTGTAAGCCCGGTTCCATCACTCCGCATACGAAATTCGAAGCGGAAATCTATGTTCTTACAAAAGAGGAAGGCGGACGCCACACTCCGTTCTTCAACGGATACCGCCCGCAGTTCTACGTACGTACAACGGACGTAACCGGTGCCATCACCCTGCCTGAGGGAACGGAAATGGTTATGCCTGGCGACAACGTCAAGATCACTGCTGAGCTTATCGCTCCGATCGCACTCGAAGAAGGTACACGCTTCGCGATCCGCGAAGGTGGACGTACTGTCGGTGCAGGTGTTGTTTCCAAGATCCTCGCATAATGAACCCATGGGGGCATCCCGGAAAGGGTGCCCTCAACCCGAAGGATAAAATCAATGAGAATCAATATAGGACTCAAATGCAGCGAGTGTGGTGAAATCAACTACACGACCACGAAGAACTCGAAGACCCATACGGAAAAGTTCGAGACAAAGAAATATTGTCCGCGCTGCAACAAACACACACTTCATAAAGAAGTCAAACTCAAAAGCTAAACCCCGAGCGGGTTTCGCTTTGTTCTAGGGCAGTAGCTCCAATGGTAGAGCAACGGTCTCCAAAACCGTAGGTTGTGGGTTCGAGTCCCTCCTGCCCTGCCACGTTAAGGAAATGAAATCATGGAAAAATTGATAAACTATGTCAACCATGCAAAAATAGAACTATCCAAAGTCATTTTTCCAACCAAAATGCAGGTTCGACAGGCATTTTTCGCCGTCTTCGTCGTCGTGACAGTCGTATCGCTTTTCCTGGCGCTGATCGATCTGATCATGTCTGCATCTCTCTCTGCGTTGATCTAAGGAGACACGATGGCAGCAAAATGGTACGCAATACAGACCTATGCGGGAAGCGAAAGAAGCGTGAAAAACGCTATCGAAACGATGGCCAAGCAATTGGGCATCGAGGACAAGATCGAAGAGATCGTCGTTCCGACAGAGGATGTGATCGAAGTCAAAAACGGAAAAAAGAAGATCACCGAACGGTCGCTCTATCCGGGATACGTTTTCGCGAAAATGGATCTTGACACCGACTTGTGGCACAAGATCCAGTCGCTGCCGCGTGTTTCTCGCTTTATCGGTGAGTCGAAAAAACCGACGCCCCTGAGCGAGAAAGATGTCAAAAACATTCTGGACAAAATTCAAAACAGAGCGGCTCCGAAACCGAAAATCTCTTTCGAGCCGGGCGAAATGGTCCGGATCATCGAGGGTCCTTTCGCCAACTTCACCGGAATGGTGGAGGAGTACGATCTTGAACACGGTAAGCTGAAGCTCAACGTCTCGATCTTCGGACGTAGCACGCCGGTAGAGATCCTCTACTCGCAGGTCGAAAAAATCATCTGAATATCAAACTCATATAGAAGGGATACGCAATGGCAAAAAAAGTTGTTGATGAATTCAAGTTGCAGATTCCTGCCGGGAAGGCGAACCCGTCTCCTCCGGTAGGACCCGCACTGGGACAACGCGGTGTGAACATCATGGAGTTCTGCAAAGCGTTCAACGAAAAGACGAAAGATATGATGGGATACAACATCCCCGTCGTCATCACCGTCTATTCCGACAGAAGTTTCACTTTCGTGACGAAGAAGCCTCCGGTCACCGACCTGATCAAAAAAGAGATCGGTCTGCAGAAGGGCAGTGACAATCCGCTGAAGAACAAAGTCGGAAAAATCACTCGCGAACAGATCATGAACATCGTTAAAACGAAAATGGATGACCTGAACGCTCACGATGAGGAAGCGGCCGCCAAGATTATCGAAGGAAGCTGCCGAAGCATGGGTGTCGAGGTTGTCGACTAAACGATCTTCACCGCCAGATCGAAAAGATGCGGTAGCAAAAAATACATTTGCGGAGAATAGATAATGTCCAAGAAACTTTCCAAACGAGTCCAGAAACTGCTCGAAAAAATCGATACCAACAAAACCTACTCGGTCGAGGAGGCGACAAAACTCGTCAAAGATCTCAAATCTGCGAAGTTCGATGAAACGGTCGAACTGGCACTGCGCCTGAACGTCGACCCCCGCCATGCGGACCAGATGGTCCGCGGTGCCGTCGTCCTTCCCCACGGAACAGGCAAAACCGTCCGTGTCGCCGTCTTCGCGAAGGGTGCGAAAGCCGACGAAGCGAAAGAGGCGGGTGCCGACGTCGTCGGAGCGGAGGATCTTGTCGAAGAGATCCAAAACGGCAACCTCGATTTCGATATTGTCATTGCAACCCCCGATATGATGGGACAGGTCGGTAAAATAGGCCGTATCCTCGGGCCCAAAGGGTTGATGCCGAACCCCAAGACCGGCACCGTCACGATGGATGTTGCCCAGGGTGTCAAAAATGCCAAAGGCGGACAGGTCAACTTCCGCGTCGACAAGAAGGGAAACATCCATGCCGGTATCGGCAAAGCGAGCTTCGATGCCGAAAAGCTCGCCGAGAACCTCAAAGCATTCGTCGCGGCGATCAACAGGCAAAAACCCGCGGCAGCGAAAGGACGCTACATCCAAAACGCTGCGCTCTCACTGACGATGAGTCCCTCGGTCAAACTCGACACCAACGAGCTGATGGAGATCAAGTAAGCGCCCGGTGCGCTTTATCTTAGACTGGAGATAGTTAGGGGCGAAAGCTTAAACGGCATTACGCCGCCCTTCTTGAAGTCTCGGTCGGAAAGGAGGAAACATGACCCGAAGCGAAAAAGAACAGCTGGTAGCGGAACTTTCCGATGCGTTCGGACAGGCCAACTGCGTTGTCATCGTCGATTTCAAAGGGATGACGGTCAAGGAGATGGAAGAGTTCCGTAAAATCGGATACGAAGCCGGACTGGGTGCGCGTGTCATCAAAAACACACTGGCGAACATCGCATTCAAAAATGCGGGTATCGAAGGGGTGGAACTGATCGATACGAACATGGCTGTCTGGGGAGAAGACCCGATCGCTACCGCCAAAGCTGTCGCGAAATACGCGAAAGAGAACGACAAATTCGTCATCAAAAGCGGCGTCATCGACAAGCAGCCCGTCGATGCGGCAAAGATCGACGAGTACAGCAAACTGGCGGGGCGCGAAGAGCTTCTCGGCATGCTGCTGT
Source organism: Hydrogenimonas urashimensis (assembly GCF_016593255.1). Classification (NCBI taxonomy): domain Bacteria; kingdom Pseudomonadati; phylum Campylobacterota; class Epsilonproteobacteria; order Campylobacterales; family Hydrogenimonadaceae; genus Hydrogenimonas; species Hydrogenimonas urashimensis. Next base: position 1,314,724 of record NZ_AP023212.1, on the reverse strand, counting down.
CTGTCTGGACTGCGCCACTGCGCAACCTGGCGGCCGGACTCGACAACCTGGCGAAGAAAAAAGAAGAAGAGGCTGCCTGATCGCAGCGTAAAACGGCGGTCTGGCCGCCGGAAAATATTATCTATTAGAGGAGATAACGATGGCAATTACGAAAGAAGAATTGTTTGAATACATTGAAGGTTTGTCTGTTCTCGAGCTCAACGAGCTCGTCAAAGAGTTTGAAGAGCGTTTCGGCGTTTCCGCAACTCCGATGGTCGTAGCCGGCGCGGCCGGCGGCGAAGCGGGCGGCGCGGCAGAAGAGAAGACCGAATTCGACGTGGTCCTGACCAGCCCGGGCGCCAAGAAGATCAACGTCATCAAAGTGGTCCGCGAAGTGACTGGTCTTGGACTCAAAGAGGCGAAAGAGGCTGTGGACAATGCACCGACAACCATCAAAGAAGGTGTCAGCAAAGAAGAGGCCGAAGAGCTCAAAACCAAATTCGAAGAAGCTGGCGCGACTGTCGAAGTTAAATAACATTTTAAAACAGATATATAAAGGGAAGGCACAACCTTCCCTTTATCCGTTTTGCACTACACTATTAGCTTTACGCTTAACTTTCGTACCGAATCCAGGTACTTCCTATGCAACACACTACTGAATGAGGTCTTAGCCCATGCTTAACAATCTTAAATCAGGAAACCGCTTACGTGTTGATTTTGCCAAGACACCCCAGGAGATCGAAGTCCCCAACCTCCTGCAACTTCAACAGAGCAGTTACGACAACTTTTTGATGATCAATGAAAAAGATCGAACCAACAGCGGTATCGAACATGTTTTCCGATCTATCTTCCCCATCCATGATCCCCAGAACCGCCTGACACTCGAATATATCGGCAGCGAGATCACCAAGCCGAAATACACGGTGCGGGAATGCATGGAGCGCGGACTCACCTACGCCGTCTCTTTGAAAATGAAGATTCGACTGACACTGTGGGAACGCAACGACAAGACAGGTGAGAAAACCGGTGTCAAAGATATCAAGGAGCAGTCGATTTTTGTCCGTGATATCCCGCTGATGACCGAACGGACTTCATTCATCATCAACGGTGTCGAGCGTGTCGTTGTCAACCAGCTGCACCGAAGCCCCGGTGTCATCTTCAAGGAAGAGGAAGCGGCGACCGGCACCAGCAAACTGCTCTATACGGCGCAGATCATTCCCGATCGCGGATCGTGGCTCTACTTCGAATACGATGCGAAAGATGTCCTGTACGTGCGCATCAACAAGCGACGGAAAATTCCCGTGACCATCCTGTTCAGAGCTCTCGGGTACACGAAGCAGGACATTCTCAAACTCTTCTATCCTCTGATGCGTATCCGTGTCAAAAACAACAAATTCCTGATGCCTTTCAAACCGGAGAATTTTTCGGGACGCCTGGAATACGACGTCAAAGACGAAGACGGCAACCTGATCATCGCTGCGGGCAAGCGCCTCTCCGCCAAGCGTGCGAAGAAACTGGTCGAAGACGGACTCGAGTGGGTGGAGTATCCCGTCGACGTCCTGATCGAGCGCCACCTGGCCGAGCCGATCATCGACCAGGAGAGCGGTGAAGTCCTGCTCGACACACTGACTCAGCTCGACGAAAACAAACTCAAGAAGATTCTTGAAAACGGTGTCGACGAATTCGTTATCGCGGATGACCTGGCCACCGGCGTGGATCAGTCGATCATCAACGCCTTCCATGCCGACCAGGAGAGCCTGAAACTGCTGAAACAGACCGAAGAGATCGAAGACGAAAACGACCTTTCCGCGATCCGCATCTACAAAGTGATGCGGCCGGGCGAACCGGTGACAAAAGATGCGGCCAAAGCTTTCGTCAAACAGCTTTTCTTCGATCCGGAACGCTACGACCTCACCCGTGTCGGACGCATGAAGATGAACCACAAACTGGGCGTCGAAGTCCCCGAATACGTTACCGTCATGACCGACGAGGACATTATCAAGACGGTCCAGTACCTGATCCGTGTGAAAAACGGCCGCGGCCACATCGACGATCGTGATCACCTTGGCAACCGCCGGATACGGGCCATCGGCGAGCTGCTTGGCAACGAGTTGCAATCGGGCCTCATCAAGATGCAGAAGGCGATCCGCGACAAGATGAGCACGATGAGCGGCAACCTGGACGAACTGATGCCCCACGACCTGATCAATTCCAAGATGATCACCAACACGATCCTGGAGTTCTTCACCAGCGGACAGCTCAGCCAGTTCATGGACCAGACCAACCCGCTTTCGGAAGTGACCCACAAACGGCGTCTTTTGGCACTGGGCGAGGGAGGTCTCGTCAAAGAGCGCGCGGGCTTCGAGGTCCGCGACGTTCACCCGACCCATTACGGCCGTATCTGTCCGATCGAAACCCCGGAAGGCCAGAACATCGGTCTGATCAACACGCTCGCCTCCTACGCGAAGGTCAACGATCTCGGATTCATCGAATCCCCCTACAAAAAAGTATCACAGGGGCGTGTCACCAACGAGGTGGTCTATATGACGGCGACCCAGGAAGAGGGTTTGACGATCGCTCCGGCGAGTACGAAACTCGACGAGGAGGGCAACATCCTCGAGGACCTGATCGAAGCGCGACGCGACGGAGAGATCATTCTCGTCGACCGCGACGAAGTCGATTACATCGACCTCAGTCCTCTGATGGTCGTCGGTGTGGCAGCGAGCCTCATCCCGTTCCTGGAGCACGACGACGCGAACCGTGCCCTGATGGGATCGAACATGCAGCGACAGGGCGTGCCCCTGCTCGTCTCCGACGCGCCGATCGTCGGCACGGGTGTGGAGAAACTGATTGCCCGGGATGCCTGGGTCAGCATCAAGGCCAGGCGCGGGGGCATCGTCGAGAAGATCGATTCCAAAAACATCTACATCATGGGCGAGGACGAAGAGGGTGCATTCATCGACCACTACTCGCTGCAGAAAAATATGCGCACCAACCAGAACACCACCTTCACCCAGCGCCCTATCGTCAGGAAAGGCGACAAGGTCGAAGCGGGCCAGGTCATCGCCGACGGGCCGAACATGGATCAGGGCGAACTCGCCATCGGAAAGAACATCATGGTCGCCTTCATGCCGTGGAACGGATACAACTTCGAGGACGCGATCGTCGTCAGCGAGAAGCTTATCCGAGAGGATACGTTCACGTCGGTCCATATCTACGAGAAAGAGGTCGAGGCGCGTGAACTGAAGCACGGAATCGAGGAGATCACCCGCGACATTCCCAACGTGCGGGAAGAGGATATCGCGCATCTTGACGAGAGTGGTATCGTCAAGATCGGCACCTATATCAAGCCGGGCATGATCATGGTCGGCAAGGTCTCCCCCAAAGGGGAGGTCAAGCCGACACCCGAAGAGCGTCTGCTGCGTGCCATTTTCGGGGAGAAAGCGGGCCACGTCGTCAACAAATCGCTCTACTGCCCGCCCTCGATGGAAGGAATTGTCGTCGATGTCAAAATCTTCACGAAAAAGGGGTACGAGAAGGATCAGCGCGCCATCCGCGCCTACGAAGAGGAGAAGGCGGAACTCGATCGCGAGCACCACGACAAACTGCTGATGCTCGACCGTGAGGAGATGCTCCGTATCCATTCGCTTCTTGGCAATGCAGTTCTTGAGAGCGACGTGGAAATCAACGGCAAAACATTCAAAGCGGGCGAGAAGATCGGCAAGGAGGAGCTGGAGCAGGTGAACCGCTTCGCGCTCAGCGCCATCGCCAAACATTTCGACGAAGAGATTCAGCACAAATACGAATCGCTGAAAAACCACTTCCAGAAAGAAAAACGCAAACTACGTGAGGAGCACGAAGAGAAACTCCATATTCTCGAAAAAGATGACATCCTCCCCAACGGCGTCACAAAACTTGTCAAAGTCTACATCGCCACCAAGCGGAAACTCAAAGTGGGCGACAAGATGGCGGGACGCCACGGTAACAAGGGTATCGTCTCCAACATCGTCCCCGAAATGGATATGCCCTACCTCGAGGACGGTACGCCGGTCGAGATCATTCTCAATCCGCTGGGTGTCCCTTCGCGTATGAACATCGGGCAGATTCTGGAAGTCCACCTGGGACTCGTCGGCAAGCGTCTCGGCGATCAGATTCAGGCGATTTTCGACGAAAAGAAAGAGAATTTCGTCAAAGAGCTGCGGCAGAAGATGGAGGAGATCGCCGACGTGGCGAAACTGATGAATGCCAAAGAGATGCTCGATGGCATGAGTGACGAGGAGCTTGTCAAATACGCCCGCGACTGGAGCAAAGGGGTGCGGTTCGCGACCCCCGTTTTCGAAAGCGTCAACGCCGAAGAGTTCGCGAAACTTTTCGAAATGGCGAAAATCGACAGCGACGGCAAATGTGTGCTGTATGACGGCAAGACGGGCGAGCGCATGAAAGAGCGCGTCAATGTCGGCTACATGTATATGCTCAAACTGCACCACCTCGTCGACGAGAAGATGCATGCCCGCTCCACCGGCCCCTACAGTCTGGTGACCCAGCAGCCGGTGGGCGGCAAGGCGCTCTTCGGCGGACAGCGCTTCGGCGAGATGGAAGTGTGGGCGCTGGAAGCCTACGGCGCCGCCAACGTCCTCAAAGAGATGCTGACGATCAAATCGGACGACGTCGACGGACGTGTGCGCGCCTACAAGGCGATCACCCGCGGCGAGAACGTGCCGCCCGCAGGAATTCCGGAAACACTGTTCGTACTGGCCAAAGAGCTGCAGTCGCTTGCACTCGACGTCGAGCTTTTAGATGAAAAAGAAGAGGAAGAAGAGCAATGAAGAAACTGGTACCCATCGAAGTAACGGAAGAGAATCGCCCGAAAGATATCAAGGCGATTCAGCTTCGACTCGCAAGCCCCGAGAAGATTCTCTCCTGGAGTTTTGGCGAAGTCAAAAAGCCCGAAACGATCAATTACCGCACACTGAAACCGGAACGTGACGGACTCTTCTGTGCAAAAATCTTCGGACCGGTCCGCGACTACGAGTGCCTTTGCGGCAAATACAAGAAGATGCGCTACAAGGGCGTCGTGTGCGAAAAGTGCGGCGTCGAGGTGACCACATCCAAAGTGCGCCGATACCGCATGGGGCACATCGATCTTGTGACGCCCGTCGCCCATATCTGGTATGTCAACTCCCTGCCGAGCCGCATCGGTACGCTGCTTGGGGTAAAAATGAAGGATCTCGAGAGGGTTCTCTACTACGAAGCCTATATCGTGGAGAATCCCGGCGAGGCGAGCTACGACAACGAAGGCAAATCGCCGGTTCTGAAATACGACATTCTCAACGAGGAGCAGTTCCAGTCGCTCTATACCCGATTCGCCGACAGCGGCTTCCATGCCGAGATGGGCGGAGAAGTCATCAAGCGTCTGCTGGCCGATCTGGACCTCATGGAGCTTTTCCACGCCCTCAAGGAGGAGGTGGAGAAAACCGGAAGCGAAGCGAAACGCAAAACTCTGATCAAGCGCCTCAAGGTGATCGAGTCGTTCCTCAATTCCAACAACCGCCCCGAATGGATGATGCTCGACGTCCTTCCCGTCCTTCCGCCCGATCTTCGTCCCCTCGTGGCGCTGGATGGCGGCAAGTTCGCGGTCAGCGACGTCAACGATCTCTACCGCCGCGTCATCAACCGCAACCAGCGTCTCAAACGCCTGATGGAGCTCGATGCGCCGGAGATCATCGTCCGCAACGAAAAGCGGATGCTTCAGGAGGCGGTCGATGCGCTTTTTGACAACGGCCGCCGGGGCAACGCCGTCAAGGGAGCCAACAAGCGCCCTCTGAAATCACTGAGCGAAGTGATCAAGGGAAAACAGGGACGCTTCCGCCAGAACCTTCTGGGTAAACGTGTCGACTTTTCGGGACGTTCCGTCATTGTCGTCGGCCCGAACCTGCGCATGGATCAGTGCGGACTTCCCAAAAACATGGCCCTCGAGCTTTTCAAACCGCACCTGCTCGCGAAACTGGAGGAGAAAGGGTACGCCACGACCCTCAAAGCGGCGAAAAACATGATCGAGAAGAAAACCAACGAAGTGTGGGAGTGCCTGCAGGAGATCGTCGACGAGTACCCGGTGATGCTCAACCGTGCGCCGACACTGCACAAACTCTCGATCCAGGCCTTCCATCCGGTTCTGGTCGACGGCAAGGCGATTCAGCTCCACCCGCTGGTCTGCGCCGCCTTCAACGCCGACTTCGACGGGGACCAGATGGCGGTCCACGTGCCGCTGAGCCAGGAGGCGATCGCCGAGTGCAAACTGTTGATGCTCAGCTCCATGAATATTCTTCTGCCCGCGAGTGGCAAGGCGATCACGGTACCGAGCCAGGATATGATTCTGGGTCTGTACTACCTTTCGCTGGAGCGCAAGGATGTGAAGGGCTCCAACAAGCTCTTCGCCAACGTCAAAGAGGTTCTGACGGCACTCGATGGGGAGCATCTTGATATCAACGCCCGTGTCCGAACAATGGTCGACGGCCGTGTCGTCTATACGACGGCCGGACGGCTGATTCTCAAGTCGATCCTGCCCGATTTCGTGCCCGAGCATATGTGGAACAAGGTGCTCAAGAAGAAGGATATCGGCGTCCTGATCGACTATGTCTATAAATTCGGCGGTCTCAAGATTTCCGCCGAATTTCTCGACAACCTCAAGGATCTCGGTTTCAAATACGCTACGATGGCGGGTGTTTCGATCTCCGCCGACGATATCCGGATTCCGGAGGAGAAGTACAAGCTGGTCGAGGATGCGAAAAAACGTGTCCGCGAGATCCAGCAGCAGTACAGCGCGGGTCTGCTGACGGAGCAGGAGCGCTACAACAAGATCGTCGATGTCTGGACCGATACCAACAACGCCGTCGCCGAAGCGATGATGAAGCTGATCCGCGAAGACAAAGAGGGATTCAACTCCATCTTCATGATGGCCGACTCGGGTGCGAGAGGTTCCGCGGCGCAGATCCGACAGCTCGCCGGTATGCGCGGCCTGATGGCCAAACCGGACGGCTCGATCATCGAAACGCCTATCGTTTCGAACTTCAAAGAGGGCTTGAACGTTCTGGAGTACTTCATCTCGACCCATGGTGCCCGCAAAGGTCTGGCGGATACGGCGCTCAAGACGGCCAACGCCGGCTACCTGACCCGCAAACTGATCGACGTGTCACAGAATGTGAAAGTGACGATGGACGACTGCGGCACCCACGAAGGCGTGGAGATCACCGACATCACGATCGGTTCCGAGATGATCGAACCGCTTGAGGACCGCGTCCACGGCCGTGTCCTCGCCGACGACGTGATCGATCCGATCAGCAACGAGATTCTGATAGCCGAAGGCACGCTCATCGACGACGAAAAGGCGCAGCTGATCAAAGACGCCGGCGTCCGTGCCGTGACGATCCGCACGCCGATCACCTGCAAGGCGCCCAGCGGCGTCTGCGCCAAATGTTACGGCCTCAACATGGGCGAGGGCAAACTGGTCAAGGTGGGCGAGGCGATCGGTATCATCGCGGCCCAGTCGATCGGTGAACCCGGTACGCAGCTGACACTCCGTACGTTCCACATCGGTGGTACGGCATCCAGCGAGAAGGCGGAGCGTCAGGCAGTCGCCACCAAAGAGGGTTTCATCCGGTATTACAACCTCAAAACCTACACCAACAGCGAAGGCAAGCTGCTGGTGGCGAACCGCCGAAATGCCGGTATCCTGCTGGTCGAACCGAAGATCAAGGCGCCTTTTGCCGGTGAACTGACGGTCCAGACGATCCACGAAGAGGTGATTTTGACGCTAAAAAACGGAGAGGAGAAGGTCCGCTATGCGCTTCGAAAAAGCGACGTGGCGAAACCCAACGAGCTCGCCGGCGTCAGCGGAAAGATCGAAGGGAAATTCTATCTGCCTTACGGCAGCGGCACGAAAGTGGAGGAGCACGATTCGATTGTCGAGGTGATCAAAGACGGATGGAACGTCCCCAACCGCATTCCCTATGCGGCGGAGCTGCGGGTCAAGGACGGCGCGCCGGTCACCCAGACGATCAGGGCGGGAGAGAACGGTACCCTGAAGTACTTCCAGCTTCGCGGCGACTACCTCGAGCGCTACAGCGGGGTCCATGTCGGAGACAAGATCGAGGAGAAGGGGCTCTTCGCGGTCGTGGCCGACAGCCAGGGACGCGAGGCGAACCGCCACTATATCGCGCGCGGGTCGATCATCAAGGTCGGTGACGATGCGGAGGTAACAGCCGATACGGTGATCGCGGAACCGGCAGGCACGGAGCATATCGTCATCGCCGAGTGGGACCCCTATACCGATCCGATCATCGCCGAAGCGAACGGCAAAGTGACGTTCGAAGATATCATTCCCGGCATCACGGCCAGCGAACAGTTCGACGAGATCACGGGCCAGACCCGTCTGGAGATCAACGAGTATACCCCGCCGGGATACAAGCCCGCCATTGTGTTGGCGACAGAGAGCGGAGAGATCATCCGCTATACGATGGACCCGAAAACGGCGATTTTCGTGCAGGATGGCCAGGAAGTCCATATCGCGGATATCATCGCGAAGACTCCGAAGGCGATCGCCAAGTCCCGCGACATCACCGGAGGTCTTCCGCGCGTTTCCGAACTCTTCGAAGCGCGTCGTCCGAAAGATCCGGCCCTGATCGCGGAGATCGACGGCATCGTCGCCTTCGGCAAACCGCTGCGTGGCAAGGAGCGTATCATCATCACCGGTGAAAACGGACAGACCAGCGAGTATCTGGTGGACAAGAACCGACAGATTCTCGTCCACAACGGAGAGTTCGTCCACGCCGGCGAAAAGCTGACCGACGGTACCGTCAGCAGCCACGACATTCTGCGGATTCTCGGAGAGAAGGCGCTGCACTACTACATGGTCAGCGAAATCCAGCAGGTTTACCGCCGACAGGGGGTCAACATTTCCGACAAACACATCGAGATCATCTATTCGCAGATGCTGCGACAGGTGCGCATTGTCGACAGTGGCAATACCAAGTTCATCGCGGGAGATCTGGTGAGCCGCCGTCAGTTTGCCGAAGAGAACGAACGCATCATGAAGCTGGGCGGCGAACCGGCCATCGCCGAACCGGTACTGGTGGGTATCACCCGTGCGGCGGTCAGTTCCGACAGCTTCATCTCCGCCGCATCGTTCCAGGATACGACCAAAGTTCTGACCGAAGCGAGCATCTCCGCGAAGGTCGATCCGCTGGAAGATCTGAAAGAGAATGTCATCATCGGGCGTCTCATTCCGGTCGGAACCGGGCTTTACAGACAGGAGAACGTCAAGCTGGGTACGCAAGAGGCGTAACCGCCTCTTCTGCCCACCGGGGATCCTAAAAAATTAAAAGTTACTTAATTTAAGTTAAATATAATATTTCTTTGGCTATTATTTGCCATCAATTTTGAGAAATCTATCTACAAGAAAGGAATTTGAGTGCCTACCATTAACCAATTGGTCCCCAAGGAACGCAAAAAGGTCATCAAAAAATCGAAGTCTCCGGCACTGGTCAAGTGTCCGCAGCGACGCGGCGTCTGCACGCGCGTCTATACCACGACACCGAAAAAACCGAACTCGGCGCTTCGTAAAGTCGCGAAGGTCCGTCTTACAAGCGGTTTCGAGGTCATCAGTTACATCCCCGGAGAGGGACACAACCTGCAAGAACACTCCATCGTACTCGTACGCGGCGGCCGTGTCAAAGACCTTCCGGGTGTCAAGTACCATATCGTACGCGGTGCGCTCGATACTGCCGGTGTCGCAAACCGCCGTGTGTCACGCTCCAAGTATGGTGCGAAGCGCCCCAAATAATTAACAAGTTCAACAAGAGGAAAACAGAATGAGAAGACGACGAGCACCCGTTCGTGAAGTGATGCCTGACCCGATTTACAACTCGAAAGTGGTCACCAAGTTTATCAACGGAATTATGCTGGATGGAAAGAAATCCGTTGCTGAAACAGTAATGTACAGTGCTTTGAAGATCGCCGAAGAGAAGACCGGCAAAAAAGGAATCGAAATTTTTGAAGAGGCGATCGAAAACGTCAAGCCTTTGATGGAAGTCAAAAGCCGCCGGGTCGGCGGTGCCACCTATCAGGTGCCGATCGAAGTCCGTCCGGTTCGCCAGCAGGCACTCGCGATCCGATGGATCATCGACGCGGCACGCAAACGCAACGAACGCACGATGGCGGCCCGACTTGCCAACGAACTGATTGAAGCGAGCGAAAAACGCGGCGCGGCCTACAAGAAAAAAGAAGATACCTACAAGATGGCAGAAGCGAACAAAGCGTTCGCCCACTACCGATGGTAAGCGACTCAGACCTTTACTTGTCTACATGCTCCAGACAGGCTTGGCCTGTTTGGAATTTTTTAAACGACTGTTTGCTATAATCCCCCAAATTTTACCAACGTTAAAAGGAAAACCAGATGGCACGAAAAACCCCCATTGAACGTGTACGAAACATCGGTATCGCCGCCCACATCGATGCCGGAAAAACGACGACGACGGAACGTATTCTCTTCTATACGGGCCTCTCGCACAAAATCGGCGAAGTCCACGACGGCGCGGCGACGATGGACTGGATGGAGCAGGAGCAGGAGCGCGGTATTACGATCACCTCGGCTGCGACGACCTGTTTTTGGAAAAACCATCAGATCAACATCATCGACACCCCCGGCCACGTCGACTTCACGATCGAAGTCGAGCGCTCCATGCGGGTTCTCGACGGCGCGGTCGCCGTCTTCTGTGCGGTCGGTGGCGTTCAGCCCCAGTCTGAAACGGTATGGCGCCAGGCCAACAAATACGGCGTTCCCCGCATGGCTTTCGTCAACAAGATGGACCGTGTCGGTGCCGACTTCTTCGAAGTGGAGCGCCAGATCAAAGAGCGCCTCAAATCCAATGCCGTGCCGATCCAGATTCCCATCGGCGCGGAAGACGATTTCCAGGGTGTCGTCGACCTCGTGACGATGAAAGCGATCATCTGGGAAGATGAGGGCTTCGGACAGAAGTTCGAAGTGACCGATATCCCCGCCGACCTGGTCGACCAGGCCAACGAGTATCGCGAAAAGCTGATCGAAGCGGTCGCGGAAACCAGCGAAGAGCTGATGGAGAAATATTTCGGCGGCGAGGAGCTGAGCGAAGAGGAGATCAAGAAAGGTATCAAAGCCGCGACGCTCGATATGAGCATGGTTCCTATGCTCTGCGGAACCGCCTTCAAAAACAAAGGGGTTCAGCCGCTTCTGGATGCGGTTGTCGACTACCTGCCCGCGCCGACGGAAGTTCGCAACATTCACGGGGAAGATATGGAAGGCAATCCTATCGAAATCCAGTCCACCGACGACGGCCCGTTCGCCGCACTGGCGTTTAAGATTATGACCGACCCCTTCGTCGGACAGCTCACCTTCATCCGTGTCTACCGCGGCATCATCGATGCGGGAAGCTACGTCTACAACTCCACGAAAGGCAAAAAAGAGCGCATCGGACGACTGCTGAAGATGCACTCCAACAAACGCGAAGAGATCAAAGAGCTCTACGCCGGGGAAATCGGCGCCTGCGTCGGTCTGAAATCGACCCTGACCGGCGATACCCTTTGCGACGAAAAAGAGAAGGTCATCCTCGAGCGGATGGAGTTCCCCGATCCGGTTATCTCCGTTGCCGTCGAGCCCAAGACGAAAGCGGACCAGGAGAAGATGTCCATCGCTCTGCAGAAACTGGCCGAAGAGGATCCCTCGTTCCGCGTCCATACCGACGAAGAGAGCGGCCAGACCATCATCTCCGGTATGGGTGAGCTGCACCTGGAGATCATCGTCGACCGTATGATGCGCGAATTCAAGGTCGAAGCGGAAGTGGGTCAGCCCCAGGTTGCCTACCGCGAAACCATCAAGACACCGGTCGAGCAGGAGTACAAGTACGCCAAGCAGTCCGGCGGTCGCGGTCAGTATGGCCACGTCTTCTTGAAACTGGAGCCGATGGAGCCGGGCAGCGGCTACGAATTCGTCGATGCCATCAAGGGTGGTGTCGTTCCGCGCGAATATATCCCCGCCGTCGACAAAGGGGTCCAGGAAGCGATGCAAAATGGCGTTCTCGCCGGCTATCCTGTCGAAGATGTGAAAGTGACCCTCTACGACGGTAGCTACCACGACGTCGACTCCAGTGAAATGGCCTTCAAACTGGCCGGTTCCATGTGTTTCAAAGAGGGCGCGAAGAAGGCGAATCCCGTCATTCTCGAACCCATCATGAAAGTCGAAGTGGAAGTGCCCGAAGAGTACATGGGGGATGTCATCGGCGACCTGAACCGCCGCCGCGGACAGATCAACAGCATGGAAGACCGCCACGGCAACAAGATCGTCAACGCATTCGTGCCTCTGGCGGAAATGTTCGGCTACTCCACCGACCTGCGCTCCGCCACACAGGGACGCGGAACCTACGCGATGGAATTCGACCATTACGAAGAGGTTCCCAAAAATGTCGCCGAAGAGATCATCAAGAAGCGCAACGGCTGATGGAAAGACCGGATTTCTCCGGTCTTCCGGTCAACTGTGAACAGGGAACAGTGAATTGAAGGGAAAGAGCGCTCTGCTCTTTCCCTGCTCCTCATTGGGGCACCATACCTCCTCAATCTTTTTAAACTCTCGAAACCAGACCCCGTAGCTCAGCAGGATAGAGCATCGGATTCCTAATCCGAAGGCCGCGCGTTCGAATCGCGCCGGGGTCACCACTCCTAGTGAAAAACTAAAAACTAAAAACTAAAAACCGAAAAAGAAAAATTGCTATCAGAGTTCTTGCTATAATCTTCTTATGAATGATAATAAAAATAAATTGATCGAAGCGGTGAAAGCCGATGCGTTAAACGAAGTCGAACGTCTGCTGGAAGCGGCTGACGCAAACATGACCGATGAGAGAGGGTGGCCGCTGCTTTTAGTCGCCATCAAGAGCGGCGCATCCAGAAAGATGGTGGAGCTGCTCCTGGCGCGGGGTGCCGACCTGACGTGGACGACGGAAGAGGGGGTAAGCCTGCTGGATGAGGCGGTGGAGAAGAACCGCTTGGACCTGGTGGAGCTTTTCATCGAAAAAGGGCTCGATCCGGCGACGACACGCCGAAAGAGTGGTATGACGGTTTTAATGCTGGCCGCCTCTTTCGACTATATCGAGATGATGGAACTCCTTTTTGCCAACGGGGCGGACATTTACGCCCAGGATGAATTCGGTTGGACGGCCGCCGATTTCGCGAAAAGGCTCCGTAGAGAGCGGGCGAGCCGGTGGATCGAAGCGAAGATGGAGAACCCTTTCTGAGATGGTGAGACTGGAAGAGGCTGTGGCGCAGGTTGCCGGGAAGCGGGTTTTGTTTCTGGGGCGTACCCGGACGATGAGCGAAGAGGATATCGAACTCTTTTTGGATCGTGTGGGGGCCCAAAGAGCGAAGTCGATGGAGGACGAAGAGATTGGCCTTATCGTTCTTGGACGGCTGGTCAATCCGGTGGAAGAGGCGTGGAGCGACGCGCAGGAAAAAGCGGGCATACCGGTGGTGACGCTGGAAGCGTTGGAGCGGTGGTACGCCACCCATATCGACGCCGAATCGCTGCTGGCCAGCCTCACCCTTTTTCCAAACAGAGAGCGGATGATCAATCTGCTGCACAACCCGGCCATCGGCGACGACCTCTTCTGCGACATTCTCAAGCGCTACGACTGGGAAGGTCTGGGGCCTTACGAAAGCGATGAAAACCGCGATATCGCAGGCAGTGTGGTGGCCCGTTTCTATCCTGACATTAAGAGAAACCACAATATCCAGTATTCGCCCGTCGGGCTCTTTCTGGTGGCGGCACAGGCTGACAATCCGGCGCTTCTGGAGGCGCTGACCAAGATTCCCGACTATGAAATCACCCAGCGAAGCCAGGATGCCTGGATGCCCAGATCGCTGCATGAAGCGTTGCTTTCCAACCCCGCCCTTCCCGAACCGCTGCTTCTTTCCTTTTTGCAAAAAGATGAGACCAGACTGCGGGGATTGCTCGCGGCCCACCCTTCCCTGCCCGAAGCGATGCAGGAGCGGCTGGTGAGAGAAGAGGATGTGTGGGTACTGGAAGGATTGGCGAGAAACCCCTCTCTCTCGGATGCGGTGCGCGAAACCTTGATGCAAACCGGACCGCCGAAGGTTCGCCAATCCGTGGCGACCCATCAACCCTTCGATGCAAAGACGCTCCAACGGCTGGTGGATGAAAAGGAGGAGGAGATACTGTGCGCCCTGGCTTCCAACGAGCGGCTGGAAAAAGAGGCGTTCGAAAAGCTGATGGAGAGCGGTATCGAAAGCGTTCTCGTCGCCCTGGCTTCCAACGAGGCGTTGCCCGTCGAGCTGCCGGAGAGGTTGGAGCGGACACGCATGCCATCCATCCTGCGTGCCCTGGCGGGCAACCCCTCTGCGCCCAAGGCGCTATTGGAGCGACTTACGCGGGTACGGGACAAAGCGCTCTATGTCGCGCTGGCCCAAAACCCCTCCACCCCCGAGCGGCTTTTGCGCAACTTTTCCAAAATCAAGGAGAAAGACATCCAGAAAGCCCTGGCCGCCAACCCGGCCACCCCCATCGAGATTCTGCTTGCCTACCAGACCGATGGCGAACTGAACCAGATTCTCAAGCGTAACGAAGCGTTCGGAGACTATATACGCCAAAACCTGGGAATGCAATGACCGCCATTCATCCAACTCTCCAATCACCAATCACCGAAATTCAAAGGATTGTCTCTTGAAACCAAATGAAGCGAAAACGGCGGTCGCCCACCTGGTGGAGGAGCGGGTGCCGCTCTTTCTCTGGGGGCCACCGGGTATCGGCAAATCCTCCATCGTCCGGCAAATCGCCGAAGAGAAGGGGATCGGCTTTGTCGACCTGCGGCTCTCTCTGCTCGATCCCACCGATTTGCGGGGGATTCCCTTTTTCGACCAGCAGGCCCACAAGGCGGTCTGGGCGCCGCCCGCCTTTCTGCCCGATGGCAGCGTGGCGGAGGGGATTTTGTTTCTCGACGAGCTCAATACCGCCGCGCCGATGGTGCAGGCGAGCGCCTACCAGCTGATACTGGATCGAAAAATCGGTGAGTACGAACTGCCCGAAGGGTGGGCCATCGTGGCGGCGGGCAATAGGGAGAGCGACCGGGGGGTGGTCTACCGCATGCCCGCGCCTTTGGCCAACCGTTTCGTCCATCTGCGGATGCAGAGCGATCCCGCCCAGTGGCGGCGATGGGCGACGGAACGTGGGATCGACCCCGCCATCGTCGGATTCATCGCCGCCCGTCCCGACGCCCTTTTCATGTTCGATGCCACATCGTCCCATCGCTCTTTCGCCACACCCCGAAGCTGGGAGTATGTGGACAAAATTTTGAAATCGACGCCGGAGGCGGAACTGCTGATGCCGCTCATTGCCGGAAGTATTGGGGAGGAGCTGGCGGCGGAATTTCTGAGCTGGCGGGCCGCCGCCAAGGATCTGCCGGACGTGGAGGCGCTGCTGGAGGGGGAGACGTGCGGGATTCCCGAAGACCCAAACGCCCTCCATGTGCTCGCTTCGATGATTCTACAGCGTATCGATGCCGACACGCCCAAGGAGAGGCTGGAGTATCTGCTGGCCTACCTGATGGAACTGCCGCCGGAGTTTTCGGTGATGATCGTCAAGGAGCTGCAGCACAAAGGGGTCCTGCTTGAGAAATCGCCCCGCTTCAAAACGTGGATACAAAAGTTCGCTTACCTGCTGACATGAACCCCGAAGAGAAGATTGCCCGCGCCAAGACGCGCCTGGTGGTGAGAAATCCCTGGTTCGGTCTGCTGGCCAGCCGCTTGAAGATGGAGTCCAGCGACGAGGTGGAAGCCTTTTTGAGCGACGGACGGGTGTTGCAATACAACGACGAATGGATTGCCGAAGTGCCCGTGGAGAGTGTCGAGTTTGCCCTGGCCAACAGCGTCATGCACCATGTTCTCTCCCACGAAAACCGCAAACTCTCCCGCCAGGGGTGGCTCTGGCAGCTCGCCACCGATTACGCCATCAACGACCTGTTGGCGCAAAACGGATTTCACATACCCGAGGGTGCCCGCTTCGAGGCGCGTTTTTCCGGCATGTACGCCGAAGCAATCTACGCCGTTTTGAAAGATGAGATCAAAAACGAAGAGTACAACGACGACGAGAGCAACGAAGAAGGGTTCAACGAGCAGAACAGAAACCGCCAGAAAGAGCAGGCCCCTTCCAAAGAGCGAAAACAAGAAGGAAGCGAGAAATTCCCCCTTCCACCCCAGGAGCTGGAGCCGGCATTGGAAGAGATGTGGGCCAACGCCATGCAGGAGGCGTTGAAACGTGCGAAGGATCAGGGCAAAACGCCGGCCGGACTGGAACGGCTCTTCGAAAAAGGGGTGCAAGGCTCCGTCGACTGGCGCAGCGAACTCTACCAGGCGATCCACCGCCATCTCAAAAGCGACTACACCTACGCCCGTCCCAACAGAAAAGCGCTGGCTTACGGCATCTATCTGCCTTCCACGACCAGTGAGCGGCTCACCGTCACCGTCGCCATCGATTCCAGCGGCTCGGTGGACGAAAAACTGCTGGGGCTTTTCATGGGCGAACTGGAGGCGATGATGCTCAGCTTCCCCGATGCGGAAGTGGATCTGCTGGTATGCGACGCCAAAATCCAGGGTATCTACCGGTTCCGGTCGGGCGAAGTGCTCGACTTCACTCTCAAAGGTGGCGGCGGCACCGATTTTCGGCCGGTGTTCGAGACCATAGACAAAGAGCTGCCCCAGACCGCACTTCTGATCTATTTCACCGACGGAGAGGGGCGGTTTCCCGAAACGGAACCGTTTTACGATACGATCTGGGTACTGCCCGAAGAGAAAGAGGTCCCCTTTGGAAAAAGGATACTTTTGAATCCACATGTAGTATAATGTATCTACAAAAGATTTTTAAAGACAATGGGCATGATGATTCGCTCCGCGAATCGGCATAGGGCATTGGATAAAAATCAACGATCTGACAAAAATGTTGAAAGTAAAAAAGGAGCCTTATGAAAAAAGCGATCAATATACGAATGGATGAGAATTTGTTGAAAACACTCGACGAAGCTGCCAAAGAGTTGGATAGAAGCCGAACATGGCTGATTGAACAGGCGGTGAGTGCCTATATGGATAGACTGGACGAGATTATCTCCGACAAGCGATTGGACGATATAAAAAACGGAAAAGAAACACTCTATTCGCTGAAAGAGGTGAGGGAAAAACTCGGATTGGAAAATGTATAAGGTTCTCGTTCCTCATAGCGTGTTCAAGGAATTGAAAAAAATTGACCATAAAGATTTGGAATTGGTATGGAAAAAAATTGGTCAACTTGAAAAAGGCGAATTTTCCGGAGATAAACCTCTGAAAGGAAAATATCGAGGTAAATTTAGAAAGAGAGCGGGGAATTATCGTATCATTTATGTGAGAGAAGAAGATGTGCTCATCATCACACTTGTTCGTGTGGCCCATCGAAAAGAGGTGTATTGATGCCGATACACATTAAAGCCGGAGATATCACGAAAGAGAAGGCTTGCGCCATCGTCAATGCCGCCAACAGGTCGTTGATGGGAGGCGGTGGCGTGGACGGGGCGATCCACCGCGCCGGCGGCCCGGCGATTCTGGCGGCGTGCAAAGAGGTCCGACGGACCCAATACCCCGACGGCCTGCCGACCGGCGAAGCGGTGGCGACCACAGCGGGTAACCTGCCCGCGCAGTATGTCATCCATACCGTCGGCCCCATCTGGGGACGTTGTGGCGACCGGTGCGACGAACTGCTCGCCAACGCCTACCGAAACTCCCTGAAAGTTGCCGTGGAACTGGGGTGCGACTCCGTCGTTTTCCCCGCTATCTCCACGGGGGTCTACGGCTTTCCCGCCGATCGGGCGGCGAAGATCGCCTACAAAACGGTGAAGGATTTCCTAAAGTCACATCCGGATATGGATGTGACCTTCATCTTCCATTCCGACAGGAGCCGGAAGGTGTTTGAGAAGGCGACTGCTCATTAGTCATTGGTCATCGGCGCGCGTTGATCCGATTTTGATTGGAAGTTTGTGCGAAATTGGCGAAATTGCACGACAGAAAAGAGGAGCATCTGCTTCCGTTTCACCAACGACCAACGACTGAATCAAATCATCTCCACGGCCGAACGGATCGTATCGATGCCGTATTTTTTCCGGACGATGGCGGTCTGCTGCCAAAGTTTTTGCGCCTTGAGATCGGCTGCGTAGGTCAGCAGCGATCCTTCGGTGACCGGTTTTACGGCGAAATTGCCGCAGCTGATGCCAAGCCGGACGATGGCGAGACTCCGGTAGATGTCGATGGTATCAAAAAGTTCCAGCACCCTTCTGCGCAGGGTCAGCTCGCTGAAGGTGAAGCGTTCGGTGACGCTGCGTTTGCTCTTTTGGCCGAACTGGTATTTGATCCCCAGAAAAATGGTGTGGGGATGGGCGTCGATCTTTCCGACGAGATGGGCCAGATGGCGGCAGAGGATGATAAGCCTTCTTCGGATTTCGTTGCGGTCGAAGACGGGATCGATGGTGCGTGAGATGCCGATGGAACGCCTGTCGCGGCCGGCGACGACCGGTTCGTTGTCGTCACCGTTGACACGATGGTAGAGCTGTATGCCCGGTTTTTTCCAGCGGTAGAGCAGGTGTTTCGCCGCTTTCAGATCACCGAGGGTTTCGATTTTATAGGCTTTCAGGCGTTTCGAAAATCCCCGCCCGATGCCCGGAAAGGCGTCGATGGGAAGTGGGTTGACAAAGTTGTCAACCGTCTCCGGAAAAATGACTTTCACCCCGTTCCCTGCCGAGGGTTTGGCGGCTCCGGTGGCGAGCTTGGCGATCCATTTGGAGGGGGCGGCTCCGATCGTGATGGGCAATCCGAATGTGCTCTCGATCTCCCGGCGCAGGGTATGGCAGAAGGCTTCCACCTTCCTATCGGGAATCCAGCCACCCACGTCACCGAAAAATTCGTCCACGCTGTACTGCTCCAGCACCGGGATCCGTTTCTGCAGCCATTGTTTGAGGGTGTGGGAGCGGTCGTGGTAGAAGAGGTGGTTGGGCGGCCGGACGATCATGCGGGGGCAGAGGCGCAGCGCTTCGCGGATCGTCATGCCGGTTTTGACACCGAAAGCTCTCGCTTCGTAGCTGGAGGTGATGACGATGCCCCGGACTCTGCCCCCTTCGACGAAATAGTCGTCGAAACCGGCCTGGGCATCGTAAAAAAGGGTCGGCACGAAGGCCCCGCTGTTTTCGAGCGTGACATCGATGTTGCGCCTGGAAGTCGGGGCGAAGATGAACGGATCGCCCCGTCCGCCCACGGCAATAGGCTTGCCTGCGAGAGAAGGGTCGAGAAGACGTTCGCACGAGGCGAAGAAACAGTCGAGATCGAGATGGATGATCATGGAAGACTCCTTTTCCCGGGGTTTTTAGAAACTATTGTAGGCCGATATGGTATGATTGGTGCAAAAAAATATCATTTTCTAAAGAAGAACGATGCTCTCTTTCGATGAAGTAGTTGGCAGACTCAAGGATATTTTGAGCAGTGAGGTGGGTGAACGCCGGGTGTTGGACAAGGATGTCGCCGAAACGCTGGGGATCGCCCCTGCCTATTTTGCCGTGCTGAAAAAGCGGGGTTCCATCCCGTTCGCTCCCATCGCCGATTTCTGTGCCAAACGCAAAATCAGTATCAACTGGCTACTCTACGACCAGGCCCCCAGATCGCTGGAGGAGAATACGGAGAAGGTCGCGACGATCCGCTATTTCAGGCAGATCAACGCGTCGGCGGGCAACGGCGCGATCAACTGGGAGGAGAGTTACGAAACGATCGCTATCGACGAGGCGCTCGTTCGGTTGCTCGGCGGCCGCAAATACCTGAAAAATATCGATGCACTCGAAGTGCGGGGCGATTCGATGGAGCCGCTTCTGCACGACGGGGATCTGATCGCCGTCGACCGCAGCCGCCAACGGGTACGCAACGGGGGCATCTACGTACTGAGAATCGGCGAAGAGCTTTTTATCAAGCAGGTGCGACAAAAAGAGAGGGACGGTCTAGCCTGTGTCTCGCTCAATCCCGCCTATCCCGTGATCTATGCCGAAGCCTCGGAGATTCAGATTATCGGCGAGGCGGTAGCCATCATGCAGAGGGGGTCGTAGTATGGAACGGTACGAACCGCAAATCCGAAAAGACCTGATCGATCTGGTCTACGACTCCATTCCCTTCAGCATTATCGTCAATATCATGGCGGGACTCGTCGTTCTTGTCGTCTACTGGCCCAAATCGGGCAAAAATGCCGTCATTTGGTACGGAATTGTCGTCGGCGCCATGCTCTATCGGCTTGGAATCTATCTCTACTACAAGGCGCATCAGGACGAAATTCCCGTGGTGCGGGCGGAGGTGCTGCAGTGGATAGGGATGTTCGCCAGTGCCGTCGTATGGGTGAGCGGACTGTGGTATTTTCTTGGCAAACAGGGGATCGCCTACGATTTTCTGATGGCCTTTGTCATGGGAGGGATGGCTTCGGGTGCTATCACGACCCTCTCCTCGGAACGGATCACCGCGATCACCTATGTGCTGATCACACTCGGCGGTACCGCCCTGTGGCTTCTGATCAGTCCGCATGGTATCGAAGTGATGATGGGGGTGATGGTTGTCATCTATCTCGCGTTTTTGATCTCCAGTTCGGGCAGGATACACAAAACGATCGTCGACGCGATGGTGCTGCGGCGGGAGAACGAGCACTGGATCCGTGCGCTCAGGGCTCACCGGGCGGAGATCGAACTGATTTTCGACAATGTTCCGGTGGGGATCTTCTTCTACGACAAGGAGTTCAATGTCGTCAACGTCAATCAGCACTTCGTCCAGCTGTTCGGTTCGAGCCGGGAGAGACTGATCGGCTTCAATCTCGAAAAACTCAAAGACAGGCGCATCGTGCCGGCGATCCGGATGCCGATCGACTACAACGGACTGGAAGATGGCTATTACGAGGGAGTGTACCATACGACGACCAGCGACATCGATGTCTATATCCGTATGAAAACCACGGCGCTGAAAGATTCGAAAAACCGGCTCGTGGGAGCGATCGGTATCGTCGAGGATATCTCCCAGGAATTGGAGCACAAACGACAGATTGAATCGTTCGCGCAGTTTTACATCCAAAACCCCAATCCCGTCATGCAGATCTCCTGCCACTCCCATTCCATTCTGATCGAAAACGATGCGGCGCGGATGATCCATGTGGGGCTGGAGAATACGGATCCGAAGCGCTGGGAAGGTTTTCTGGAGAATGTCTGCAGCGGGGAGCATAAAAGTCTCGACCTGCGGTATGAGGAGACGGTATACCAGTTCGATATCGTCATCCTCGACAAGGAGCGGGTCAACCTCTACGGGCGCAACGTGACCAAAGAGCGCATCGCAAGGGAGCGGGCGGACTATCTGGCCTATTACGACGAGCTGACGGGGCTTCCGAGGCGGAAACTTCTCTTCGAGCATGTCAAGATCGCGATGCTCCGGGCCGAGCGCAACCATACGACCAACGCCCTTCTCTTCCTCGATCTGGACAACTTCAAGCAGATCAATGATTCGATGGGCCACGATGTGGGAGACTACCTGTTGCAGCAGCTCGCCAAACGTCTGACCAATCTGATGCGTACCGGAGACATCGTCACCCGACTCGGCGGGGATGAATTTGTCATCCTGCTTTCGGATATCGAGGGAGATGCCGAAGAGGCGGCGATGAAGAGCGAAATCGTGGCCAGAAAGATACGCGAAGAGGTGGCGCGCCCCTTCGCGATCAAGGGGCGCAAACTCCACTTCAGTGTCAGCATCGGGATCACGCTATTCACCCATGACCGCGATTTCTTCGATCTTCTCAAAGAGGCCGATGTGGCGATGTACGAGGCGAAATCGGCGGGCAAGAATGGCGTGCGCATCTTCGACAGCAAGCTGGAGAAGAGCACGATGAACAAGACGGAACTGCTGCAGGAGCTCCACAATGCGATCGAAAAGAATCAGCTCACACTCCTCTATCAGCCTCAGATCGAGATTTCGACGGGAAAATGTGTAGGCGCGGAGGCGCTGCTGCGGTGGGAACATCCCAAACGCGGGCTGGTCTCTCCGGGCATATTCATTCCTCTGGCCGAGGAGAGCGGCCTGATCCACGAACTGGGGCAGTGGGTTCTCAGACGTGTCGCCCAGGAGAGTATGGTGCTTCCTCTTGACTATGTGGCCGTCAATGTCAGTATCAAAGAGTTCGTACGGAGCGATTTCATCGAAATGGTGAAAGAGATGGCGGAAAAAGGGGAGATCGACCCCTCCCGCATCGAATTGGAGATGACCGAATCGGTCTTTATCGAAAACTTCAAAGAGACCAACAAGAAACTCCAGGAACTCCGCCAAATGGGCTTTAGATTCAGTATCGACGATTTCGGCACCGGATACTCCTCTCTTGCTTACCTGAAGAACCTTTCGATCAAAACATTGAAAATCGACCGGGGATTCGTCGAAGATATCGGCATCAATCCCAACGACGAGGTCCTCTCCCGGACCATTATCGATATCGCCGCCCATTTCGGGATGAAGACGGTAGCGGAAGGGGTGGAGAACGAGACGCAACTCGCCTTTCTCAAAAAATTCGGGTGCGACCTGGCACAGGGATACTATTTCAGCAAGCCGATGCCGATTGAAACCTTCATGGCATGGCTGGGGGAGAAGGCGTGAGCTATCGGTTGCGAAGTTTCATCAAAGAGCGAAAGAGCACGAAAAGAAGGATATACAGGCTTATTGTCAAGGCGCCTCCTTCAAGCGACATCTCCAACCACTCCATGGCAATATCTCCCCAACGCTCAAACTGCAATGCGCAATGGTAGTCGTTTGATGTAAACGGACTGTCAACGTTTTATTAACCGATGTTACGCAGAATTCCCTGTCATCCGGAGTTTCAGCGTGTGCGGCATCGTTGGTTGCCAATAAAAATGTTCGGAGGGGAAGTGTATGGAATATCGTTATATAGGCAGAACAGGATTGCGGGTCTCTCCCCTTGGCATGGGAACCATGACGTTCGGTTCCTTCTGTGACAAAAAGCACTCTTTCGAGATTATGGAGCAAGCATACGAACGTGGCATCAATTTCTTCGATACGGCGGAGCTCTATCCCGTTCCTCCGCGTGCATCGTGGGCGGGTGTCACCGAAGAGATTGTGGGAGAATGGCTGGCAACGAAACCGCGGGATTCGGTGGTTCTCGCAACGAAAGTCGCAGGCGCGGCGAGCGGCTGGTTCGTTCCTCCGATACGGCACGGTCTTACGGCGATCGACCGCTTTCATATCGAACGGGCGGTGGAGGGGAGCCTGAGGCGTCTGAAAACCGACTACATCGACCTCTACCAGATGCATTGGCCCGACACGGTGGTGCCGATCGAGGAGAGCCTCGAAGCTTTCGACCGGCTGGTGCAAAGCGGCAAAGTACGCTATATCGGCACATCCAACGACACCGCCTACGGTCTGACCAAAGCCAACGAGGCGAGCCGCTATCTGGGGTTGGCCCGGTTCGAGTCGATCCAGAACAATTTCTCCCTGCTCAACCGTCGTTTCATGGATGAATTGGCGACGGTCTGCCGAAAAGAGAAGATTTCCCTGCTCCCCTACGCGCCGCTGGCGGGGGGCGTGCTAAGCGGCAAATACAATGGAGAGTTTTTTCCTCCCGAGGCCCGTTTCACCCGCTATCTGAAGGACAAAAACCCGCGGGTAAGGGCCCAGGCGGCGAAATATCTCAACGACAAAACGCTCGAAGCGACGGCGCTTTATATGGAAATCGCCGAGATGGCGGGATTGAGTGTAACGACGCTGGCGACGGCATGGAGCATGCAGCACGATTTTGTCGCATCATCCATCATCGGGGCCACTTCCGCCAAGCAGCTCGACGATACATTGGCGGCTCTTGATACGCGTCTGGATGAGGAAGTGATGAGAGCCTGTGACGGCGTCCATGAAGCGATTATGTATCCGATGGGCTGAGGGGAGATGAAAAAACCGAAAGGGGCCGAGGCCCCTTCGGTCCGATTCGGCTCTTCTATTTACAGCTCTCCGCCGTTTGAAGACCAGTGCATAAGTAGATTTTCGGTCATGAAGAGCGGTGTTTTGTCCTCTTCTCCCTCCACTGCACTGCCAAGCACCTCGGCGAACTCTTTGTTTGCCATGATAGCCATGGCGCTCCATTCGATTTGATTGCCGCCCAGGCTCCAATCGTTGTTCCATCCTGTCGTTTGGGCAAGATCGCTTTCGGGCAGCGTGTATGTCGTTTCGTTTCCAAGCCATCCGGTCGTGATGAAAACGGTGTATTCCAGATCGGGTGACTCCTGCGAAAGACTGATATAGTAGGCTTTCAGCCCGGGAGATGTGGCCGAGGGCGTATATCCGAGATTCGTGAAGACGGTGTCGCCGTTACGGCTCGCGTTGGCTTCGAACGGTGCGATGGACTCGGGATTGTACGTCTTGTTGCCGGGATCAGCGGTGGCGCTCACCGTTTCGAAGATGCTTCGTTTTTCGTCCTCGCTGAACGCAGTGAAGGTGTAGAGGTCGCCTTTGATCGTTCCGCTTGCAAGAGCGTACCATTTGCCACCATCACCGCCTTCATATAGACCGATAAGGATGTGTGATCCGTTTTTCGACATGAATGTGGCGGTTCCCATTCCATAAGCGGTAACGCTAAGATTGTGTTCTACGGCTTTAATGGAATTTGTAGTCAGGTTCAAATCGAGGCCTGTGAGCGCTTGATTGACTTCAATGTCTCTTTTTATCCCGAATTGATTGAATGTAAATTCATCCTCTCCTATCGTGATATCTGCGACTACCAGGTCCGATGTGCCTTTCGTCGCATTGAGTTCGTATGGCGTTGTGTTTCCTAACAACAGAATGTTTGGATTGAACTGGGTTGCCCCTTTCATCGAGATCGCTACATTATTGCCTTCGATGCCGCTGATCGTTCCGGATACACTGTAGCGGGTGGCTTCGTTATCTTCGCATCCCCCATCGACTTCCGGCATCTCCCCTCTTGTCGCCTGGTAGATAAGGATCTCGTTGTCATCCTTGCAGTGGATGGCGACACCGTATTTGCCGTCACTTCCCGGTTCGAACGTGAATATTTTGTCGGTTCCGAGCGCATCGATGTCGATGGCTTTCCACTCACTCGCCGCATAGGCCGCCCAGTCAGCCCCTTTCAGGTAGACGCTGACATTCGCACCGCCTGTTCCGCCACCGGTACCTCCACCACCGGTCCCGCCTCCTGCTCCTTCTTCGTGGTGGCCGCCACCCCCGCCACCTCCGCATCCCAGAAGGAGCATCGCGGTCGCGGTTGCTGTGATTACCGTCTTATACCATGGTTTCATAATGCCCTCCTGTATAGTGGTTTAATAATATAATAAATCCGTAATACTTAATATGTAATTAAGAAATGATTTTATGTGCCGAGGCAAAAAACATACTACAATTAGATAGTGAAAAAGGAAGGAAGTCTGCCGTGAAACCGGGAATGGTCTGGCGTATGCCGTACCGCTTCGTCTGTGACGTACATCTGGCCAAGGTGGCGAAATATCTGCGTCTTCTTGGTTTCGATACCGTTTATCGCAACGACATGACGGACAATGAGCTGCTGGGAATGTGCAGATTTGGCCGCATCGGTCTTACCTGCGACCGTCGGCTGCAGATACGATCTCCCCATACGGTCGTACTGCTCTTTTGTGGCGATGCGACAAGACAGGTGCAGCGGTTGAGCGCGATGCTCGATCTGCCGAGGTACGCCCACCCGTTTCACCGCTCCCTCTGCTGCAATCGTAAAATGGTTCCCTGCGACAAACGCCGCCGTTTGCACGCCGTTCCCAAAGAGACCTATCGCTGGCTGGAGGGATTCTGGGAGTGCCCCAAATGCAAAAAAGTCTACTGGCAGGGAACGCATGCAGGCCGCATGCGTCAAAAAATCGTTCAGTTGCTTGGTGTATCAGAAAATGTGCTGGATATTGGGAGGTGAGTTTGGAGAAAACGTGGTGACCCCTAGGGGACTCGAACCCCTGTGACAAGGATGAAAACCTTGCATCCTGGACCGCTAGATGAAGGGGCCATCAACGGTTTGTGGATGAAATTATAGTGAATTTAGCTTAATTTTATATAAATCAAAAGGCGAGAGATTGAAAAAGTTTACGGAGTTTTTTTTGGCAATTTTGCTTCTGTCGTTTGGAGGGTGCGTTTTTAAAACATTCGAATCGCCCCGATCGGCATTGATCGTCATCAAATCCCCGACACTGAAGTATGCCGATCAGGGCTTCGTCTATCGGGGAAAGAAGAGGATCAAAGTCCAGGTGTACGCGTCGGGCAGGGCGGTCTTCGAATTGACGATTGGCAGGCGGGTGTGCGTCAATCGCGGCTGCATGAGCGAAGAGGAGTTTTACAGAAAATATCTTCATGTCTCCTATCCCAAAGGGACACTGGCCGCCATCTTTTCAAAACGGCCGATTTTTGACGGCGAAGGGCTGAGCGAGGAAAACGGACGGAGTGTCCAGCGCATTTACGAACCGGACAAATTCGATATAATCTACGCCTTTGGTTCGGGATATACCCGATTCAAAGACAGGATAAACCATATCATAATCAAAATGACGGAGATACCATAAAGATGTCCAAACAGTGTGATAGGTGTGTCGGCACCCATGATATCCCCAAACGGGGTGCCGAACGCATGCCGGCTTTACGTGGAGTCGATGAAATGAAAAGTAAGGGAGATGAGATATGAAATATGTTGGGGCCCATGTTTCCGCCTCCGGCGGCGTTTTCAACGCCCCGCTCAACGCCAGGGCGATCGGTGCCAAAGCCTTCGCTCTCTTTACGAAAAACCAGCGTCAATGGAAAGCGAAACCTTTGGATGAGGAGACGATCGAAAAGTTCAAAACCAACCTGGCCGAGAGCGGTATCGACGCAAAACATGTACTGCCCCACGACAGCTACCTGATCAATCTGGGGCATCCCGAAGAGCAGAAACGCCAAAAGAGCCTGGATGCCTTCATCGACGAGGTCAAAAGATGCGAACAGCTGGGGCTCGACAAACTCAATTTCCATCCGGGCAGCCATCTCAAAAAGATCTCCGAAGAGGCGTGCCTCGACAGAATCGCCGAAGCGATGAACATCACCCTCGAAGAGACCGAAGGGGTGACACTGGTCATCGAAAACACGGCGGGCCAGGGGAGCAATCTGGGGTATCGGTTCGAACATCTGGCCTATCTCATCGACAAAGTCAGGGACAAAAGCCGTGTCGGGGTCTGCCTGGATACCTGCCACACGTTCACGGCCGGATACGACCTGCGTACGAAAGAGGCCTATGAAGAGACGATGAAGCGCTTCGACGAGATCGTGGGTTTCGAATATCTTCGGGGGATGCATATCAATGACTCAAAACCGCCGCTTGGAAGCCGCGTGGACAGACACCACTCGCTCGGATGCGGTGAGCTTGGATGGGACCCTTTCGGATTCATCATGAACGATCCGCGGATGGACGACATTCCATTGGTTCTGGAAACGATCGACGAGAGTATCTGGGCGCAGGAGATTCGCGCCCTTTATGATCTGATGGTCTCCTGAACCGTCAATCGACGATTCGGGAGAGATTGGCATCGATGAGAGCCCCCTGCGAAAGGATGAAAGAGTCCATCTGAGTCTGCATCTCTATCGTGGTGTCCAGATTGTAGTCGGGGATGAAAAGGGAGCGATGGTCGCCTTTGGCAAAAAGTGTGAAGATATCTTTGTCGTCAGTATAGACGCGTTTGACGGTTTCGCCCGGCTCGAAAAGCGATGTGATATCGACGGCACCCATCAGTTTGAGAATGTAGAGGCCCCCCGCCATCGGTGATGTCGGAATGGTGTTGGGAATGACATCGTCGTTTTTGACGGCATGAATCAGAAACTTCTGTTTTGTTGCCGCCAAAGCGGCGAAATTGAGCGGGTCGGCATCGTCAAGGATCGTTTGCATGGCGTTGATGTAGGCATTGAAGGCGGAGGTGCCGGGTTCGAGCCCCGCCTCTTTGAGCCCGTTGATGACGGTCTCTCCGAATGTCTGCGAATGAAGCATGATGTCCGTAACGCCACCGCCCGGCATGGAGAGAAGCACTTCATTGAAAGATTGTCCCGCACTCTCCTGGTAGGAGAAGTAGCCGAACGCTGCGATGGTTCCCAGGGAGTGGCCGACATAGACGATTCTGTTTTCGTCGAATTCTAGGCCGTTGATATCTTTCTGTGCCGTGAGGATGGCGTTGTAGAGAGCGACATAATCGGAAGTGCTCTGGCGGACATTGTCCCTGGTTGTCAGGAGACTTGTGAAATTCATGTAGTGAACGCCGGAGGTGTCCGGTTTTCCGTCGGGTACTTTGGCCAGGATCGTCTCATTGGCATCCTGCGTCAGGAAGTCGAGATCGAAGGTACGTTCCCCCGTGTGCGTCGTCGCGTTGTATTCATCATAGAGCGGATTGGACGGATCAAAAATGCCGTGGAGAGGAAGATCGATGCCCACGACGGCGTAACAGATTTTCGCGAAAGCTTCGGAAATGGCCAGGACATCGAGACGGTTGCGGGTGATACCATGCTGGAAAATGGCGACGGGCCATCCCCCATCCGGCTCCTCGCATCCCGATGCGGCATTGGGAACGGCGGCGAGCACGGGGATCGTGACCCGTCCCGTTTCCTCGGGCATATCGCTGTCGGATGGGAAAGAAAACGATTTCGTCAGCGGGGCGGTGGGGTCGTCTGCCGTGGGAATGCCGAGATAATAGGGAATATTCGCCAGACGTCCCGCGTAGACTTCCGCGATTCCGTACATCGTGTCGTTGACATCGTAACCGGCAGACAGCAGGATCTCTTTGGATGTCAGCTTGGTGCTCTGCAGGCCGAGAAACGCATCGTTGGCACCGTTTTGTACGAGGGATTGCGCCACTTTGCCGATGGACTGGGTTTTGAAGCTCCAGATATCGAGAATCTGATCAACGGGAACGCCGGATGCGGCGATGAGTTGCTGGGTGTGCTGACGGATCGCTTCGATTTTGCCCACTTTCTCGAGATTGACGGCCGGGTCGTCATCGAGAACGATCTTCGGATTTCCAGACGCATCGAGAAGGGAATCGCTGCCAAGAATCAGCGACGTGACGTAGTCGGGTTCGATCGCTCTGCCCGCTTCGTTCGTGATCCCTTTGAGAAGGATGACGAGATAACGGTTGTTCTCCTGAAGAGGATGGGTGGGAACGATCGCGATCTTCTTTTCGGAGGCTGTCGCGACGAAATCGGGCTGCAGGATACCGTGATTGGGATCAATGTCGAGAAATTGGACACGCCCCTGCAGCGATGCGGGATCCACGGGATTGCTGACACCGACGGAGAGAGGGGATGTGGTGGAGAATCCGTCGAGGGTGTTGAGCGCGGACTTGACAACGTAATCGTCATCCTCGGGCCTCGTGTCGAAATGGATTTTTCCGCTCTGCGGGTCCATCAGGATGTCGTTGGGATAAGGAATGTTGCCTGAGTCGCTGTCGAAAAGGATATAGCCGCCCGGTGCCTGGGACTCTTTGTAATTGTCGGAGGTGCTGGGGCCGCATCCTGTCAGAAGGAGAGCCGTCAATGCGATGGAGACGAAGTGACGCCGATTCATTTTTCATTCCTTATGTGAATGGATTTGAAACATTTTAGTATGGAAACTTTAAGTTTCAGGTTAATTTATTTTTTTCTTTATCCGCGATTGGATATGATTGCTACAAATCGACCCAAACAAGGAAAAACCATGCAGCAGCGGAAAATTGCGAAATGGCTCACGGCAACAGCGCTTCTTTGTACGGCGGCATTCTCGCTTCATGCAAGCGCGTACAAACTGCCGGAACAATCGGTCCGGTCGCTGGGGCTGAGTGCGGCCTATGTGGCGGGTGCGGAGTCGGCGGATGCCAACTACTACAACCCGGCCAATATGGGATGGTTGGATGAAAGGCAGCAGATCGAGGGGGCGTTGACGCTGATCCATCTTCCGGAAATCGCGTTCAGCGGAATGGCCGTGGCACCGCTGGCCGGTTTGGTAGCGGCCGATTCCGAATCAAAAAGCGAGGATTTTCTGGTTCCGACGCTTCATTACGTCGGTCCCAAGTTCGGAAACTGGCGTTTCGGTTTTTCCGTCGTGGCACCCGGGGGGCTCACCAAGCGGTGGAACGATCAGCCGCAGCGCTCCTATGCCGAGGAATTTACCCTCGCGATCGTCGAATTCAATCCTGCATTTTCCTACACGTTCAACGAACAGTGGAGTATCGGGGGCGGCGTACGGGTGATCTATACCGACGGAACGGTCCGCGCCTACAGTGAAGATCCTCTCATCGGTCAAGTTCTCTATGCCCAGAACATGGAGGGGGATTCGTTCGATTTCGGTTACAATCTGGCGCTCTCCTTCCGGCCTCAAAAGGAGACGACCCTGAGTGTCACCTATCGCTCCAACGTCGATCTGACGGTCGAAGGGGATGCAAAAGGCGGCGGAGTCGCGATCGGAAAGAGCTGGTTCGATACCGGCGCCGACGTGGAGGTTCCGCTTCCGGCGACTTTGGCATTGGCGGTATCCCACGATTTCGGCCGGGTGAAAGTGGAGGCGGTCTATGAGCGTACGTTCTGGAGCAAGTACGAAAAACTCGATTTCAATTTCGACGATCCTGTCGTCGAGCAATCGATTCTGGGAGAGCCGAAAGATAAGGACTGGGACGATACCAATACTTTCCGCATCGGTTTGACATGGCATGTGGATGAGAGATGGGATATGCTTTTTGGATACGCGTGGGATGAAACGCCGATACCGGAAAAAACCGTCGGCTTCGAGCTTCCCGATTCGGATGCGCAGATCTTTTCCGTCGGGTCGGTGATCCGTATCGATGAACGGTGGGAAGCCGGTTTTGCGCTGCTGTACGATAAAAAAGACAAGCGCCGCGTCTCGACGCCGCCCAATGAAAACGGCATTGCGGGAACCTTCGACAAAGGCGGCGCCTATCTGGCAACCGTTTCCGTAGGATATCGCTTCTGATGAACTACCCGTTTCAGAACTTTTACGAGATGCTTTCGCACCATGCGACGCGCAGGCCGGGACGGCCGGCGCTTTTTGTCGGAAATGAAAAGATAACCTACGAGAGGCTTTTGAAAAAGGTCGATACTCTGGCCAGGTTCCTGGAGCTTTCCGACATTAAAAAAGGCGACAGGGTGGCGATTTTCATGCAAAACTCCAAGGAGTTTGTCATCAGCCTTTTCGCCATCACGAAGCTGGGTGCCGTGGCGGTACCGGTCAATACTTTCCTCAAAAGCGAGGAGATCGCATACATTCTCAATGACTGCGGCGCCCGGATGCTGATGGCCTCCGCGGAGCAGAAAAAGGTGGTCGAACCGCTGTGGGGGTCGACGAAAATCGAAAAGGTGGTCTGGGAAGGAGAATACGAAGCCCTCGACAACAAAAATATCGGCTTTGACGAAATTTTCGAAATTTTAAAGAGCCACGAGACGGTGGAGCTTCCCAACCTCGACGACCTGGCGGTCATCATCTACACCTCCGGAACCACCGGAAACCCAAAAGGGGCGATGCTCAGCTACCGCAACATCATGCACAACTGCGAGGCGATCGGCCAGTTGACCAACTTCACCCGCAAAGACCGTTTCATCGTCTATCTGCCGATGTTCCACGCTTTTACATTGACCGTGACAGTCATCATGCCGCTCTACTATGGCGCCAGCTACGTCATCGTCCGCAAAATCATGCCCTTTTCCAACATTATCAAGCAGATTCTCTTCAAACGGGTGACAATGTTCGTAGGCGTTCCCGACGTCTACAACGCCCTGAGCCGGGCCAAACTGCCATGGTACTTCATGTGGTTCCAGAAAATCCGCTATTTTGTCAGCGGGGCCGCGCCGCTGAGCGAGGCGACGATCGAACGATTCACGTCCAAATTTAAGCGGGCGAAACTGCTGGAGGGGTACGGCCTGAGCGAATGCTCCCCTGTCGTGTCGGTCAACCCGCCCTGGAAACAAAAGCCCCTTTCGGTGGGTCCCGCCATTCCCGGCGTGGAGATCAAGATCGTCGACGAGAATATGCTGGAGCTTCCTGTCGGCGAGATCGGGGAGATCATCGTTCGGGGCGACAATGTGATGCAGGGGTATCTCAACCGGCCCACGGCAACCGATGAAACCATCGTCAACGGCTGGCTTCTTACCGGTGACTTGGGCTATCTGGATAAAGAGGGCTTTTTGTTCATCGTCGACCGCAAGAAGGATCTGATCATCTCCCGAGGCATCAATATCTATCCCCGCGAAATCGAAGAGGTGATCAACGCTTTCGAGGGGGTCGGAGCGACGGCGGTCGTAGGCATGCCGGATGAAAAATCGGGGGAGGTGCCGGTCGCGTTCATCGAGCCCGCCGAGAATGAAACGGTCGATCTCAAAGCCCTCAGAAAGTATCTTAAGGAGAGGCTGGCCAACTTCAAGCTTCCCAGAGATATCCGCATCATTGAAGAGCTTCCGAAAAACGCCACGGGGAAAGTGCTCAAACGCCTCTTGAAAGAGACATTGAAAAAAGAGGCCGAAGCGGCAGGGGGATGAAAGCGCCGCTTTCGCGGTTTTTCGGAGGCCCTCGGCATATTTCGCTATAATCCCTTCTACAAACAAAACAACCGTTCACAAAGGAAAAAATGCGATACCTTTTAGAGTTTTTGCAAAAGGACAGGGTGGCCGAAACGGAGATTTTCGATGCCCTCAAATGCAGCGAGGAGGAGGCGGAGATCCTCCGTGCGATGGCGCGGCGCTACGTGGAGGGGAGCGAAGAGGTCGGCGTGGTCGAGCTTTTGAGCGAAATGTATGGGAACGAACCCTATGGCTACGTCCTGCACCTTGAAAAAATCAGGAACCTTTTCGAACTCGGCTGGCTGATGCAAAACAGCTTCCATGCCATCAAGCCGGGAGAACTCTCCCTGCTGGAGCTTCTTCATGCCAACGTGAGTCTGAGCGTCTCGTTTCTGAAACTTCTGGAAAACGGCAACCTTGACCTCGTGCTTCCCGAAGTGACCCCCTACACCGACCATCTGGAATACCTGCAAGACCAGTTTCTGCGCATCGATCTTTATACCAAAATGGGATCGGCCCGCCACAGCTTCAATGCAGCAAGCCCCGGCATCAGCCGTCTGCAGACCAAACTCTCATTGTTGGAAAAACGGATCCAGGAGCGTGTCGCAGTGACACATGAGCCCATCGTCGTGGAGGAGTTTTTCAAAGAGAAGGATCTCGATCCAAAGGAGCAGATCATCTTTCTGGCCCTTTTGAAGGAGGAGTATGCCGGAGGCGAAGGGAATCTGCGCGATATGAACACCCTCATCGACCTGGTCAGCTTCGACGAGTATGACCGTTTCAAAAACCGCGCACTGCTGGAAGAGGGGGCCAGGCTCGTAAGCGAGGATATCATCGACTACGACGAGATGCTCAATCCCTTCGGCGGCATCACCCGCTCCTTTTTCATCAACGAAGAGATTCTGCACGATATCATCCACCCCCAGAAGAAGAAAAAGACCACCAGACTCAAGCTGGGGCAGCTGGTCAAGGAACAGGATATTTTCGAACTGATCGATCCCAAAACGACCTTGGAAGATGTGGTGCTCAATCCGCAGACCCGGGAAATTCTCGAGAGCCTTCTGAAGCAGATGGATAAAAAGGTGGCCCAGCGTCTCAAGGCATGGGGGATCAAAACGAAAGCGCGGAGCATCGACGCCCGCATCATCTTCTACGGACCGCCGGGCACGGGTAAGACGATGACGGCCCTCTCTTTGGCCAAATCCCTCAAACGGCAGGTGCTCAGCTTCGACTGCTCCAAGATTCTCTCGATGTATGTGGGCGAAAGCGAGAAGAATGTCCGAAAGATCTTCGACACTTTCAAAGAACTCGCCGCCAAGAGCAAAAGCGAGCCGGTCCTGCTGCTCAACGAAGCCGACCAGTTTCTCGGCAGCCGCAGCACGGGACCCGGCAGCAGTGCCGACAAGATGCACAACCAGATGCAGAACATTTTCCTGGAGCAGATCGAACACTTCGAAGGGGTGCTCATCGCCACCACCAACCTGCTGGAGAATCTCGACACCGCCTTCTCCCGCCGTTTCAACTACAAGATCGCCTTCAAAAAACCGAATCAGAGCCAGCGCATGGCGCTCTGGAAAAAAATGCTCCCTGCCGACGCCCCCTACGCCGGAGATTTCGACATAAAGCGGTTGGCAGAGTACGACCTCACCGGCGGACAGATCGATTTGGTGGTGAAAAACACCGCCTACAGGGTCGCCGTGAAAGAAGAACCACTCTTCACCACGGAAGATTTCATCGCCGAGATCAAGAAAGAGCAGGGCGGAAGTTTCGAAGACGAGGGCAAATCGATGGGGTTTTTGGCCTGAAACGGATCGCCCCTCTCATCGGCATGGGAAGCGAATGGAACGGTTTGATCCAAAAGGGAACGCTGTGATGTTCGAAACGAAGAAGGCGATTCTTTTCGACCTGGACGGAACGCTGATCGACAGCGCGCCGGATCTGGCCTCCGCGCTCAATGCAACGATGAAGGCGCTGGGACGCATGCCCTACAGCGAGGAGACGGTCCGCGGCTGGGTCGGCAACGGGGCGAGAGTGCTGGTGACCCGTGCTCTTTCCGGAAGCCGCGAGATCACCGAGGGTCCCGATGAAAAGGCGCTGAAGGAGGCGCTGGCGATCTTCATGGAGGCCTACCGGGAGCGTATCTGCGAGAGGACGCTCCTCTATCCCGATGTCCGAGAAACGCTGAAAAGCCTGAAAAAAAGGGGTTTCACGATGGCCGTGGTAACCAACAAACCTTCCCTCTTTGTGAAACCGATTCTCGAAAAGCTGGCCATCGCGGAGTTTTTCGCGCTGACGTTGGGGGGTGACGACCTGCCGCGGAAAAAACCCGATCCCATGCCGCTGCTGAGCGCGTGCGAGAGGCTGGAAACGAGGGTGGAAGAGACGGTCATGGTGGGGGACTCGAGCAACGACATCGTGGCTGCAAAACGTGCCGGCATGCAGAGCGTCGGCGTCACCTACGGCTACAACTACGGCGAAGAGATCGCCAAGCAGCATCCCGACGCGGTGGTGGAGCGTTTCGGTGAGATCGCCGAACTTTTTCACGGGTGAGAGAAGATGCGGCGCAATACCCATGTCGGCATCGTAGGCGGCGGCGTCGCCGGGGTGACGGCGGCTCTGATACTGGGGAGTTTGGGCTGCCGCGTCACGCTGTTTGAGCGAAACGGCACGCTGGTGGACGGTCCGCCTTTTTGCCATCTGCATGCCGGCGGCAACCTCTATCGGGAGATCTCCGACGAGCAGTGCGTCACGCTGATGCGGCAGTCGATCGAGTTCGCTCGGCTCTACCCTTTCGTCGTCGATCGGCGTCCGACCGTCATCGCTGTGCCGACAAGCGACGAGGGCGATCCCGAAGCGCTGCTTCCCCGCCTTCGTCTGCTGCGCAACGAATACGAAAAACTTGTAGCGGCCGACCCGGCCAACGAGGTCTTGGGCGACCCGGCGGACTATTTTACGCTTTTTGGGCGTTTTGAACTCGAAAAGCTGGCCCAAAAGGGGCTTCCTGGCCAACCGGCGTCGCCCGCCGACTGGATGGTTCCTGTCGCCCGATCTTTGGACTTTAAAAAGCTGAAATTTCCGCTGGTGCTGGTGCAGGAGTACGGGCTCAACCTCTTTCGCATGGCCGGTGCGGCGACCCTGGCGCTGGAAACGATGGAAAATGTCGATCTGAGGCTAAAAAGCCGTGTGGCGGAAGTCGTTGAGACGGCACAGGGGTACCGTCTGAGGTGCGAGGGGCAAAAGGGGTTTCATGATGTCGATTACCTGATCAACGCGGCAGGCTTTCGTACCGGCGAGATCGACGACATGCTGGGTATCCGCAGACGCCGCATGGTGGAGTTCAAGGCCGCCTATACCGCCCACTGGCCGGAAAGGAAAGGAGTGTGGCCCGAAATGGTATTCCACGGCCGCCGCGGAACTCCCCGGGGGATGGGGCAGTTCACCCCCTACCCCAAAGGGTATGTGCAGTTGCACGGCATGACGAAGGATATCACGCTCTTCGAACACGGGCTCGTCGCCAATGCCGAAGGGAGCAGCCAGCCGAAACTGGGTGAAAAGTTCGTCCAAATGATCGAAAAAGGGTGGCCCGATACACTTGTGCAGAGCCGCACCCGCCGGGCCGTGGCGTTTCTGGCCCGCTATCTTCCCTCTTTCGCCACGGCCGAAGTGGGCGGGCCGCCGCTTTTCGGCGCCCAGCAGATTCCCGGCGAAGATCCGACGCTGCGGGTCGCCGAAGTCATCTTTCCGCGGCCACGGTATGCCTGCTGTGAAATCGTGAAGGTCTCCTCCGTCACCGACATGGCCGAAGCGATCGTGAACGATCTTGCTGCGGAGGGGCTTTGTGATGGGCAGAGGCCTCTGCCTTCCACGCTGGAAATTCTCTCGGCGCTCGATGAGGAGGCCATCGCCGGGGAGGCTGTGCGCATCGCGACGGCGCGGGGATATCCCGCTGCGATGGCCGGGCGGAACGTTACGTAGAAACGCCCTCGCCTTTCAAGAGTCCCGCAGCACTTTCTTGTGATTGTGCCAGAGCGGGTTCTTTTTGGGGAAATACTCCAGAAGCGTTTCGATACAGCGGTCGAAGGGGTTGTCGATTCGGCTCAGCTCCTTGCGCCTGCGCAAAGAGAGGTCGTGGGTGTTGAAGAGGGTCGTGAACGGGACCGGGAAATCGGTGCCGAAGAGCAGTTTGTCATGCACCTGGGTCTGTCGCGCCAGGTGGGGGAGGACCTTGGCCCGCACCGGAGTGAGAATGGCGGAGATGTCTGCGTAGAGGTTTTTGTGCGCTTCCAGCATCTCAAGAAGCCGGTGGTAGTTATCGCCGAAGTGTTTCGGATTTTTGGAGAAGGCCTTTATAGGATGGCGGAGGGAGTACTCCAGCCCCATGTGGGCGGCGATGGTGGTGACCCCGGCGCGCAGCGGCCCTTCGAGCATCCGCAGAGTTTCGCATGCCGGGTAGGAGTGGACACTGCTTTCGCTGCCGATATGGACGATAAGCGGCAGCCCCTTCTGCCGCAACTTTTCGAAAAAAGGGACGAAACGCGCCTCTGTCGTGTCGACATTCCAGTAGTTTTGCAGGAATTTCACTCCCTTAAAACCCATGTCGACGTACATCTCCACCCGCTCGAGCGCATCCGGACGCAGAGGATTGACCGACATGAAGGGAATGACAAGCTCGGGTGCCCGGCGGTAGAGGGCGTAGACATCTTCGTTGGTGGCGCAGACCGTCAGGTCCCGGTGGATCTGCCGTCCCTTTTCATCGACCCGGGCGTCGACGCCGAAAATGACCGTTTTTTTCAGATATTTCGATTCGCCGACACGCCGTATCACCGTGTCGCAGTAGGCGCGGTGGGGTTCGGCGACAAGCGCGGCCGGATCGGCTCCCAGTTTTTTGGCGAAGAAGCGGATGGCAAGCTTGTCGTAAAGGCGCTCGAACGTCGCTTCGGAGTGAAGCAGGTGCATGTGGATGTCGACAGTCTGCATCAAAGGTCCTTTTGGCGTAATCTCATCCTTCAATGATAGAGCGTATAGTCGGTGAAGTCAAGAAGATACGATGCGGCTCGAAACACAATGGTGTAAAATTACAATCAAAAACGGAGATTCGGTCATGAAAAAAATCACCGTCAAAGAGTATGCGAAACTCAACCGCGTGAGCATCTACAGCGTCATCAAAAAGATCCAGCGGGGAGAACTTGAAGGGGTGACGCTCGAAGAGAACGGGCAGAGAGTCAACTATGTGGTGCTGGATGATGCGAAAACCGGGGACGATCCATTGCCCGTGTCGGAGCAGAAGCGTCCCCTGGAACCGTCCGGGTCGGAGCGACCGGATTCGCCGGCGGGGGAGATCGCCCTGTTGCGTGAGGAAGTGGCGCGGCTGCGCCGCCTGGTGGAGCG